>MUMD01000698.1 GCA_002155895.1 Streptomyces rochei
GCCCCGCGAGTGGCTCAACGAACCGGTCGCGCACTGGGCGTGCAGCGAGGACGATCCCACCCCGCTCGGCTGCGCCTACCCGCTGGTCGTCACCGACCGCCACCGCCACCGCAGCGGGCGGCTGCGCCACCAGTTGCGCAAGAGGTGGCGCAAGCTCGGCGTCAGCACCGGCGAGACCCTCCACCGCGTCGACTGCGGGACGCGGGAGCGGCCGGCCGGGTTGCGCAGGCGACTGCGCGACGACGCGGAGCTGGCCGGGTTCGCCGCCGCGCCCCCGGAGGCCCGGGAGCACTTCGAGGTCGGCCTCAACCTCCCCGTCCCGGTCCTGCTGTGGCCGCGCGTGGGCTGCCCCGGCGACGGGCACGACGGCGCCTGCTCGGGCACCGCGTTCCTCGACCGGCTCGCGGTCTCCGTGGCGGGGGTGCCGCCGTCGGACCTCCCCCGCCTCGTCATGGAGCTGCGCGAGACCGCGGACGCGGCGGACGCGCCGGACGAGCACTGGGCGCGGGACGTCCAGCTGCTGTGGGACGACCCCCGGTGCTTCGCCGAGCCCGCCGCCCCGCTGAACTCGCCCGTCGGCTGATCCC
>MUMD01000699.1 GCA_002155895.1 Streptomyces rochei
AGGTGGCCGACCGCAACGGTGCGTGAGCCCCGCCGGGGCGGCGCCGGAACCACCCGTCGGCCGGACCGCCGGCCCTCACCCCGTCTGCGCCGCCGCCCGGCTCGAGCCCCGCCGCACCTCGTGCCCCGGTGCCCCCGCCCGGCCCAGCACCCAGCTCGCGCCCCGCAGCGCTTTCGCGGCCTCCTTCAACGGGGCCAGGCACGCCGCCGCCTGCCGGTGGTCCGGCACACCTCCGGGCGGACACAGGACCGTGGCCAGGGACAGCGTCACGGGCCGCCCCCCGGCCGCCCAGGGCACGTCCAGCACGCGGGACGCGAGCCCCTCCAGCGCCTCCGGGTCGGTGAGCACCAGGAAGTCGTCGCCCCCGATGTGCCCCACGCGCGTGGACCCCGACGCCGCCCGCGACAGGACCCGGCCGACCGCCCGGATCAGCTCGTCGCCCGCCGCGAACCCGGCCCGGTCGTTCACCTGCTTGAAGTGGTCCACGTCGAGCCAGCTGAGCGCGAAAGCCCGCCCGTCCGCGATCCGCCGGTCCACCTCGGCCGTGATCGCGTCCGAACCGGGCAGCCGGGTCAGCGGATTCAGCCCGGCCGCCTCCTCCACCCGGCTCTCCGCCAGCGCCCGCACCAGGTCCGCGAGCCGTACGACGCCCACGCACCGTCCGTGGGCGTCGACCACCGCGACATCGTCCGAGGTGCGGCCCCGGCCGCCGACCGCCACCACGTCCAGCACCTCCCAGGCCGTCGCGTCGACGCCGACCGTGCGCGGCACGTCGCCGAGTTTCGCGGCGGGCCGGTCGGCGTACAGGGCGTGCCCGTACCGTCCCGACATGGTCAGCAGGAAGCGGGACCGGTGCACCGACCGCACCGGCACCCCGTCGCGGTCCACGAGCAGCACCCCGGACACGTCAGGCGACCCGGTCAGCAACGCCCGCACCTGCCCCGCCGACGCGGACGCCGGCAGCAGCGCGGCCGGCCGCACGAACTGACGCACCGGCGGACCCGACCTCGGCGCCGGCGGTACGCCGGGGGAGCCGGCCGGGAGGTACACGTCCGTCGCCGGCAGCCGCGCGGGCGGCGCCAGCAGCTCCCCCTGGGCCCACTGCGCGCCGGCCGTCCGCGCGGCGGCGTACTGCGCCTCCGTCTCCACGCCCTCCACGGCCAGCAGGGCCCCCAGTTCGTCGCAGAGCACCCGCATCGCCCGCACCGCCGCGGGCCGCGCCAGCAAGGAGGCGTCGAGCTTCACCAGCTCCGGGGCCAGGTCCGTCAGCAGCCGCAGCGGCGCGTCGCCGTCACCGACCCCGTCCGCGCAGATCCGGAACCCTTGCGCCCGGACCCCGGACACCGCCTCCAGCAGCGCCCGCCGCGGCACGTGCGCGTACGGAGGACAGACGTCCAGGGTCACCTCCCAGGGCATCCGGCCCGCCTCCCGCACGGCGTCGTGCAACGGCTGGAGGCCACCGAGATCGGCCAGCGTGCCCGCGAACACGTTGACGTGCAGCGGCAGCAGGGTCTCCTTGCGCACCGCCGCGCGGAACGCCGAGACCGCGAGCCGCCCGTCCAGTTCGGGATCGCGGCGGGCCTCGGCCAGCACGTCGCCGCCTTCCGGCCGGGCGAGTATCTCCAGCGCCGCGACCCCGCCGGTCATCAGGTTGACCACCGGTTGGAAGGCGAAGCGGAGAGTGTCCGTCCAGGAGCGCACGGGAGCAGGATGGGCGTTACCGGCGACCGCCGGGGCCCAGTTCATGAGACGTTCACGCGCAATTCCGGCTCGCGCACGGAGCGTACGCGGCGCGTGTCGGACGTCCGCCTGCTTCCCCCACGCGACCCGCGCCTGATAGATGCAGGGGACATGACACGATTCTCCCGCGCGTTCCGAGGTCTGGCCACCGCCCTCACCGCCCTGGTCGCCGTGACCGCCGCCCCCGCCACCGCCCGGGCGGAGACCGAGCCGAAGGCCCCCGAGGACTTCGTGGCGCTCGCGACCGTCGACCCCACGATCATCCAGGAGATGCGCTACGTCACCCGGCACAACTTCGTCGGCGAGCCCATCGACGGCTACCGGCAGCGCCTGTGCGTCCTCACCCGCCCCGCCGCCGAAGCCCTGCACCGGGCCCAGACCCGCCTGCTGCGCCAGGGCTACTCCCTGAAGGTGTACGACTGCTACCGGCCGCAGCGCGCCGTCGACCACTTCGTCCGCTGGGCCGAGGACCTCGGCGACCAGAGGATGAAAGCCGAGTTCTACCCCGAGGTGGACAAGACCCGCCTCTTCGAGGACGGCTACATCGCCGAGAAGTCCGGCCACAGCCGCGGCTCCACCGTCGACCTCACCCTCGTACGGCTCCCGGCGAAGCCCACCCGGCCCTACCGCCCCGGACAGCCCCTGGTGCCCTGCTACGCGCCCCAGGCCGAGCGCTTCCCCGACAACTCCGTGGACATGGGCACCGGTTACGACTGCTTCGACACCCGCTCCCACACCCTCGACCCGCGCGTCCAGGGC
>MUMD01000700.1 GCA_002155895.1 Streptomyces rochei
TTCCGCGCCGGGCCGGTGATGTGGTCTCCTGCCCCGGCCCGGCGCGGAACGTTCCGTCCCGGGCACGCATACCCGCACGGGAGGGCCGCCATCCCGGCGCGGAGCCCGGAGCCCCGGCCGCCGGGGTCGCCGCGCCGTGCGTGCGCGTCACTCTACGGCGTGACCCCGCCCGGCGGGGAACCAGTCCGCGCGCCCGCGGCATTGGCCCGGAACGTCCCCCTACCCTGCGGTAATCCTGTCTGGCAGGCTGCGGTCATGACCGCACGCGCCGCCGACCGGGCCCGCTACGACCGGGCCACCGCCCATCTGGACGCCCCCGTGGCGATCGTGGACCTGGAGGCGTTCGACGCGAACGCCGACGACCTGCTCCGCCGGGCCGGCGGGAAGCCGATCCGGGTCGCCAGCAAGTCCGTACGCTGCCGTGCGCTGCTCGAACGGGTCCTGGCCAGGGACGGTTTCGCGGGCGTCATGTCGTTCACGCTGGCCGAGTCCCTGTGGCTGGCGCGCTCCGGTTTCGAGGACGTGCTGCTCGCCTACCCCTCGGCGGACCGTGCCCGGTACGCCGAGCTGACCGCCGATCCCAAGCTCGCCTCCGCCGTCACCGTGATGATCGACGACGTGGCGCAGCTGGACCTCGTCGACGCGGCGCGGGACGGCGGCCGGGAAGTCGTGCGGGTCTGCCTGGAGTTGGACACCTCGCTGAAGCTGTTCGGGGGACGGGTGCGGGTCGGGGCCCGGCGCTCGCCGCTGCACTCCCCCGCCGAGGTCGCCGATCTGGCCCGCGCGGTGGCCCGCAGGCCCGGCTTCGAGGTCGTCGGCGTCATGGCGTACGAGGGGCATGTGGCCGGGGTCGGGGACGCGGTGGCGGGACGGCCGCTGCGGTCGCGTGCGGTGCGGCTGATGCAGGCCGCCGCCCGCCGGGAACTGGCCGAGCGGCGCGCCGCGGTGGTGCGGGCGGTCCGGGCCGTGGCGCCCGGCCTGGAGTTCGTCAACGGCGGCGGCACGGGCAGCGTGCAGCACACCGCCGCGGAGGACGCGGTGACGGAGATCGCCGCCGGGTCGGGGCTGTACGTGCCGCGGCTGTTCGACAACTACACGTCCTTCCGGGGCCGTCCGGCGGCCCTGTTCGCCCAGCCCGTCGTGCGGCGCCCCGGGGTCGGGGTGGTGACCGTGCTCGGCGGGGGCTACCCGGCCTCCGGCGCGGCCGGGAAGGACCGGCTGCCCGTCCCCTACCTGCCGGAGGGGCTGCGCTACGACCCCCAGGAGGGCCCCGGCGAGGTGCAGACGCCGCTGCTCGGCACGCCCGCCGACGACCTGCTGATCGGCGACAAGGTGTGGTTCCGGCACGCCAAGGCCGGTGAGCTGTGCGAGCGGTTCGACACCCTGCACCTGGTGGAGGGTGACACGGTGACGGCGACCGTGCCGACGTACCGGGGCGAGGGGCACACCTTCCTGTGACCGGCCGCCCGGGGGCTCAGTCCGTCGGGCCGATGCCGCTGCCCACACCGCCGCCCGTGTCCGCGTCGCCGGCCGGCCGGATGCCGTCGGTGATCTCGTCCATCACGGTGAGCGGCGGTCCGTCCTCGCCGGCGTCGAAGACGTAGCGGACGAGGATCGGGGACTCGGTGCCGACGGTGGAGGGGAAGACCAGCGACTGCACGTAGCCGCCGGGGCCCTTCGCCGTCGTCACCCGCCAGCGCACGTAGTACCCGGCGCGTCCGGCGACCGCGACCGGCCCGGCGCCGACCTGCTCGTGCGACTCGATGCCGCCGTAGGGCATGCCGCCGGCCGGGTCGCGGTCGTAGGCGTCGTCGGCCGCGTCCTCGATGTCCTGTTCGGCGAGGGTCTTCGGGGAGGACTCGGCGTTGCCCGTGACGGTGCGGGAGATGACCAGGCCGTGCCGGCAGACGCCGCCGTCGCCGGGGCAGTCGTAGGTGCCGTCGGTGGTCATCATGACGTCGTCCTCGCTGACGTACTGGGGTCGTACCCAGCCGTCCGGCAGCCGGAAGGTGATGCCGTTGAGCGGGTCCTCGACCACGGCCGGGTCGTCCGCGGCGGGTTCGGAGGCGGTCGGTGACGGGGACGGTGGCGCGCTCGTCGGCGCCGGGCCGGTGGCGGTGGCCGGCGGTGTCCGGGCGGCGGGCGCGCCGCCGTCGCCCTCGTCGCCCTCGTCGCCGAGGAGGAGGGCGCCGGTGACGATCGCCGCGACCAGCACGGCCGCGGCGGTGGTGAGGGCGACCGCCTTCGCGCGTCCGCCGCCGCCCGCCTCCCGTCCCTGTCCCGGGGCGCCCGTGAACAGCGGGACGGTCGACGACCGCGGAGGCTGCGGGACCTCGGGACCGGCGGCCCACGGCGCGCGCCGGTGTTCGGTCCAGGCCGTGCCGTCCCACCAGCGTTCCTGGTGCGGGGCCGACGGATCGGGGTACCAGCCGGGCGGCGGCGTCATGCTCATCCGGGCACTGTAGGACGCCGCACGCCCCGGTCTACAGCGGTGTGACGTACGCCCCGGAAATGCCGCCGTCCACCAGGAAGTCGGTGGCGTTGACGAAGGAGGAGTCGTCGCTGGCCAGGAAGGCGACGGCGGCGGCGATCTCCTCGGCCTCGGCGAACCGCCCGACCGGGATGTGGACCAGGCGGCGCGCGGCCCGCTCGGGATCCTTGGCGAACAGCTCCCGCAGCAGCGGCGTGTTGACCGGGCCGGGGCACAGCGCGTTGACCCGGATGCCCTCGCGGGCGAACTGCACGCCGAGTTCCCGGGACATGGCGAGGACGCCGCCCTTGGAGGCGGTGTACGAGATCTGGCTGGTGGCGGCGCCCATCCGCGCGACGAAGGACGCGGTGTTGATGATGGAGCCCTTGCCCTGGCGCCGCATGTAGGGGATCGCCGCCTTGCAGCACAGGTAGACGGAGGTGAGGTTGACCTCCTGGACACGTTTCCACGCCTCCAGGCCGGTCTCCAGGATGGAGTCGTCGTCGGGGGGCGAGATGCCGGCGTTGTTGAAGGCGATGTCGACGCTGCCGTAGGTGTCGTACGCGGTCTCGAACAGGGTCTCGACCTGCTCCGGGTCGGTGACGTCGGCCCGCACGAAGGTGCCGCCGGTCTCCTCGGCCGCCGCCTTGCCCCGGCTCTCGTCCACGTCACCGCAGACGACGTGGGCGCCCTCGGAGGCGAGCCGGCGGGCGGAGGCGAGGCCGATGCCGCTGCCGGCCCCGGTCACGACGGCGGTGCGGCCGGCCAGGCGGCGGCAGATGATGTCCTCGGTCATGTGTGGCTATGCCTCCGTGCTGATGAAGACGTTCTTGGTCTCGGTGAAGGCGGTGAGCGCGTCCGGGCCGAGTTCACGGCCGAGGCCGGACTGCTTGAAGCCACCGAACGGGGTCCAGTAGCGCACGCTGGAGTGGGAGTTGACCGACAGGTTCCCGGCGCGCACCGCTGCCGACACGCGCAGGGCGCGGCCGACGTCCCGGGTCCACAGCGAGCCGGACAGTCCGTAGTCGGTGGCGTTGGCCAGGCGCACCGCGTCGGCCTCGTCCTCGAAGGGCAGGACGACGGCGACCGGGCCGAAGACCTCCTCGACGGCCACGCGCGCCCGCGCGTCGACGCCCGTGAGGACGGTCGGCGGGAACCAGAAGCCCGGCCCCTCGGGTGCCTTGCCGCGGATACCGTCGGCGCCGTCGGGGACGTAGGAGCGGACCCGGTCCACCTGGGCGCGGGAGATCAGCGGGCCCATCTGGGTGCCCTCGTCGGCCGGGTCGCCGACCCGCACGGCCTCGATCGCCGGGGCCAGCAGGCCCAGGAAGCGGTCGTACACCCGGCGCTGGACGAGGATGCGGGTGCGGGCGCAGCAGTCCTGGCCGGAGTTGTCCAGGAAGGACATGGGCGTGGCGGCCGCGGCGGCCTCCAGGTCGGCGTCGGCGAAGACGATGTTGGGGCTCTTGCCGCCGAGTTCGAGGGTGACGGGCTTGAGGAGGGCGGCGCCCTTGGCGGCCACTCGCCGGCCCACGGCCGTCGACCCGGTGAAGACGATCTTCGCCACGCCCGGGTGCTCCACGAGCGCGTCGCCCGCGACCGGTCCGTGTCCCGGCAGGACCTGGAACAGTCCCTCCGGAAGACCCGCCTCCAGGGCCAGTCCGGCCAGCCGCAGGGCCGTCAGCGGGGTGGTCTCGGCGGGCTTGAGGAGGACCGCGTTGCCCGCGGCCAGCGCCGGTGCGGCGCCCCAGGCCGCGATGGGCATCGGGAAGTTCCAGGGGGCGATGACGCCGACCACGCCGAGCGGTTCGAGGAGCGTCACGTCCAGGCCGCCGGCGACCGGGATCTGCCGCCCGGTGAGGCGCTCCACTCCCCCGGCGGCGTAGTCGAGCAGGTCGCGGACGTTGCCGGCCTCCCAGCGGGCGTTGCCGAGGGTGTGGCCGGCCTCCGTGACCTCCAGCCGGGCCAGCTCCTCCAGGTGGTCGTCGACGGCGGCGGCGAAGCGGCGCAGCAGCCGGGCGCGGTCGCCGGGGGCGAGGGCGGCCCAGGCGGTCTGCGCCCGCGCGGCCCGTGCGACGGCGGCGTCCACGTCGGCCGCGGAGACGGCGGGGACGGTGGCGACGACCTCTTCGGTGGCGGGGTTCAGTACGCGGAGTGCGGATGGCTCGTCGGGGAGTTCCCGTGCCTCGGACAATCGGTGCCTCACATGCGTTCGAAGGAGCGGCGCAGTTCCCAGTCCGTGACGGCGGCGTCGTAGGCGTCGAGTTCGACGCGCGCCATGTTGCGGTAGTGGGCGACGACCTCGTCCCCGAAGGCGGCCTTGGCGAGGGTGCTGTTCTCCCACAGCTCGGCGGCCTCGCGCAGGGTGGTCGGGACGTGCTCGAAGTCGGCGGCGTAGGCGTTGCCCGCGCAGGGCCCGGGCAGTTCCAGCCGCTGCTCCAGGCCGTGCAGACCCGCCGCCACCATGCCCGCCACCGCGAGGTACGGGTTGACGTCGCCGCCGGGGAGCCGGTTCTCGAAGCGCAGCGAGCGGCCGTGGCCGACGACGCGCAGGGCGCAGGTCCGGTTGTCGTGGCCCCAGGCGACGGCGGTGGGGGCGAAGGAGCCGGGCTGGAAGCGCTTGTAGGAGTTGATGTGCGGGGCGTAGAGGAGGGAGAACTCGCGCAGGGCCGCCAGTTGTCCGGCGAGGAAGTGGCGCATCGTCTCGGACATGCCGCGCTCCCCGTCGCCGGCCATGACGCTGGTGCCGCCGGAGCCGGCGCCGGCTT
>MUMD01000701.1 GCA_002155895.1 Streptomyces rochei
GTGTATAAGAGCCAGCTGCTCCCTCTGCCCCCTCTGCCCCCTCTGCTCCCTCCGGTCGTTCCTCTCCCGCCGATGCCTCTTGTTCCGTGGGCTCGTCCTGTTCCCGCCGGCCTCGTTCCCCCAGTGGCTCGGCGGGCAGGACGAGGCTGTCGGGGGCCCGGTCGGCGGTGCCCGGCGTCCCGGCCCCCACGGCCACGAAGACGGGCACCGAAGACTGTGCCGTCTCGGGTTCCGGCGTGAGGGACGGCCTCGCCCGCCGCGCCGCCGCCTCCTCGGCCAGCGTGTTCAGCAGCTTCGCGTACGCCTCCCGTTTGCGGCCGCGCGGCGTGCCGCGGCCGGACTCCCACGCACGGACCGTGTCGCGGGTGACACCCACCCGGGCCGCGAGCTGAGCCTGCGTCAGCGCGGCGGACTCACGCAGGCGTCGGCGTGCCTTGGGAGGAGGGAGCGGGGATGCGGGGCTCCGTGTCACAGGGCGCCCCTTCGTACGAAAAAGTACATAAACATATATTGAGCGACACAGCGGAGCTTCGCCTGTTACGCCGGGAAAGCGCGTGTCGTTGGGAGCATGGCGGACGTGATGCAGACGACCGCCCGCCCTGCCCCGCTCTCCCTGCTGCGCACCCGGTGGCGCGACCGCTCGCCGGGACTGGCCGCCGGTCTCCTGGGCGGCGCGTTCGCGGCGGGGCTCGGACTGGCCTCCTGCGCCGTACTGGTGACGGTGCTTTGGGTCAGCTCGCCCTACCCCGACAGCGGGCCCGGCGGCGCGCTGCACGTCGCCGCGGCGCTCTGGGTGCTGGCGCACGGTGCCGAACTGGTGCGCGCCGACACGCTCTCCGGCACCCCCGCGCCGGTGGGCGTCACCCCGCTGCTCCTGCTCCTGCTGCCGGTGTGGCTGCTGCACCGCGCGGCCCGGGACGCCACCGACCCCGGGGACGGGGTGGGCGTGGCCGTAGGCGGCGGTGCGAAGCCGGGGGTCGGCGTGCGTGTGGGCGGGGGCGGCGGCCTCCGGGACGCCGGGCCGCCGCCCGTCTCCGCGCGCAACGCCTGGTCGGGTGTCGTGCTCGGCTACCTGGCCGTCGCCACGCCCGTCGTGCTGTACTCGGCCGGCGGCGCGCTGCGGCCCTCCTGGGGGTGGGCGGCGGTGTGCCTGCCCCTGGTCACCATGGGCGCGGCGGGCGCGGGGGTGTGGACGGCGTTCGGCCGTCCGGGCGGCCCGGTGGGCCGGGCGCTGCGCGTACTGCCCCGCACGCTGCGTGAGCTGATCGTGGAGCCGGACGCCCGCCTGGGCGCCGCCACGCGCGCGGCGGGCGCCGGTGCGGCGGTGCTCGTCGGGGGCGGTGCGCTGCTGCTCGCGGTCTCGCTCGTGTGGCACGCGGGCGCCGCGCAGGAGGCGTACCTGCGGCTGACCGAGGGATGGGCGGGGCGGTTCGCCGTACTGCTGCTGTGCCTGACGCTGGTGCCGAACGCGGCGGTGTGGGCGGCGGCGTACGCCCTCGGCCCGGGTTTCGTGCTCGGTACCGGGCACGTCGTGGACCCGCTCGCCTCCGCGCCGGCACCGCTGCTGCCGCCGTTCCCGCTGCTGGCGGCGGTGCCGGACCCGGGTCCCGGTACGCCGCTGCACTGGGCGTCCGGGGCGGTGCCGCTGGTGGCGGGCGGCGTGGTCGGGTGGTTCACGGCGCGGGCGGCGACGGCGGGTGCGGGACGGGAGCGGGTGCCGGGCCCGCGGGGAGTGCCGGCGGGTGGCGAGGGCGCCGGCGTGTGGTCGTGGCGGCGGACCGTCGGTGCCGCCGTCGTGGCCGCCGTGCTGTGCGCGCTGCTCGTCGCCCTGCTGGCGGCGCTGGCGGGCGGGCCGCTCGGCAGCGCCGCCCTCGCCCGGTTCGGGCCGGTGTGGTGGCAGGTCGGGGGCGCGGTGCTGGGCTGGATCGGGGCGGTGGCGGTGCCCGTCGCGGTGGTGGTG
>MUMD01000702.1 GCA_002155895.1 Streptomyces rochei
CCGCCCGCCCCCGGCCCGGTGTATCCGTGGCAGAAGCAGGCCCGCCCGGAGAACACGACCTGAGCACGGACCGGGTCACGGAGCTGGTCACGGCCCCGTGAACACCGGTCCTCGGGGCCGGGCTGCCGGATGGGCGCTACGCCAGGTAACCTCCAGCTCATGTCCCGCCATGTCGCGATCGTCACGGATTCAACGGCCTACCTCCCGGCCAGGACGATGGAGCGGCACGGCATCACCGCGGTACCCCTGACCGTCGTCCTCGGCGACCGGGCGCTGGAAGAGGGCACCGAGATCTCGACCCGCTCGCTGGCCCAGGCGCTGCAGAAGCGGCGGCCGGTCACCACCTCCCGCCCCGCGCCCGAGGTCTTCGCCGAGACCTACCGCCGGATCGCCGCGTCCGGCGTCGACGGCATCGTCTCCCTCCACCTCTCCGCGGAGCTGTCCGGCACCCACGACGCGGCCGTCGTCGCCGCGCGCGAGGCGCCGGTCCCGGTGCGGGTCGTGGACACGGGCATGATCGCGATGGCTCTCGGCTTCTGCGCCGTCGCCGCGGCCGAGGCCGCGGAGGCGGGCGGGACGGTGGACGAGGCGGTCACGGCCGCCGAGAAGCGGGCCGCGGGCACCTCCGCCTACTTCTACGTCGACACCCTCGACTACCTGCGCCGGGGCGGCCGGATCGGCGCTGCCCAGGCCCTGTTCGGCTCCGCACTCGCGGTGAAACCCCTGCTGCGGCTGGCCGACGGCCGCATCGAGCCGCTGGAGAAGGTCCGCACGGCGTCCCGGGCCATCGCCCGGCTGGAGGAGATCGTCGCCGAGCGCGCGGGCGGCGCGCCCGTGGACATCGCCGTCCACCACCTCGCCGCCCCCGACCGGGCGTCGGCCCTGGCGGAGCGCCTGCGGGAGAGGGTGCCGGGGCTGGCCGACCTGCATGTGAGCGAGGTGGGCGCGGTGATCGGGGCGCATACGGGGCCGGGGCTGCTGGGGGTCGTGGTCGCGTCGCGGTGAGGCGCGTCGCGGTGAGGGGCGTGGCGGTGAGGCGCGTTGCGGTGAGGCGTGTCGCGGTGAGGGGCGTCGCCCGGCACCGGTCGTAGGACCCGTGTGAGGGCCGGAGTTTTCCACAACCCGTCGGTAGTCCCCGGGAATCGAGCATGATCATCGCGGGGGCGGCGAGGTGTCCGATCCTCGTCGCATGTCTCTTCGCTCACGCGCCCGCAGGGCACACCCGACCAGCGGCCCGGGCCGCGGACCGGCTTCGGACGGCCGCACCCGCCACCGCCGCCCACCCCGCTCCCGGTCCTGTCTCTTATACAC
>MUMD01000703.1 GCA_002155895.1 Streptomyces rochei
CAGCATCATCTCGCGGCGCTCCGCCTCGCTCAGCGCGTTGAGCCGTGCTGCCAGATCCGAGGCCGTGGCGGAACCCGCCGCCGCGACGCTACGGCGAGCAGGGACCCTGATCAGGCCCCGCAGCAGCGGCGGAACCTCGCCCCTGGCCCGGAGCGCCGGGAAGTCGAGGCGTACGGGGAGGACGACCGGCTCGCCCGAGACCAGGGCCGCGTCGAACAACGCGGTGCCCTGCTCCGCCGTGACCGCCGGCAGACCCGAGCGCGCGATACGCCGCCGGTCCGTCTCCGACAGCCCCTCCGTCATCCCCGCTTCCTGCGACCACGGACCCCACACCAGGGAGGTGGCGGGCAGACCCAACGAGCGACGATGGCGGGCCAGGGCGTCGAGGAAGGTGTTGCCCGCCGCGTAGGCCGCCTGGCCCGCGCTGCCGAACGTCCCCGCCACCGAGGAGAAGAGGACGAAAGCGTCGAGGTCCAGGTCCTTGGTCGCCTCGTGCAGGTTCCACGCCGCGTCCACCTTCGGACGCAGCACACCCGCCAGACGCTCCGGCGTCAACGACTCCAC
>MUMD01000704.1 GCA_002155895.1 Streptomyces rochei
GTCAAGGGCACCGGCGTCGGCGGCCGCATCCGCAAGCAGGACGTCATCGCCGCCGCCGAGGCCGCGAAGGCCGCCGCTCCGGCGCCCGCCGCCGCACCGGCCGCCCCCGCGAAGAAGGCCCCCTCCCTGGAGGCCTCCCCGCTGCGCGGCCAGACCGTCAAGATGCCCCGCATCCGCAAGGTCATCGGCGACAACATGGTCAAGGCGCTGCACGAGCAGGCGCAGCTGTCGTCGGTCGTCGAGGTCGACGTCACCCGTCTGATGAAGCTGCGCGCCCGCGCCAAGGACGCGTTCGCGGCGCGCGAGGGCGTCAAGCTCTCGCCGATGCCGTTCTTCGTCAAGGCCGCGGCCCAGGCGCTGAAGGCGCACGCGCCGATCAACGCCAAGATCAACGAGGCCGAGGGGACCATCACCTACTTCGACACCGAGAACATCGGTATCGCGGTGGACTCCGAGAAGGGCCTGATGACCCCGGTCATCAAGAACGCCGGTGACCTCAACCTGGCCGGCATCGCCAAGGCGACCGCCGACCTGGCGGGCAAGGTCCGGGCCAGCAAGATCAGCCCGGACGAGCTGGCCGGCGCCACCTTCACCATCTCCAACACCGGTTCGCGCGGCGCGCTGTTCGACACGATCATCGTGCCGCCGGGCCAGGTCGCCATCCTCGGCATCGGTGCCACGGTCAAGCGTCCGGCCGTCATCGAGACGGAGGACGGCCCGGTCATCGGCGTCCGCGACATGACGTACCTGACCCTGTCCTACGACCACCGCCTGGTGGACGGCGCCGACGCCGCCCGCTACCTGACGGCGGTCAAGGCGATCCTGGAGGCGGGCGAGTTCGAGGTCGAGCTCGGCCTGTAATCCCCCTGCCCGTGGGCCTGTACGGTGCCCCCGCCCGGAGCTTCCGGGGCGGGGGCACCGTCGTGTTTCCGGGCCGGGTCGCCGCCGCACGCCGTGCGGGGCACGCTGTGTAAGTCTCGTCTCACCTGCGTAAAAGCGCCCCCGTGCGCCCTTCCCGCCCGCCGCGTCGGCCGTATTGTCTAAGCGTCGAACGCCCCAGGGTCCCGCCCGTCGCCCGACCACCACCCCTCAACGAGGCCCTACGGGCCGCTGTACCGGATCCAGGACCCTTCCGAAGGAGCTCTCATGACCGCGCCCGTCGTCCACTCGCTGCGCGAACAGATCCGCGAGCACATCCTGGAAGGGATCATCAGCGGGCGCTGGCAGCCGGGTGAGCGGATCGTGGAGCGGCGGATCGCCACGGAGCTGGAGGTCAGCCAGACCCCGGTCCGCGAGGCGCTGCGCGAGCTGGAGTCGCTGCGGCTGATCGAGTCCGCGCCCAACAAGGGCGTACGGGTGCGCAACCTGACCGCCGCCGACCTGGAGGAGAGCTACCCGGTCCGGGCCGGCCTGGAGGCGATCGCGGCGGAGCTGGCGGCGGAGCGGCTGGCCGAGGACTGCTCGGCCCTCGAACCGCACGTCGCCGCGTTGTACGAGGCCGACCGGGCGTCCGACGGGACGGCCCAGGTGCGGCACACGGTGGGCTTCCACCGGGAGCTGGTGCGTGCGGCGGGCAACTCGGTGCTGCTGCACACCTGGGAGGGGCTGGGCATCGAGGTGTTCACGGCGCTGTCGATACGGTGGCTGGGGACGGTGCAGCAGTCGTACGCGGAGGAGCACGAGGAGCTGGTCGCCGCCTTCCGTCGCCGCGACCCACGCATCCCGGAGATCGTCAAGGCCCACGTCCTCGGCTGCGCTCCCCGGGCCTGAGCTTTTCGCCCCGCCGCCCCGTCCCGTCCGCCCTTCGCCCCGTTCCCCGCACCCCGTCCAGGGGGCGCGGGGAACGGGGCGAAGGG
>MUMD01000705.1 GCA_002155895.1 Streptomyces rochei
GGGCGTACGCCCTGCTGCTGACGATCACCACCGCCTTCACGCCCGTCGTGTGGCCCCTCGCGCTGCTCCTCGGAGCCGGCGTCCTGGTGCTGCGCCGCGCCGACATCACGGCGTACGGGCTGCGCTTCCTCGCGCAGCTCGGCGCCCCCCTGCTGCTCCTGGCCCCCTGGTCGCTGACGCTGCTCCCGTTCGGCTTCTTCGACGAGGCGGGCCTCGAGTACGGCGCCTCCGCCGCCTCCGCCCTCGATCTGCTCGGCGCGAGCCCCGGCGGCCCCGGCACGGTCGGCGGGCTCCTGCTCATCGGCATCGTGCTGGCGGCCCTGGCCGCCCTGCTGCGCTCCGAGCGGCAGCTGGGCATCCGCACGGCCTGGGCCGTCGCCCTGGTCGCCCTGGTCTTCGCGGCCCTGTCCAACCGCTCCGCCTGGGCCGGCCCCGCCACCCTCGTCTACGGCCTCGCCCTCTTGGCCGCCGCGACCCTCGGCGCCGACGGGGCGCGCTCGCGCGTGGCCGAGCAGAGCTTCGGCTGGCGCCAGCCGGTCGCCGCGCTGATCGCCCTCGCCTCGGCCGTCGGCCCGCTGATCGCCGCCGTCGGCTGGATGATCGGGGGCGCCGATGGACCCCTGGAGCGACGCGACCCCACCCAGGTGCCGGCGTTCGTGGCCGAGGAGAGCCGCACCCGCGACCAGGCCCGCACCCTCGTCCTCGACAGCGACTCCGCGGCCCATGTGAGCTACATGCTGGTCCGCGGCTCCGGCGCCCGCCTCGGCGACGGGGAGGTGGCCGCCGGCGACGGCGGGAACAGCCACCTCGACAAGACCGTCGCCAATCTGGTGGCCGGCTCCGGCGCCGACCAGGCCGACCAGCTCGGCGGCTTCGCCGTGCGCTACGTCCTCGTGCACAAGGGCGCGCCCCGCGAGGTCACCCGGGTCCTCGACGCCACGCCCGGCCTGAGCCGGCTCAGCCAGCAGGACGGCAGCGGGCTGTGGCGGGTGGACCAGGAGGTCGCGCGGGCGACCATCGTCTCCGGCGAGGGTTCCGGCGCCGGTGAGCCGCAGCCCGTCGCCGCCGGGCCCGTGGAGATCCACACCGAGGTCCCGTCCGGTTCCGAAGGGCGTGTGCTGCGCCTCGCCGACACGGCCGCCGAGGGCTGGACGGCCACCCTGGACGGCAAGCCGCTCACCCGCACCACCGTCGACGGCTGGGCCCAGGGCTTCGAACTCCCCGCCTCCGGCGGCAAACTGGACGTCACCTACGACACTCCGTTCACCCACACCGCCTGGCTGTGGGCCCAGGGTCTCCCCGGCGTCTTCCTGGTCGTCCTCGCCCTGCCCGGCCGGCGCCGTGACGTCGACGACGACCTGCCCGAGGAGCCGATCGTCCCCGCCCAGGCCGTCGAGGGCGAAGGACGCCGGGCCCGGCGTCC
>MUMD01000706.1 GCA_002155895.1 Streptomyces rochei
AGCGGATGCGCACCTTGCCGACGGCCTGTCCGGCCTTGGTCTCGGAACGGGTGCTGATCTTCTTGGCGAAGGTGTCGCCGGCGGTGGCGGTGAGCCCCGTGGTGCCGGCGTTCTCCAGGTGGTGCACCGTGTCGGTGGGGGTCTGGTTGTCCGGCGGGGTCTGCGGAGCCGTCGGATCGGGGCTCGGGGAGCCGGTGCCGGGCTGCGTGGGGGCCGACGGGCCGGCGGGGTCGGTGGTGTTGCCGGGTGCGGGGGAACCGCCCGGCTTCTGCGGGCCGGGCGACGGCGTGCCGGGGGTCGTGGGGCGCGTGGTCGCGCCGCCCGTACGGCCGGGGGACGGGTCGGGACCGCCGGCGGCGGGGTCGTCGCTGCGGCCCACGGGCAGGGTGCCGGTGCCGTCCGGGATCTCGTGGGTGCCCTTGCGGTAGTGCTCCAGCCACGACAGGACCGTGCGGAGGTAGTCCTGCGAGTTGTTGTAGCTGAGGATCGCGCGCTCGAGGTCGGCCTGGACGGACAGGTCCCAGCCGTTGCGGCACAGGTAGTGGCCGGCGGAGAGCGCGGCGTCGTAGATGTTGTTGGGGTCCTTCTTGCCGTCGCCGTTGCCGTCGCGGCCCGCCCACGCCCAGGTGGAGGGGATGAACTGCATGGGGCCCACGGCGTTGTCGTAGGCGCTGTTGCCGTCGTACGCGCCGTTGTCGGTGTCCTTGATGAGGGCGAAGCCGTTGCCGTCGAGCTGCGGGCCGATGATCTTGCCGATCGTGGTGCCGTCGGCGCTGACCCGCCCGCCCCTGGCCTGGCCGGACTCCACCTTGCCGATGGCGGCGAGGAGTTGCCAGGGCAGGTTGCAGCCGGGCTTGGACCGGCGCAGCTCCGACTCGGCCTTCTTGTAGGCGTCGAGGACGGTGGCGGGGATGCCCGCCTCGGACGGCTGCCGGGAGGCGGGGGTGCCGATGGTCGGCGCGGGGCTCGGGCTGTTCAGCGGCGGCAGGTCCGTGTAGTACGGCGAGTTGCCGGTGGCGCTCTGCTCGGCGGGGGTGTCGGCCGTCGGCACGTTGTCGGCGGTGGTCTGTCTGCCGTTGGCGTCGGCCGTCACATGGGGAGCCTGGGACGCGGACAGGGCCGCGACCGCGACCGCTGCCACGGTGGTGGTGACCGCCGCCTTGCGGAGCCTCCTGTCGAATTGCGCCGCCATAGAGTGAACCCCTCCCGTGGACGCCCGCGCGTCCGTCCGTCTTCGGCGTCGTACTCGCCCGTTGTACCCGTCCTGTTGCGACGAACGGTGCGCGCCGGGCGTCGTGCCGCAACTTTCCCCGCGCGGTGCTCGTCTGTTCGATCAGTACGGTGCCCCAGGCGACCCTACGACAACTTGCCGTGCGCGGGGACCCGTTCGTGCCCGATATTCACCGGTTGGCCATATGAGGAGTTCTGTTGCCGTTCACGCTCAGTCATGCCGCCGCCGTGCTGCCCGGTTTGCGGGCCGACGGGACCGGCCGGGGGCGGCTGGTGCCGGCCGTGCTGGTGGCGGGCTCGTTCGCCCCCGACATGACGTACTACGCGGCGAGTTTCCTGTCCGGGGCCATGGAGTTCGGGGACGTGACGCACTCCTGGCCGGGTGTCCTGACCGTCGATGTGGCCGTGGCCTGGGCGCTGGTGGGGCTGTGGCTGTCGGTGCGCGAGCCGCTGGTGGCCCTGCTGCCGCGCTCCCGGCAGGGCCGGGTCGCCGCCCTGCTGCGCTGCGGGGCGCCCCGCGCACGGGTGCGGCCCTCGCTCGTGGTGCGCTGGTACGCGTCGGCGGTGCTGGGCGCGTCGACGCACGTGGTGTGGGACGCGTTCACGCATCTCGACCGGTGGGGGATGCGGCTGCTGCCGGTCCTCGGCCGGGAGATCGCGGGCTCCCCGCTCTACTGGTACCTGCAGTACGGGGGTTCCGCCGTGGCCGCCGTCGTGCTCGCCGTGTTCCTGGTGCGGGCGCTGCGCCGGACGCCCCCGGCCGAGCCGCTGGGCGTTCCCGTGCTCGCGGCGCGGGACCGCTGGTGGGTGGGGGCGGTGATCGCCGGCTGCGCGGTGGCCGGGGCGGTGCGCCGGGCCACCCGGTGGTGGGAGTACTGGGGGGACGCGGCGAAGCCGTGGGAGTTGATCCCGACGGTGTGCTTCGGGGCGGGCGCGGGGCTCGCCCCGGGAGTGCTGCTCTGTGCCGTGGCGGTCAGGGTGTGGCGTCCGGCCCCGGTCCCCGCCGTCCGGGCGGCAGGCGCCGGTGCGGAGCCGGACCGGCGGGTCGCGCGCTGAGCGTGTCGGTGCTCGCGACGAACACGGTGAAGGTGTGCGCCGGCCGGGTCCGCGGCAGCAGGGTGAGGGCGAGCGCCAGGTAGCCGCGGGCCAGGTCGGCCCAGAGGTGCCAGGCGGGCGTCTCGCGCGGGGTCGCGGCGGCCGGGGCCCGGTGGGCGACGGCGCGGCGGATGCCGGTGGCGGTACGGCGCAGGGCCGTCGCCAGGGTCGTGGGGGTACGGCCGGTACTGGCGCCCGGTGCGAAGACCGGGACCGGGAGGAGTGGCACACGGGCGGGTCGGTCTGTGCTTGCCCGTGCCGGTGCGGTCCGGTGGTGGAGCATGCGTATACCCATGCCCGCATCCTCACGGGAGTGGGGGGCGGGGGGCGTCTTCGCGGGGGCCACCTGAGTGACGGCCCCCGCGGGCCGGGGTGGGGAAGCGCGCCGCGCGTGCACGGCATCGCGGCGCTCCCTCCGGCCCGGCGCTCCCCCGCCCTCGCACCGGCT
>MUMD01000707.1:0-589 GCA_002155895.1 Streptomyces rochei
CGACGGACACCTTCGGGTACGCCGGGTAGGCGGGCCGGTAGTGGGTGACCTCGACGAGGTCGGTGAAGAACGCGATGCCGGGCTGCGCCTCGACGTACGCGGGATCGTTCGCCACGTCCTCGCGGACCGCGATGCCGGAGTTGGCGACGTACCACTTCTGGGCGTTGGCCTTGGTCTGCATCGTCTTGATGAACTCGAAGGCCAGGTCCGGGTTGCCGGCCTTGGCCGGGATCGCCCAGGTCCAGCCGCCGGACATGCTCACCCTGCCGGGCGCCTGCCCGTGCTGCGTGGGCATGGCGGCCAGTCCCAGCTCCTTCGACCACTCGGGCCACTCGTGCCCGCTGCCCTCCAGCCAGTCCTGCGGCAGCCAGGAGCCGTCGAGCGCGATGCCCAACTTGCCCTGCGGCAGCAGCTCACCGCGCACCTTCGTGCCGAAGTTGGGGTCGAGCGCGTCGGAGACCTCCGGGCCGAGCTTCTCCTTGTACACGGTCTCGACGAAGGCGAGGGAGTCCTCGAACCCCTGCCCCGCCTTGATCCACTTCTTGCTGTCCTTGTCGTACAGCGGGTCGGAGCCGCCGTCCCCCGTGCC
>MUMD01000707.1:635-776 GCA_002155895.1 Streptomyces rochei
AGGTCCTGGGCTGCCAGTCGGCGGGCAGTCCGGCCTTGGCGAACACGTCCTTGCTGAACCACAGCCCCCGGGTGTCCGTCCCGTCCGGCACGCCGTACGTCTTGCCGTCCTCGCCCCTGGCCGCCGCCTTCGCGGTGTCGA
>MUMD01000071.1 GCA_002155895.1 Streptomyces rochei
GCGGGCCGGGTCCGTCGGTCCCGGTGGCCGCCGGAGCCGTGCCGGGCGCCTGCGGTCCGGGGGCCGCGGCGCCGCCCCGGGCCGTCTCGTCCTTCCCGGGCGTCGTCACAGCCCCGCCGATCGGGCCTCGCCCAGCTCGGTGAGCCGGTCGCGCAGCCGTTCCGCCTCCGCCGGGTCGAGGCCCGGGATGGTCGCGTCGGTCGCGGCGGCGGCCGTGTGCAGCTGGACGCTGGCCAGGCCGAAGTGCCGTTCGACCGGACCGGACGTCACCTCGACCAGCTGCATGCGCCCGTACGGGACGACGGTCTCCTCCCGCCACAGCACGCCCCGGCTGATCAGCAGGTCGTCGGCGCGCTCGGCGTACCGCCAGGAACGCCAGTTGCGTTCCAGCATCACCCAGCCCCACACCGCCAGGCCCAGGGGCGGCAGCGCGAGGAGCGCCCAGGCCGGCCCCAGGAACAGACCGGGCAGCAGGCCCGCGGCGAGCGCGAGCAGCCCCAGCCACACCACCAGCAGCAGGCGCCGCATGCGCAGCAGTCCCGGTGGCAGGCCGGTCCACACCGGCTCCGCGCGCGCCGCTTCCGTCGCCCCCGCCGTGCCCGTGTCGTCCGGGCTCCCCGTCTCCATGGGGCCAGCGTACGTAGGGGAGACTGTGTCCATGACTCCTACGACGGAGACCATGGTCGGCATCGGCGGCGCCGCGGAGAGCACCGACATGGTGCTCAACATCGGGCCGCAGCACCCGTCCACGCACGGCGTGCTGCGTCTGCGGCTCGTCCTGGACGGCGAACGCATCGTCCGCGCGGAGCCCGTGATCGGCTACATGCACCGCGGCGCGGAGAAGCTGTTCGAGGCCCGCGACTACCGCCAGATCATCGTGCTCGCCAACCGCCACGACTGGCTGTCGGCCTTCTCCAACGAGCTGGGCGTGGTCCTCGCCGTGGAGCGCATGCTCGGCATGGAGGTCCCCCCGCGCGCGGTGTGGACGCGCACGCTGCTCGCCGAGCTGAACCGGGTGCTCAACCACCTGATGTTCCTCGGGTCCTACCCGCTGGAGCTGGGCGGCATCACCCCGGTCTTCTACGCCTTCCGGGAGCGCGAGGTCCTCCAGAACGTCATGGAGGAGGTCTCCGGCGGGCGCATGCACTACATGTTCAACCGCGTCGGCGGCCTCAAGGAGGACCTGCCGGCGGGCTGGACCGCACGCGCGCGCGGTGCCGTCGCCGCCGTGCGCTCCCGCATGGACGTCTTCGACGAGCTGGTGCTCGGCAACGAGATCTTCCGGGGTCGCACGCGCGGGGTGGGCGCCCTGAGCCCCGAGGCCGTGCACGCCTACGGCGTCAGCGGCCCGATCGCCCGCGCCTCCGGCGTCGACTTCGACCTGCGCCGCGACGAGCCGTACCTGGCCTACGGCGAACTCCAGGAGACCCTGAAGGTCGTCACCCGCACCGACGGCGACTGCCTGGCCCGCTTCGAATGCCTGCTGGAGCAGACGCACAACGCCCTCGACCTCGCCGACGCCTGCCTGGACCGCCTGGCCGAGCTGGCGCCCGGGCCGGTCAACCAGCGGCTCCCGAAGGTGCTGAAGGCGCCCGAGGGCCACACCTACGCCTGGACCGAGAACCCGCTCGGCATCAACGGCTACTACCTCGTCAGCAAGGGCGAGAAGACGCCGTACCGGCTGAAGCTGCGGTCCGCCTCGTACAACAACATCCAGGCGCTGACCGAGCTGCTGCCCGGGACGCTGGTCGCGGACATGGTGGCGATCCTCGGGTCACTGTTCTTCGTGGTCGGGGACATCGACAAGTAGCGCGCCGGCGTCCACCGCGCCCACCGGCTGGAGCAGCCACAGGAAGTCGCCGAGACCGCCCGCCGCGGTCAGTTCGGCGGCCTCGGAGGCGCTCGCCAGGGCGCGCACGTACGCCGCCGGGTCGGTGGAGGCCAGCGTGAGCGGGGGGCGTGCGCCGGTGAGGCCGAGGGCGTGCAGGGCCGCCCGCTGGGGGCGCAGCAGCGCGTCGGGGGGCGTGTGCACCGGAGCGCGACTCCCGGCGGACGCGCACGCGTCCAGTGCCACGTGCGCGGTGATGTCGCAGGACCCGTCCGGCACCGGCGGCGTCTCACGGCCCTCCCGGAAGCCGGTGAGCGTCCCGAACGGCGGGCGGGCGCCGAGGGTGTGCGCGTAGTCGGCGGCCACGGCGAGCCCCGCGTCCAGCGTCGCGACGGCGGACGCCCAGGCGGTGTCGCGGGGCAGCCCGATCTCCGCCCGCAGCCCTTCCTCGCCGCCGAGCGGCCACCACCGGGCCAGCCACTCGGCCTCCGCGCCGGACACCGGCTCCCCGAGCCGTTCGGTCCCGTCGTCCCGGACGAGCACCCGCCTGGCCAGGCCCGCGGCGTCCACCTCGGCCACGTCCACCGGCACGTTGTCCAGCCACTCGTTGGCGAACAGCAGCCCCGTCACCCCGGCCGGCGGCTCGGCCAGCCACTCGATCCGGTGGTCCAGCCCCGCCGGGCGCCCGGCCACCTCGACGGCGTACGCGCGGGTCCGGGCGGCCACGTCGGCGGGCAGCGCCGCCAGCACCCCGGTGACCAGCTCGCCGCGGCCGGCCGCCATGTCCACGAAGGCCAGCGACGCGGGCCGCCCCAGCGCCTCGTCGAGACGGCACAGCAGCCGCGCCACCGCCCCGGCGAACAACGGCGACGCGTGCACGGACGTCCGGAAGTGCCCGGCCGGTCCCTCGGGCCGGGCGCGGTAGAAACCGGCCGGTCCGTAGAGCGCTTCCTCGGTCGCCTCTCGCCAGCCCCGCCAGCCCTCATACGCCTCGCGAGCCCCTTCGGCACCGCTTGTCCCAGCTGTCACAGACCCAGGCTAGGGGCACAGGGGAACGGAGCCTCCACCTTGCGGAGTATGCGCGGGCACTGCGGATCGGCCCTTCGGTTGACCCCTGCACCTATCGCACTTCCCTACGCTGGGTTACGTGCAGCGCCTCTACGATTTCCTCCGCAGACACCCGACCGGGGTCGACTGTTTCTGGGCCCTCGTCCTGCTCGGCATCTCGCTCGTGTCCCTGGCGGCGCCGCAGTCGAGGAGCGAGGGCACGGACAGCACGGCGCTGCTCCTCCTCTTCACCGTCCCGCTGTGCCTGGTGATCGCGCTGCGCCAGCGCATGCCGGAGAAGATGCTGCTGCTCGCCCTGGCCCTGGGCGCGGGGCAGCTGGTGCTGGACGTCCCGCAGCTCCCGGCCGACTTCGCCTTCCTGGTGATCGTCTACACCGTCGCCGCGACCGGCGCCCGCTGGGCCTCCCGGACCGCGCTGGCCGTGGGCCTGTGCGCGGCTCCCCTCGCCCAGCTGCGCTGGGCCGACGGGACCCTGGGCATAGGGGCCAACATCGCCATAACGGTCTTCCAGGCGGTGCCCTTCGCCCTGGCCTGGGTGCTCGGCGACTCGATCCGCGTCCGCCGCGCCTACTTCGCGCAGCTGGAGGAGCGGGCCGCCCGGCTGGAGAAGGAACGCGAGGCGCAGGCCAAGGTCGCCGTCGCCGCCGAGCGCGCCCGCATCGCGCGCGAGCTGCACGACGTCGTCGCGCACAACGTCTCCGTGATGGTCGTCCAGGCCGACGGCGCCGCCTACGTCCTGGACGCCGCCCCCGACCAGGCGAAGAAGGCGTTGGAGACCATCTCCTCGACCGGCCGCCAGGCCCTGGCCGAGATGCGCCGCTTGCTCGGCGTGCTGCGCACCGGCGAGCACCAGGAGGCCGGGGAGTACGTCCCGCAGCCCGACGTCCAACAGATCGAGGACCTCGTCGAGCAGTGCCGCAGCTCCGGGCTGCCCGTCGACTTCAAGGTCGAGGGCACCCCGCGCGAGCTGCCCAGCGGTGTGGAGCTGACCGCGTACCGCATCGTGCAGGAGGCGCTGACCAACACCCGCAAGCACGGCGGCCCCAACGCGGGCGCCAGCGTGCGGCTGGTCTACTTCGACGACGGGCTCGGGCTGCTCATCGAGGACGACGGCAAGGGCGCCCCGCACGAGCTGTACGAGGAGGGCGGCTTCGACGGCCAGGGCCACGGCATGATCGGCATGCGGGAACGGGTCGGCATGGTCGGCGGCACCCTGGACGCCGGCCCGCGGCCGGGCGGAGGATTCCGCATCAGTGCGCTGCTGCCGCTGAAACCCGCACACTGAACCACCGCGCCCTTACGCGCGTACCGCGTTGACACCTGTAAGACCCGCACGGACCCGCATGGAAGAGGCCCCGATGACGATCCGCGTAATGCTCGTCGACGACCAGGTGCTGCTGCGCACCGGGTTCCGGATGGTGCTCGCCGCCCAGCCGGACATGGAGGTCGTCGCGGAAGCGGGCGACGGCGTCGAGGCCCTTCAGGTGCTGCGCTCGACCGCCGTGGACGTCGTCCTGATGGACGTCCGCATGCCCAAGCTCGACGGCGTCGAGACCACCAGCCGGATCTGCGTGGACCCGAACGCGCCGAAGGTACTGATTCTGACCACCTTCGACCTCGACGAGTACGCCTTCTCGGGGCTGAAGGCGGGTGCCTCCGGCTTCATGCTCAAGGACGTGCCGCCCGGCGAGCTGCTGGCCGCGATCCGTTCCGTGCACAGCGGTGACGCGGTGGTCGCGCCCTCGACCACCCGCCGGCTCCTGGACCGCTTCGCGCCGATGCTGCCGACCACCGGGCAGGAACCCCGCCACAAGGAACTCCAGCGGCTCACCGAGCGGGAGCGCGAGGTGATGGTGCTGGTCGCCCAGGGCCTGTCCAACGGGGAGATCGCGGCCCGGCTGGTGCTGTCCGAGGCGACCGTGAAGACCCACGTGGGCCGCATCCTGACCAAGCTGGGCCTGCGCGACCGGGTGCAGG
>MUMD01000708.1 GCA_002155895.1 Streptomyces rochei
CGCCGGTGGCCAGGGTCGCGATGGTGCCGTCGCCGAGGCCCTTGTACCAGTCGTCGGTCCAGCTGGTGACGGGGGCGAGCAGCTTCTCGTCGATGAGCTTCTGCCAGGTGTCGGTGAAGGTCTTCGCGCCCTGGTCCGAGAAGTCGATCTTCACTTCGGTGCCGTTCACCGTGTAGGGGCGCGAACCGGCCTGCCAGAGCAGACTGGTGGCGAATCCGGCGTCACCGGTGTCGGCGGTGATGTACGCCTTCGGGTCGGCCTTGTGCAGCTTCCGGGCGGCGTCCAGATACTCGGCCCAGGTGGTGGGCACCGCGATGTCGTACTTGTCGAAGACCTTCTTGTTGTAGAACAGCGCCATCGGGCCCGAGTCCATCGGCAGGGCGTAGACGCCGTCCCCGCCGGCCTTCACACCGTTCCACGGGCCGGGGGAGAAGGTGCCGGAGAGCTTGTCGGCGCCGAAGCCCTTGAGGTCGGTGAGCTGCTCGGTCAGCGCGTACTGGCCCATCGCGTAGTACTCGATCTGCGCGACGTCGGGGACGCCCTTCTTCGCCGATATCGCGTTCTGCAGCGCGGTGTACTGGTCGGCGTTGGTGCCCGCGTTGACGAGGTCGACCTCGACGCCGGGGTGTTCCTTCTCGAAGTCGGCGGCCACCTGCTTGAGCGTGGGCTCCCACGCCCAGACCGTGAGGGTGCCGCCCTTCTCCAGGGCGGCCCGGATGTCCTCCTGGGAGACCGTCTCGCGGCCGGACTCCCCGTCGTCGGAACCGCAGGCGGTCACCCCCAGGGCGAGGGCGCAGACGAGGCCGATGCCGCGCAGCAGGCGGCGCGAGTGCTTGTGCATGGGCGAGCTTCCACTTCTTCGTGGGCCGGGACCGGCACCGTTGAGGGTTGGCGGGGCTGGGGGACAGGGGGAGGGGCCTGCCGGGCCTACTCCTTGACGCTTCCGGCGGCGAGTCCGGACTGCCAGTACCGCTGCAGCAGCAGGAACGCGGCGATCAGCGGCAGGATGGTGATGAGCGACCCGGTGACCACCAGGTTGAAGACGGCCTCGCCGCCGGCGGTCGCGGCCTGGGAGTTCCAGCTGTTCAGACCGAGGCTCAGGGGGTACCACTCGGCGTCCTTCAGCATG
>MUMD01000709.1 GCA_002155895.1 Streptomyces rochei
GCGCTCACCGCCCTCACCGGCGACTTCCGCGACCGCGAGGAGGTGACGCTGATGCCCTTCGGGTCGGAGGTGAAGCGGGTGACGACCCATGTCGTGGACCCGGCCGACCCGCAGGCCGGACTGGACGGCATCCGCCGGGACACCGAGCGGCTCACCGCACGGGGCGACACCGCGATCTACACCTCGCTGGAGAAGGCGTACGACCGTCTCGGCGGCGGGGACGACACGTTCACGTCGATCGTGCTGATGACGGACGGCGAGAACACCACCGGAGCCGAGGCGGCCGACTTCGACCGCTTCTACGGCTCGCTGAGCGCGGACCGGAAGGAGATCCCGGTCTTCGCCGTCCTCTTCGGCGACTCCGACCACGCGGAGCTGGCCCACATCGCCGAACTCACCGGCGGCCGTCTCTTCGACGCCCGGAAGGGTTCGCTGGACGGCGCCTTCGAGGAGATCCGTGGCTACCAGTAGGAGCGGCGGCCTCTGGGCGTACCTGGAGTCGCGCAAGAACCTGACCGGCAGCGCCTGCGGGCTGGCGGGGGTGGTGCTGACC
>MUMD01000710.1:0-126 GCA_002155895.1 Streptomyces rochei
GCGCCCTGCGGCTCACCGACGCCGAGACCGGCCACCTCCACGTACTCGCCGGCACCGCGCCGAGCCGCACCGGACTGCACCGGCGCGACGTCCGTCCCAGCATCCTCGCGCTTCTCGAACGAATGC
>MUMD01000710.1:165-704 GCA_002155895.1 Streptomyces rochei
CCGACTTCCGGGCGAGCGTCGTGATGCAGCTCCACACCGCCCTCGCCCGCTACCCCACCGATCCCGCGGTGACCGGTCTCGTCGACGAACTCCGCAACACCAGATTCGACTTCGCCCGGCTCTGGGACCGCCACGACGTACAGCCCGTACCGACGCTTACCAAGACCTTCCGCCACCCGGTCGTCGGCGACGTCACCGTCGACTGCGACATCCTCACCCTCATCGACCGCGACCAGCACCTCGTGCTCTACAGCGCACCGCAGGGATCCCCTGGCGCAGAGACCCTGGCTCTTCTGAACGTCCTCGGCACCCGGGCGAGCGACTATCTGCCCTGACTTGATCTCTGGCCTGTGCGCCGGGGTCGTGGGGGTCGTCGACTCCTTCGTCGTTGTCGCATCGACTGTCTCTGGCTGGGTGCGTGCACGTCATGGAGGGGTGAGGGCCGGGTGTCCGTGCGGCCTGGTGGTCGTCACGGGCCGGGCCGGGAGGGTTTCGGTGCATGGGCCGGGCAGACGGTCGCTGGGCGGATGTGCCGGAAG
>MUMD01000711.1 GCA_002155895.1 Streptomyces rochei
TCCCTCCGAGCCGCCCCCGTCGCCCCGCTCCCGCCACCCGGACGGCGAGCGGGCCCCGCTGCCCACCGACCTCACGCGTGACGGCCCGACCTCCGTCGCGCACACCGCCGTCGTCCGCACGGGCCGACGGCGAGGATCTGGAGCACCCGATGGCGACGCCCGATTCCTACCTGCACCGAGCCCCGTCCGACCTGCCCTACTTCAGCGCAGACGCCGACACCTACCTGGCCCGCACGCAGCTGCGCGACCTCGAGAAGACCCGTCCGCTGCGGGTGCTGTCCGAGGAGGACTTCGCGCACTGGCAGACGTACGGCTACGTCGTGGTGAAGGAGGCGATACCCGCCGACTCCGCGCGCCGGCTGCTGGACTTCGCCTGGGACTTCCAGGGTCTCGACCCCGACCGCCCCGACACCTGGTACCAGGACCGCGAGTACCGCTCCGACCTCGACAGGGAACTGCACATCTACGGCTTCGTCGAGGCGTACCACCACCAGCTCATCTGGGACAGCCGCCAGACGCAGCGCGTCTACGACGCCTTCGTCGACGTGTGGGACTGCGAGGAACTGTGGGTCACCCTGGACCGGCTCAACCTCAACCCGCCCAACGTGGGCAACCGCGACCGCGCCCTCATCGACAAGCCGGAGCGCGGTTTCGATATCGAGCTGCACTGGGACGTGGACACCTCCCTCGGCGTCCTGCCGCAGCGCGTCCAGGGCATCATCGCGCTCAACGACACCAAGCCGGACCACGGCGGCTTCCAGTGCTGCCCCGAGCTGTTCCGCCGCTTCGACCGCTGGAAGGCCCTCCAGCCCGACGACCGCGACCCCATCCGGCCCGCGATCGACCGCGCGGAGATGCCCGTCGTACGGCCCGACCTGGAAGCCGGCGACCTGCTGATCTGGAACGGCCTGCTGGCCCACGGCGTCGCGCCCAACCTCTCGGGCGACGGCGTGCGCGCGGTCCAGTACCTGTCGATGATGCCCGCGCTGGAGACCCACCGCACCCTGCGCGACTCCCGGGTCCGGTCCTGGCGCACCCTCGCCACGCCCGACTGGAACGTCACGCTCCTCGGCGACGCCCGGCGCCACGAGTCCGAGCGCTACGGGCCCGCCGAGCTGAACGCGCTGGGCGCCCGGCTGCTGGGACTGGAGTCCTGGCACGGGGAGACCGGAACCGACCGGGACGAGGCCACCGGGGAAGCCGCATGCGCAGCATCTGCCTGACCCTGCCCACCAACCGGCACTGCCCGGACACCATCGCGGCCCTCGGCGAAGAGGCGGCCCACGCCGTCGCCCACTTCGACATCGATGTCCACCTGCTGGTCCTCGACTCCTGCCCGCCGCCCGAACGCGCCGCCCACGCCGAGGCGCTGCGCCGGCTGCCCGCCCACCCCCGGAT
>MUMD01000712.1:0-153 GCA_002155895.1 Streptomyces rochei
CTGCTGCCCGCCGACGCCGCCTGGCGGCTGGACCGTCCGGCGCCCCTGCGCGGGGTGGTCGCCCTCGCGCCGATCGCCGACCTCGAGGTCGCCCGGGAGCTGCGTGTGTGCGGCGGCGCGGCGCTCGAACTGCTCGGTGGCGAGGAGCACTTC
>MUMD01000712.1:223-710 GCA_002155895.1 Streptomyces rochei
CGTACGCCGACGCGGCGGCGAAGGCCGGTGAAGTGGTGGGCCTGACGCTGCTGGAGGACGTCGGCCACTTCCCGCTGATCGATCCGGCGGCGGACGCGTGCGCGGTGGTGGCGGAGGAGATCGCGCAGTTGGCCTGGTGAGTCGGTCTGGTGGGCTGGCCTGGGCCGGCCCGGTGAGTCGGTCTGGCGGGCTGGCCTGGTGAGTCGGTCTGATGGGCCGGTCTGGTGAGCCGGCCTGGTGGGTCGGTCTCGTGGGCCGGTGGGTCGAGGCGGACCGCCGATCCGGGTCCCGGGGCGTACCCGTAGTACCTGAGAGCTACCCGACAGGTGAGCTCCGGAGCGGGACGCGGGTTACCCGTGACGATTCATAACTTCCCTTGCAGAGGCGCCCGATGGACGGGCGCGCTGGAGGGGAGGGGCCATGGAGCCCGGGACGAGGGTCCGTTGGCGGCGGCGCGCGAGCAGGTGGCGCCGCACCGTCCTCGCCG
>MUMD01000713.1 GCA_002155895.1 Streptomyces rochei
GGGTGGGCGGCAGGTGCGGGTGCCGACGGGCGCTGCGCGGGCGCGCCACCGCCGAAGCCGCCGCCTCCGCCGAAGCCGCCGTTCCCCTGGCCGCCCGGTCCGCCACCGGGGCCGCCGTAACCACCGGCGGGGCCGGCCGGGGGCGGGGCCGAGCCGCCGGAGGGGTCGACGACCGCCTCGATCTTCCACTGCACGTTGAACTGCTCGGCCAGGGCCTGCCGCAGCACGTCCTCGCTGCCGCTGCTCAGGAAGTTGTCCCGGGCGCCGCCGTTGACGAAGCCGATCTGCAGGGTGGTGCCGTCGAAGCCGGTCACCTGCGCGTTCTGGCTGAGCAGGATCCAGGTGAAGCGGCGGCGGTTCTTCACCGCCTCCAGGATGTTGGGCCACAGCTGACGGGGGTCGACTCCGGCCCCAGGCGGCGGACCGGCGGGTGCGGCGGCGGCAGGCGCGGGAGCGGGAGCGGGAGCGGCGGCCGGAGGCGCGGCGGGACCGGCCGCCGGACCGGTGGCGGCCGGGTTACGGGGCTGTCCACTGCCTGCGGGCGCCGCCGTGGGCCACCCTCCGGGCCGCCGCCCGCCGCCGGCGGGGGTCGCGGTCGGCCAGGCGCCGGGCGCGGGCGACGAGGCGCTGGGTGGCCCGGGCCGCCGCGGCGGCCCGGGCCACCC
>MUMD01000714.1 GCA_002155895.1 Streptomyces rochei
ATCTGCGCGGGCGCACCGTCGCGGTGCCGAGCGAGACCTCGACGGCCTACCTGCTGTTCCGCCTCTGGGCGGCGGACACCGTGCCCGGCGGCGTCGGCGAGATCGTCGTCATGCCGTTCCACGAGATCATGCCGGCGGTGCGGGACGGCAAGGTCGACGCGGGGCTGGTGATCCACGAGGCGCGCTTCACGTACCGGAACTACGGGCTGCACAAGCTCGCCGACATGGGCGAGCACTGGGAGCAGACCACCGGGCTGCCGATCCCGCTCGGCGCGATCATCGCCAAGCGGTCGCTGGGCGAGGAGACGCTGACCCAGCTGGCCGACTCCGTGCGCGCCTCGGTCCGCGCGGCCTGGGACGACCCCGAGGCGTCCCGGCCGTACGTGATGGAGCACGCCCAGGAGATGGACCCGGCCGNNGGCCCTCGGCCCGGACGCGCTGGCGTTCCCGTGAGGGGCGGGGCGGGTCAGACGTCGAGCTGGTCGGCGACCGCCCGCAGCAGCCCGGCGATCTTCTTGCCGGCGGCCTTGTCGGGGTAGCGTCCGCGCTCCAGCATCGGGGTGATGTTCTCCAGGAGCGTCGTCAGGTCCTGGACGATCGACGCCAGCTCGTCGGGCTTCTTGCGCTGGGCCGCGGCGACCGAGGGCGCCGGGTCCAGCAGGGTGAGGGAGAGTGCCTGGTCACCGCGCTGCCCGGCGACCACGCCGAACTCGACTCGCTGCCCCGGCTTCAGTGCCTCGACTCCGGCGGGGAGGACCGAGGAATGCACGAAGACGTCACCGCCGTCGTCGCGGGAGAGGAAGCCGAAGCCCTTCTCGCTGTTGAACCACTTGACCTTGCCGGTAGGCACGTCTGTCCTCGTCCTCGTACTCGTCGGAAAAACTGCTCGGAAACGGCTCTTGATAGCACTCGGGCGGGTCGTCGGACCCGCCGGTACCCAGGCTAATGGTCTTCGGGCCGGTGACAAGACGTCCCCCGGCTGTTCCTCAGGGCTGGGAACTACCCTGGTCGGGTGCGTGACAAAACCCAAACGAATTCCGCCGCGCCCGGTGACCGACTGATCCGCGCCGGTGCGATCGTCTTCTTCATCGGTGCCGTGGCCACTCTGGTCACGGTGGCCCCGCTGCTGCTGGGCACGACGCCGTTCCCGACCTACATGTTCGTGCTGAGCATGCTGATGGGAGTGGGCTTCCTCATCGCCGGGGCCGGGGTCTTCCGGTCGATCGCGGCGGGCCGGCGTCAGGCCCGGGCGGCGTCCGCTCCGCCGGCGCCGGCCGCGCGGTAGTCC
>MUMD01000715.1 GCA_002155895.1 Streptomyces rochei
TGGACGGTGTCTCGATCCACAGCAGCCTCGCCCCGTCCAGCACGTCGAGCTGGGCGTCCTCGGCGGTGGGGGCGGTGCGCACCTCGATGCCGTACGCCTCCAGCTGGGCGCGGACCAGGGGCAGCGCCTGGTAGCCGTCGTCGGGCAGGACGACCGCGTCCCCGGTACGAAGCTGTGAGAAGAGCACCGAGGAGATCGCGGCCATGCCGGAGGCGAACACCAGCGTCTCGACGTCGTCCTGCCCGGGTGCCTCCAGTTCTCCGATGGCACGCTCGAGATGGGTCCAGGTCGGGTTCTCGTCGCGTCCGTAGGTGTACGGGCCGGTCGGCTCCCCCGGCAGGTGGAAGTGGGCGGCGAAGACGGGACCGGGCAGCGTCGGCTCGTGCTTGACGGGTTCCGGCAGCCCGGCCCGCACCGCGCGGGTGCCGTCACCGGCGCCCGGGGGGCTTCCGTCCGTGTCCGCCACGTCCTGGTCGCTGGTCGCGGAATCGCTCATGCCGCTCGTCCTCTCACCTGCTCGCGCACTGCGGCGAGCAGTCCGGCGCTCGCCGCCTCCACCATCTCAAGGCACTCCTCGAAGCCGTCCGCGCCCCCGTAGTACGGATCCGGCACGTCGAGGTCGCCGTGGTCGGCGGCGGGGTCGTAGGAGCGCAGCAGCCGCACCTTGTCCGCGTCCCGCTCGGTCGGTGCCAGGCGGCGCAGCGTCCGCAGATGACCCGCGTCCAGGGCGATGACGAGATCGAGCCGGGCGAACCAGGAGGGATCGAACCGGCGGGCCGCGTGATCCAGGGAGTGACCGTTCTCCTCGAGGACGGCCATGGTGCGAGGGTCGGCGCCCTCGCCCTCGTGCCAGCCGTCGGTGCCCGCGCTGTCGACCTGGACCAGGCCGTCCAGCCCTGCCTCCGCCACGCGGGCGCGGAAGACGGCCTCGGCCATCGGGGAGCGGCAGATGTTGCCCGTGCACACGAAGCAGACGCGGTAGGTCATGGGATCAGTCCTTGTCGGGCAGGAACGCGTTGAGGGCCCAGGAGACGACCGAGACGATCAGTCCGCCGAGGACGGCGGTCCAGAACCCGTCGACGTGGAAGCTCAGGTCGAGCTTGTCGGCCAGCCACGAGGTGAGCAACAGCATCAGCGCGTTGACCACGAGGGTGAACAGGCCGAGGGTCAGGATGAACAGGGGGAAGGTCAGCACCTGCACGATGGGCTTGACCAGCATGTTGACCAGGCCGAACACGAGGGCGACGACGATCAGGGTGAGGGTCTTCTCGCCGGTGCTGCCCCCGGTCAGCGTGATCTTGTCGAGCAGCCACACGGCGACCGCCAGGGCCGCCGCGTTGGCGATCGTCTTGACTAGGAAATTCTTCATGTG
>MUMD01000716.1 GCA_002155895.1 Streptomyces rochei
CGGCTCGATACCGACCTTGCGCAGCAGCTTGTTCGCGGCGCCGTCGAAGACACGGACCACCGGGCCGACGACCTTCAGGTACGCCAGCGTGGAGCTTGCCAGCGACTTCGCCAGCCGTTCCGGGACGGCGATGGCGAGGTTCTTCGGTGCCAGCTCACCCAGCACCATCTGCACGACGGTGGCCAGAACGAACGCGAGCACCACGGAGATACCGGTGACCGCGCCGTCGGGAACGCCGAGACCGGACAGGACCGGCCGGAGCAGCGCGGAGACGGACGGCTCGGCGATGAAACCGACGACCAGACCCGTCACGGTGATGCCCAGCTGCGCACCGGAGAGCATGAACGACAACCGCTCCAGCACCTTCAGCGCACGGGCCGCCTTCCGGTCCCCGGCGTCGGCCTCGCGGGCGAGGGCGAGCCGGTCGGCGGAGACGTACGCGAACTCCTGGGCGACGAAGTAGCCGGTGCCCGCGGTCAGCACGAACACCGCCAGCACACCCAGCCAGGCTTCCACGGCACTCATCCGACACCACCCCGCCGCTCGCCGTGCTCAGAAGATTCCGGGCGGGATGGTCGGGGACTGTGCCCCGAAGGGTCCGTCGATCGGGCGGACAAGC
>MUMD01000717.1 GCA_002155895.1 Streptomyces rochei
CGCGGTGGTGCAGAGCGGGCACCTCCGAGGGAGCCGGGCCGCCCCACAGGTGGCCGGTTCGGACCGGCGATGAGGGCCGTTCGGCCCTGGAACCGCGGTCGGGCGTCCGTCAGCGTGGACTCATGGGGCCGGACGCGCGAGTCGTCGTCATCGGCGTCGGAAACGAGTTCCGGCGCGATGACGGCGTGGGCCGGGTGGTCGCCGCGCGTCTGCTGCGGCGGGTCGAGAAGGGGTCCCTGCCGCCGCACACCGTGGTGTCGGCCTGCGACGGTGACCCGGCCCGCCTGATCGGGCTCTGGGAGGGGGCACGGCTGGTCGTGGTCGTGGACGCGGCGCATGCGCGCCCGGCGACCGCCGGCCGGATCCACCGCATCGAGTTGGACGCCGAACGCCTCGGGCAGGCGTCCTCGACCAGTTCGCACGGTCTCGGGCTCGGCGAGGCCGTTGACCTCGCCCGCGTCCTGGGGCGGCTGCCGGAGCACCTCGTCGTCTACGCGGTGGAGGGCTCCGACGCGTCCATGGGGACCGGGCTGACGGCGGCCGTGGCGGGTGTTGTGGAGCCGCTCGCGGACGCGGTCGAGGGCGAGATCCTGCGCCACCGGGCAGCGTGGGCGGGGGGCGGGTGATGATCGTTCGGGCCTTCCGCGTGGACGGGATCGTGCAGGGGGTCGGCTTCCGGCCCTTCGTGTACCGCACCGCCGACGCCCTCGGCCT
>MUMD01000072.1 GCA_002155895.1 Streptomyces rochei
GGGCACTGCATGAAGTCGCCGTCCCGGGCCGGCGACTTCATGCAGTGCCCGCTGCTGTACCGGTTCCGAGTCATCGACCGCCTCCCGGAGAAGCCGAGCGAGGCCGCGACGCGGGGCACCCTGGTGCACGCGGTGCTGGAGCGGCTCTTCGACGCGCCGGCGGCCGAGCGCACCCCGCCGCGGGCGAAGGCCCTGATCCCGGGCCAGTGGGACCGGCTGCGGGAGAGCCGGCCCGAGCTGGGCGAGCTGTTCGCCGACGACCCGGAGGGCGAGCGCATGGCCCAGTGGCTGGGCGAGGCGGAGCGGCTCGTCGAGCGCTGGTTCACCCTGGAGGACCCGAGCAGGCTGGAGCCCGCCGAGCGGGAGCTGTTCGTCGAGGCCGAGCTGGACTCGGGGCTGCGGCTGCGCGGCATCATCGACCGGGTCGACGTCGCGCCCACCGGCGAGGTGCGCATCGTCGACTACAAGACGGGCAAGGCGCCCCGGCCCCAGTACGCCGAGGGCGCGTTGTTCCAGATGAAGTTCTACGCGCTGGTGGTCTGGCGGCTGAAGAAGGTCGTCCCGCGGCGTCTCCAGCTGGTGTACCTGGGCAGTGGTGACGTGCTCACGTACGACCCGGTCCTGGCCGACCTGGAGCGGGTCGAGCGCAAGCTGCTGGCGCTGTGGGAGGCGATCCGGCTGGCGACCGAGACCGGTGACTGGCGGCCGCGTCCCACCAAGTTGTGCGGCTGGTGCGACCACCAGGCCCACTGCCCCGAGTTCGGCGGTACTCCCCCGCCCTACCCGCTGCCGGTGAGGGCGGCCGAGTCCGGCGGTGCCGAGCAGGGCAGAATGGGGCCGGACTAGCGAAGGAGACTTACGTGGCCATCCGCGTCCTACTGGTCGACGACCAGCCGCTGCTGCGCACGGGCTTCCGCATGATCCTGGAGGCCGAGCAGGACCTCGCGGTCGTCGGCGAGGCCGGAGACGGCCTCCAGGCGCTCGACCAGGTGCGTGCGCTCCAGCCCGATGTCGTGCTCATGGACATCCGCATGCCGCGGATGGACGGTGTGGAGGCGACCCGGCAGATCACCGGACCCGAGCGGGACGGCCCGGCCAAGGTGCTGGTGCTGACCACCTTCGACCTCGACGAGTACGTGGTGGAGGCGCTGAAGGCGGGCGCCAGCGGCTTCCTCCTGAAGGACGCCCCGGCGGGCGAACTGGTCCAGGCGATCCGCGTGGTGGCGAACGGCGAGGCGATGCTCGCGCCGAGCATCACCCGCCGGCTGCTGGACAAGTACGCCACGCATCTGCCCTCCGGGGAGGAGCCGGTGCCGGACACCCTGCACACGCTGACCGAGCGTGAGGTGGAGGTGCTGAAGCTGGTGGCCCGCGGCCTGTCCAACGCGGAGATCGCCGCCGACCTGTTCGTCAGCGAGACGACGGTCAAGACGCACGTGGGCCATGTGCTGACCAAGCTGGGCCTGCGCGACCGGGTGCAGGCCGCGGTGTACGCGTACGAAAGCGGTCTGGTGCGTCCCGGCGCCCAGTAGGCGCGGCGGCAGCGCGAAGGGCGCCCCTCCGAACAGGAGGGGTGCCCTTCGGCGTCGGGTCCGGCGGATCAGCCGCTCACACCCCGGCCCAGCTCCCACACCTGGAGCGTGGAGGAGGAGTTGAGCAGGTAGGCCGTGCCCGTGATGTCGTCCCGGGCGGCGACGTACTGCTTGCCCTGCCACAGCGGGATGAGCGGGACGTCGATCGCGGTGATGTCCTGGATCCGGTTGAGGCTGTCCGCGGCGGAGAGCCGGTCCGCCTCGCGACGGGACTCGGGGATCAGCGTGTTGCGGATCTCCGTGTTCGTGTACGGCGAGTTGAGGGTGTTGTCCTTGTCGAGGAACGGCGCCGTGAAGCTGTCGGCGTCCGGGAAGTCGGGGAACCAGCCCATGCCGAAGACGTCGTACTCGCCCTTCAGCTCCGCCGGGCGGAACTTGTCCCAGGGCTGGCCCTCGATGGCGACGTCGAAGAGACCGCTGTCGTTGAGCTGCTTCTGCAGGACCTCGAACTCCTGCTTGGTCGCGGCTCCGTAGTGGTCCGTCGTGTAGTGCATCGTCAGCTTCACCGGCGTCTCGATGCCCGCGTCCTCCAGCTGGGCCTTGGCCTTGGCCACGCTGGGGTCGCCGTACTTGTTGAAGAACGAGTTGGAGTGACCGGTGACGCTGGCCGGGACCATCGAGTACAGCGGCTCGGCCTGGGAGCCGTAGACCTCGGAGACGAGTGCGCTGCGGTCGATGAGCTGGGCCATGGCCTGGCGGACGGCCTTGTTCTTGACCGTCGGCGCGTCCGTGTTGAAGCCCAGGTAGCGGATCTCCAGACCGGCCACCTCGATCAGGTCGACCTCGCTGTCCGTGGAGGTGGAGAGCTTCCGGATCTGCTCCGGCGTCATGGCACGGGTCATCACGTCGATGTCGCCCTTGTCGAGCGCGGCGCCCATGGCGTCGGCGTCCTCGAAGGAGGCGACCTCGACCTTCTCGTTGTTCACCTTGAGGCTCCCCTTGTACTCGGGGTTCTTGGTGAACACGGCCTTGGTCATGACGTCGCCGTCGACCTCGGCCTTCATCGTGTACGGCCCGGAGCCGTCCAGCTCGAAGCCCTCGCGCAGCTTGTCCTTCGCGTAGACGTCCTCGTTGACGATGCCGGCGACCGGGGTCGACAGCTTGTACGGGAAGGTGGCGTCCGCGGTGTTGAGGTGGAAGATGACCTCGCGGTCGCCCTGCGTCTCGACGGTGTCGACGGTCGACAGGAGGCCGTAGACCTGGCTGTCGGCCTTGATGGACAGGGCGCGTTCGATGGAGTACTTCACGTCCTCCGCGGTGATGGCGTCGCCGTTGGCGAACTTCAGGCCGTCACGCAGGGTGCACGCGTAGCGCTCGTTGCCGGTGTCGGTGAATCCGCACTTCTCGGCGGCCTCGGGCACGGGTTCACCGTCGCCGCGGGGCTGGATCATCAGGGTCTGCGTGGTCTGACGCAGGATGTTCCAGGTGCCGACATCGTAGGCGAACGCCGGGTCGAGGGGCGCGGGCGCGTCCTTCGAGGCGGTGAACCGGTCCGTGGTGCCGACGACGATCGCGTCCCCGCCGCCACTGCCGCCGTCGGACCCGCCACAGGCGGCGAGTACCGGCGCGAGCAGGCCGACGGCGGCCGGCAGCACCAAAGTCTTGCGGTTCATGCTCGAGTTTCTCCAGAGCTGTCGGTCCGTGTATCCGGCATGCAGGGGTGTCGCGGCGGATCACGGGGGTAGTGGCCGATGTTCTCGCGACGAGATTAGTCCGCGCCCGCACGGGGGTTCGCAGGCACCGGAGTTGGACGCTCATCACGGAGCGAAACCGGGTGTGGACACACCGAAAACCCGACAGTGGAAGGATTAGTGCAGGGTTTCACCAATCAGGACACATGGGCACCTCGACAACGTTCGCCAAGCGCCGGGCAGCACACCCCCACCCACCTGTCGACCCCTTCACAGGTGGCGAACGTCACATTTCCGCGAGGCGCGGTGGGGTCTTGATTCGGTCATGGGGAACGGCGGAATTTCCCCGCACCGGAGACGATCTCGTCCACTGCGCCGCCCCTGTGGGCGTCTTGGGAAATGCCGCCGTAAACACCGCCGCACGCTGGGTGAAGGTCTAGCGCATTCGCGTCATCAGACCGCGCAGGAATGTCAGGTTCACGTCTTCCAGCGAACCGACGACCGTACGCCGGGCGGCCGGGGAGATGGGCGCGACCGAGGGCACGGCCACGACGTGGCAGCCCGCGGCCTCAGCGGCGGCGACGCCGGTCACGGTGTCCTCGACGACGGCGCACCGGGCGGGGTCCACGCCCAGTCCGGCCGCGGCGGCCAGATACGGGTCCGGGTGCGGCTTGGTCCGCGGCACCTCGTCGCCGGCCACGGTCAGATCGAAGTGCTGGGGGCCCAGGGAGGCCAGCACGCGGTCGATGACGCGCCGGTGGGACGCGGAGACCAGGGCCGTCGGGATCTCGTGCGCGGACAGCTCCGCGAGCAGCCGGGCGGCGCCCGGCATCAGCGGCAGGGAGCGGCCGATGCGCTCCTCGAAGCCGTCGTTGAGCAGCACGCTCAGCTCGGCGAGGGTGATGTCGGCCCCGGTGGCCTCGATCAGGAAACCGGCGCTGCGGCTCATCGGGCCGCCGACGACCACGTGCCGCCAGGAGTCGTCGAGGGTGTGGCCGAGGGAGGCGAAGACCTCGACCTCGACGTCCCACCAGAAGCCCTCGGTGTCCACGAGGGTGCCGTCCATGTCGAGGAGCACGGCATGCAGGGCGGAGCCTTCGGCCGTACGGGTTCCGAGCGCGGGGACCGTACTGGTCATCCACGTACCTCCTTGAAGGGACGATCAGGCCGGTCCCCATGACGGGGACCGGCCTGCGGTGGACCGACCAGTGTACGTCCTGCGGGACGGAAACGCCTGATGTGGCCCGTGGAGCGGTACGGAGCCCCAGCGGTACGGGGCCTCAGCGGGCGTTGAAGTACTTCGCCTCCGGGTGGTGGATGACGATGGCGTCGGTGGACTGCTCGGGGTGGAGCTGGAACTCCTCCGACAGGTGGACGCCGATGCGCTCCGGCCGGAGCAGGTCGGCGATCTTGGCGCGGTCCTCCAGGTCCGGGCAGGCGCCGTAGCCGAGGGAGAAGCGGGCGCCCCGGTACTTGAGGGCGAACATGTCCTCCATCTGGGCCGGGTCCTCGCCGCCGAAGCCGAGTTCGGCGCGTACCCGGGCGTGCCAGTACTCGGCGAGGGCCTCGGCGAGCTGGACGGACAGGCCGTGCAGTTCGAGGTAGTCCCGGTAGGCGTTGGCCTGGAACATCCGGGCGGTCTCCTCGCCGATGCGGGAGCCGACGGTGACGACCTGGAAGCCGACGACGTCCTGCTCGCCGGACTCCTCCGGGCGGAAGAAGTCGGCCAGGCACAGACGCCGGCCGCGGCGCTGGCGCGGGAAGGTGAAGCGGGTGCGCTCGTTGCCGTCGTCGTCGAGGATGATCAAGTCGTCGTCCTTGGAGACGCAGGGGAAGTAGCCGTGGACCACGGCCGCCTCCAGCAGGTTCTCCGTCTGGAGCCGGTCCAGCAGGCCGCGCAGGCGCGGCCGGCCCTCGGTCTCGACCAGTTCCTCGTAGGAGGGGCCCTCGCCGGTGCGGGCCTGCTTCAGCCCCCACTGGCCCTTGAAGAGGGCGCCTTCGTCGAGCCAGGACGCGTACTCCTTGAGCTGGATGCCCTTGATGACGCGGGTGCCCCAGAAGGGCGGCTCGGGGACGGGGTTGTCGGTGGCGACGTCCGAGCGGACGTGTCCTTCCTCGGGCCGCTCCTCGATCTCGACGGTGGCGGCCCGTACCCGGCGCTGCTTCAGTTCGGGCAGCTTGGCGCCGGGCACGCCCCGCTTGATGCCGATCAGGGCGTCCATGAGCCGCAGGCCCTCGAAGGCGTCGCGGGCGTAGCGGACCTCGCCGTCGTAGACCTCGTGCAGGTCCTGCTCGACGTAGGCCCGGGTGAGCGCGGCGCCGCCGAGGATGACGGGGTAGTCGGCGGCCAGGCCCCGCTGGTTGAGCTCCTCCAGGTTCTCCTTCATGATCACCGTGGACTTGACCAGGAGCCCGGACATGCCGATGACGTCGGCCCGGTGTTCGTCGGCCGCCTCCAGGATGGCCGAGACCGGCTGCTTGATGCCGAGGTTGACGACGTTGTAGCCGTTGTTGGACAGGATGATGTCGACGAGGTTCTTGCCGATGTCGTGGACGTCGCCGCGGACGGTGGCCAGCACGATGGTGCCCTTGCCCTGGTCGTCGGTCTTCTCCATGTGCGGCTCCAGGTGGGCCACCGCGCTCTTCATGACCTCGGCGGACTGGAGCACGAACGGCAGCTGCATCTGCCCGGAGCCGAAGAGTTCGCCGACGACCTTCATGCCGTCCAGCAGGGTCTCGTTGACGATGTCGAGGGCGGGACGCTCCTGGAGCGCCTCGTCCAGGTCCTGCTCCAGGCCGTTGCGCTCGCCGTCGATGATGCGGCGCTTGAGGCGCTCGTCGAGCGGCAGCGCGGCCAGTTCCTCGGCCTTGGACGCCTTGAGCGACTTGGCGGTGGCGCCCTCGAAGAGCTGCATCAGCTTCTGCAGCGGGTCGTAGCCCTCGCGGCGGCGATCGTAGATCAGGTCGAGGGCGGTGGTGACCTGTTCCTCGTCGAAGCGGGCGATCGGGAGGATCTTGCTGGCGTGCACGATCGCCGAGTCCAGGCCGGCCTTGACGCACTCGTCCAGGAATACGGAGTTGAGCAGGATGCGCGCCGCCGGGTTGAGGCCGAAGGAGATGTTGGACAGGCCCAGCGTGGTCTGCACGTCGGGGTGGCGCCTCTTCAGCTCGCGGATGCCCTCGATGGTGGCCACGCCGTCCTTGCGGGACTCCTCCTGGCCGGTGCAGATGGTGAAGGTGAGGCAGTCGACGAGGATGTCCGACTCGTGGATGCCCCAGTTGCCGGTGAGGTCGGCGATCAGCCGTTCGGCGATCTCGACCTTCTTCTCGGCGGTGCGGGCCTGGCCCTCCTCGTCGATGGTCAGGGCGATCAGCGCGGCGCCGTGTTCCCGGGCCAGCTCGGTGACGCGCGCGAACCGGGACTCGGGGCCGTCGCCGTCCTCGTAGTTGACCGAGTTGATCACCGCGCGGCCGCCGAGCTTCTCCAGGCCGGCCCGGATGACGTCGACCTCGGTGGAGTCCAGCACGATGGGGAGCGTGGAGGCGGTGGCGAAGCGGCCGGCCAGTTCCTCCATGTCGGCGACGCCGTCCCGGCCGACGTAGTCGACGCAGAGGTCGAGCATGTGGGCGCCCTCGCGGATCTGGTCGCGGGCCATCTCCACGCAGTCGTCCCAGCGGCCCTCGAGCATGGCCTCGCGGAACTTCTTGGAACCGTTGGCGTTGGTGCGCTCGCCGATGGCCAGGTACGAGGTGTCCTGGCGGAAGGGCACGGTCTGGTACAGCGAGGCGGCGCCGGGCTCGGGCCGCGGGTGACGCTCGGTGGGGGCGGCGCCCCGGACCCGCTCGACGACCTGGCGCAGGTGCTCGGGGGTGGTGCCGCAGCAGCCGCCCACCAGGGACAGGCCGTACTCGCGCACGAAGGTCTCGTGGGCGTCGGCCAGCTCGGGCGCGGTCAGCGGGTAGTGGGCGCCGTCCTTGCCGAGGACGGGCAGACCGGCGTTGGGCATGCAGGTCAGCGGGATGCGCGAGTGGCGGGCGAGGTAGCGCAGGTGCTCGCTCATCTCGGCCGGGCCGGTGGCGCAGTTCATGCCGATCATGTCGATGCCGAGGGGCTCCAGCGCGGTGAGCGCGGCGCCGATCTCGGACCCCAGCAGCATGGTGCCGGTGGTCTCGACGGTCACGGAGACGATGACGGGCAGGTCCAGGCCCAGGGCCTCGAGGGCGCGCCGGGCGCCGAGCACGGACGCCTTGGTCTGGAGCAGGTCCTGCGTGGTCTCCACCAGCAGCGCGTCGGCGCCGCCCGCGACCAGGCCCTCGGCGTTGCGCTGGTAGGCGTCGCGCAGGACGGTGTACGGGGCGTGGCCGAGCGTGGGCAGCTTGGTGCCGGGGCCGATGGAGCCGAGGACCCAGCGCTGCCGTCCGTCGCGGGCGGCGAACTCGTCGGCGACCTCGCGGGCGACCCGCGCGCCGGCCTCGGACAGTTCGTGGACGCGCTCGGGGATGTCGTACTCGCCGAGGGCGGAGTGGTTGGCGCCGAAGGTGTTGGTCCCGACGCAGTCGACGCCGGCCGCGAAGTACTCCTCGTGGACCGAGCGGACGATGTCGGGCCGGGTCACGTTCAGGACCTCGTTGCACCCCTCCAGCTGCTGGAAGTCGTCCAGCGAGGGGTTCTGCGCCTGGAGCATGGTGCCCATCGCGCCGTCGGCGACCACGACTCGCGTGGCGAGGGCCTCTCGGAGGGCGGACACGCGGGTCCGGGTGTCGGCGGACGGGGTGGACGGCGACGAGGCCATGAAGGGGCTCCCTAGGATGCGACGGCTGTCGGCTTTGCGCCTGCCCGGTCCGTCCGCGGGGGACGTTCCGGGGAGAACGCACGCCGCCAGGGTAGCCGGGACCGGAGGCCGGTGGTCGCGGCGTCCACGAGACGGACGAGGATGGCGGGTCGGACGGCCGCCGAAGGGGTGACTCTCCGGCCGGCGGGGCCCGGCCGGGACTCGCCGGAACTCCGGCGCGGCTCCGGGGCGGCTTCAGCGCGGCGACGCGGGCGAGCCGCCCGGTCTCCGTGCGGGCCCGGCTTCCGGACGCCGGGTTCGGGGCGATCGGAACCGGCCGGAGTGCAACAGTTGCCCGCCGACCATTAGCGGGAGGTCGGCATGGACCGGTAGTGTTCGGCATTGCCGAACGACGTCAGCGACGCCGAGGTCGGCAGTCGAAGGGGACGGAGGCAGTACGTCGATGGCACGGAACATCCAGTCGCTCGAACGGGCGGCCGCGATGCTGCGCCTGCTCGCGGGCGGCGAGCGGCGGCTCGGCCTGTCGGACATCGCCTCGTCGCTGGGACTGGCCAAGGGCACCGCGCACGGCATCCTGCGCACCCTCCAGCAGGAGGGGTTCGTGGAGCAGGACGAGGCGTCCGGGCGCTATCAGCTGGGCGCCGAGCTGCTGCGCCTGGGCACCACCTACCTCGACGTGCACGAGCTGCGGGCACGCGCCCTGGTGTGGACGGACGACCTGGCGCGCTCCAGCGGCGAGAGCGTCCACCTGGGCGTCCTGCACCAGCAGGGCGTCCTGATCGTGCACCACGTCTTCCGCCCCGACGACAGCCGGCAGGTGCTGGAGATCGGCGCCATGCAGCCGCTGCACTCCACCGCGCTGGGGAAGGTGCTGTCGGCGTACGACCCGGTCGCGCACAGCGAGGCGCTGGAGGCCGACCGCAAGGCGTACACCGACCGGACCGTCTGCGAGCCGGACGGCTTCGAGCACGTCCTGGACATCACGCGCGCGCGTGGGTACGCGGCCGACGTCGAGGAGACCTGGGAGGGCATCGCCTCCATCGCCGCCCCCATCCACGACCGCAGGCGCATGCCGGTCGGCGCGGTGGGCATCACCGGGGCCGTGGAGCGGCTGTGCCGGGAGGGCGAGCTGCGTCCCGAGCTGGTCGCGGCGGTCCGGGACTGCGCCCGCGCGGTCTCGCGCGACCTGGGCGCCGGGCGCTTCTGAGACGAGCGGACAGGGGCCGGGACGCCGTACGGCGTCCCGGCCCCCGGCGTTCCACGGGGCGCCGCGGCCCGCGGGCGGCGACCGATAGGCCACGACGATCAATAACGATCGTGCTTTCGATAACACAGCTCTTGACGCACGCGTGACGGCGCGGCGAGACTCGCGTCCATCGGTCGGCATTGTCGAACACCTACCGGCAATACGCGTTAGAGTGTGACAACGCCAAGGGCCGCCATCGCTCTCACACCGAGGGCGCCGGAACACCCGGAGGGACCCGGGGGTTCGGCTTCCCCTGGACGAAGGACAAAGGAGTCGCGGGTGTCCAGCTCCGACATCTTCATCGGCGAGACCATCGGTACCGCCATACTCATCCTGCTCGGCGGCGGTGTCTGTGCCGCCGTGACGCTCAAGGCCTCCAAGGCCCGCAACGCCGGCTGGCTCGCCATCGCCTTCGGGTGGGGCTTCGCGGTCATGACGGCGGCGTACATATCGGGTCCGCTCTCCGGCGCCCACCTCAACCCCGCCGTGACGGTCGGCATCGCGATCAAGGACGGCGACTGGAGCAACACGCCGACCTACTTCGCCGGTCAGTTCCTGGGCGCCATGATCGGCGCGGTCCTGGTCTGGATCGCCTACTACGGCCAGTTCCAGGCCCACCTCACCGACCGGGAGATCGTCGGCGGCCCCGGCGCGCAGGACACGGCCACGGCCAAGTCGGTCGAGGCGCAGGAGAAGGGCGCCGGCCCGGTCCTGGGCATCTTCTCCACCGGCCCGGAGATCCGGCACACGGTCCAGAACCTCGCCACCGAGATCATCGGCACCTTCGTCCTGCTGCTCGCCATCCTGACCCAGGGTCTGAACGACGCGGGCAACGGCCTCGGCGTCCTGGGCGCCCTGATCACCTCGTTCGTGGTGGTCTCCATCGGTCTGTCGCTCGGCGGCCCGACGGGCTACGCGATCAACCCGGTCCGCGACCTCGGCCCGCGCATCGTGCACGCCCTGCTCCCGCTGCCCAACAAGGGCGGCTCCGACTGGGCCTACGCCTGGATCCCGGTCGTCGGTCCGCTGATCGGCGGTGCGATCGCCGGAGGTGTCTACAACGTCGCGTTCGCCTGAGCGGTCCCCCGCTCGGCCATCATCGAGCCGCAGCACACGCGCCGTACGCACCGGCCACCCCACCACGGAAACCCAGGAGCACACAGTGACCGACGCCCACACCGCCGGACCCTTCATCGCCGCAATCGACCAGGGCACGACCTCCTCGCGCTGCATCGTCTTCGACCGCGACGGGCGCATCGTCTCCGTCGACCAGAAGGAGCACGAGCAGATCTTCCCCAAGCCGGGCTGGGTCGAGCACGACGCGACCGAGATCTGGACCAACGTCCAGGAGGTCGTCGCCGGCGCCGTCGAGAAGGCGGGCATCACCCGCGACGACATCAAGGCCATCGGCATCACCAACCAGCGCGAGACCACGCTGGTCTGGGACAAGAACACCGGTGAGCCCGTCCACAACGCCATCGTCTGGCAGGACACCCGCACCGACGCCCTCTGCCGCGAGCTGGGCCGCAACGTCGGCCAGGACCGCTTCCGCCGCGAGACCGGCCTCCCCCTCGCCTCCTACTTCGCCGGGCCCAAGGCCCGCTGGCTGCTCGACAACGTCGACGGTCTGCGCGAGCGCGCCGAGGCGGGCGACCTGCTCTTCGGCACCATGGACACCTGGGTCATCTGGAACCTGACGGGCGGGGTCGACGGCGGCAAGCACGTCACCGACGTCACCAACGCCTCCCGCACCATGCTGATGAACCTGCACACCATGCAGTGGGACGAGCGGATCGCCGAGTCGATCGGCGTGCCGACCCAGATGCTCCCGGAGATCCGCTCCTCCGCCGAGGTCTACGGCGAGATCAGGGGCGGCCGGCTCGGCGAGCTGCTCGGCGGCATCCCCGTCGCCTCCGCGCTCGGCGACCAGCAGGCGGCCCTGTTCGGCCAGACCTGCTTCTCCGAGGGCGAGACCAAGTCGACGTACGGCACCGGCACCTTCATGGTGATGAACACCGGTGACAAGATCATCAACTCCTACTCGGGCCTGCTGACCACGGTCGGCTACAAGATCGGCGACCAGGACACGGTCTACGCCCTGGAGGGCTCGATCGCCGTCACCGGTTCGCTGGTGCAGTGGATGCGCGACCAGATGGGCCTGATCTCCACCGCCGCCGAGATCGAGACCCTCGCCCTGACGGTCGAGGACAACGGCGGCGCCTACTTCGTCCCGGCCTTCTCCGGCCTGTTCGCCCCGTACTGGCGCTCCGACGCCCGCGGTGTGATCGCCGGCCTGACCCGGTACGTCACCAAGGCGCACCTCGCGCGCGCCGTGCTGGAGGCCACCGCCTGGCAGACCCGCGAGATCGCGGACGCCATGACGAAGGACTCCGGTGTGGAGCTGACCGCCCTCAAGGTCGACGGCGGCATGACCTCCAACAACCTGCTGATGCAGACCCTCGCCGACTTCGTGGACGCCCCTGTGGTGCGCCCGATGGTCGCCGAGACCACGTGCCTCGGCGCCGCCTACGCCGCCGGCCTGGCCGTCGGTTTCTGGAACAGCACCGACGACCTGCGCGCCAACTGGCGCCGGGCCGCCGAGTGGACCCCCCGCATGGACGCGGAGACCCGCGACCGTGAGTACAAGAGCTGGCTCAAGGCCGTCGAGCGGACCATGGGCTGGATCGCCGACGAAAGCTGACGAGGAGTAAGAACCACCATGACCACGCAGTCCACCCTGCAGTCCGTGCCTGCCCTGGGGACGCACCCGGCCTCCGGCTCGAACCCGAGCCGAGCCGAGACCCGTGAGCAGCTCTCCAAGGCGTCGTACGACCTTCTCGTGATCGGCGGCGGCATCCTGGGCATCTCCACCGCCTGGCACGCCGCGCAGTCCGGCCTCAGGGTGGCCGTGGTCGACGCCGGCGACTTCGCCGGCGCCACCTCCTCCGCCTCCTCCAAGCTGCTCCACGGCGGTCTGCGCTACCTGCAGACCGGCGCGGTGAAGCTGGTGGCCGAGAACCACTTCGAGCGCCGTGCGGTCTCCCGCCAGGTGGCCCCCCACCTGGCCAACCCGCTCACCTTCTACCTCCCCGTGTACAAGGGCGGGCCGCACGGCGCGGCGAAGCTCGGCGCCGGTGTCTTCGCGTACTCGGCGCTCTCCGCCTTCGGTGACGGCGTCGGCCACCTGCTCTCCCCGGCCAAGGCCGCGCAGGACGTGCCGGAGCTGCGCACCGACAACCTCAAGGCCGTGGCCGTGTACGGCGACGACCAGATGAACGACGCCCGCATGGCCCTGATGACGGTCCGCGCGGCGGTCGACTCGGGCGCGGTCGTCCTCAACCACGCCGAGGTCACCGGCCTGCGCTTCACCAAGGGCCGGGTGACCGGCGCCGAGCTGAAGGACCGGCTCTCCGGCGACGAGTTCGGCGTGAACGCCCGCCTGGTGCTCAACGCCACCGGCCCCTGGGTCGATCACCTGCGCCGGATGGAGGACCCGAACGCGGCGCCCTCCATCCGCCTGTCCAAGGGCGCGCATCTGGTGCTCAAGCGCACCGCGCCCTGGAAGGCCGCGCTGGCGACGCCGATCGACAAGTACCGCATCACCTTCGCCCTCCCCTGGGAGGACATGCTGCTGCTCGGCACGACCGACGAGGAGTTCGAGGGCGACCCGGCGGACGTCGCGGTCAACGACAAGGACATAGCGCAGATCCTCGACGAGGCCGCGTTCTCCATCCGCGACCAGCAGCTCGACCGGGACCTGATCACGTACTCCTTCGCAGGTCTGCGCGTGCTGCCGGGCGGCCCCGGGGACACCGCGAAGGCCAAGCGCGAGACCGTCGTCACCGAGGGCCGGGGCGGCATGCTGTCCGTCGCGGGCGGCAAGTGGACCACCTTCCGCCACATCGGCCGCACCGTCATGAAGAAGCTGGAGGCGCTGCCGGGCCACCCGCTCGGTGACGACTTCGAGCCGATCTCCTCGCTGCCGAAGAAGCTGCCGCTGCCCGGTGTCGCCAACCCGCGCGCGGTCGCGCACCGCCTGCTGGTGGACGGTCCCGCCCCGGGTCCGCGCATGGCCGCGGACACCGCCAAGCACCTGGCCACGCACTACGGTTCGCTGGCCTTCGACATCGCCCGGATCGCCAACGAGTCCCCGGAACTGGCCGAGCGCGTCCACCCGGACGCCCCGGAGATCTGGGCGCAGGTCGTGTGGGCGCGCGACCACGAGTGGGCTCAGACGCCGGACGACGTGCTGCGCCGCCGCACCACGCTGACGATCCGCGGCCTGGCCACGGACGAGGTCCGCGCGAAGGTGCAGGACCTGCTCGACAAGAAGTAGGCCCCGCCGCCCCGTTCCCGCCCGGTCCCGGCCCCGCCGGGGCCGGGCGCGGTCGCTCCGTGACGCCGGCGGGCCTTCGGACGGCCGCGAAGACGACGCTCCCCGGACACCGTCCGGCCGGGGTGTCCGACCCGCGGGAACGGGGCAGTGATCCGTTCACTCCCCCGTGCACGGGGGCTGCGGGCGGCCCCTCGGCACGCCGTAAGGTTGGGGGGTACGCGAGGGCACGTCGGAAGGAGGCACTGGGTGATCGAGCTCGAGGGGGTTCCCGAGCTGGTCGACCCGGTCATGGTGGCCGCGTTCGAGGGCTGGAACGACGCCGGCGACGCCGCCTCCACCGCGGTCGCGCATCTCGACCGCGAGTGGAAGGGCGAGGTGTTCGCGGCGCTGGACGCGGAGGACTACTACGACTTCCAGGTCAACCGGCCCACGGTGTTCATGGAGGACGGCGTCCGCAAGATCACCTGGCCGACGACCCGGTTGTCGGTGGTCCGGGTGGGCGGCGACAAACCGCGCGACCTGGTCCTGGTCCGCGGCATCGAACCGTCCATGCGCTGGCGCTCGTTCTGCAACGAGCTGCTCGGCTTCGCCCACGAGCTGGGCGTGGAGCTGGTGGTCGTCCTGGGCGCCCTGCTGGGTGACACCCCGCACACCCGTCCGGTGCCGATCAGCGGGACCACGTCGGACGCCGACCTGGCCCGGCGCATGGACCTGGAGGAGACCAAGTACGAGGGTCCCACGGGCATCGTCGGCATCCTCCAGGAGGCGTGCACCCACGCGGGCGTACCGGCCGTGTCGCTGTGGGCGGCGGTGCCGCACTACGTGTCGCAGCCGCCCAACCCGAAGGCGACGCTGGCCCTGCTGAACCGGCTGGAGGACCTGATCGACGTGCGCATCCCGCTGGGCGAGCTGCCCGAGGACGCGCGCGCCTGGCAGGTGGGCGTGGACCAGCTGGCCGCCGAGGACAGCGAGGTCGCCGAGTACGTCCAGTCGCTGGAGGAGGCCCGGGACACCGCGGAGCTGCCGGAGGCGTCGGGCGAGGCGATCGCCCGCGAGTTCGAGCGGTACCTGCGCCGCCGGGACGGGTCCGGGCCGGGCCAGCCGGGCGGGCACGCCACGGCGGACGGGGACACGACTCCGGGGACGCCGTACCTGCGCGACAATCCGAGCGGGCGGACGCGTCCGCCGAGGCCGCCGAAGGCGGGCGGGGACGACGAGGAGTCGTCGGAGGACTGACCTGACCGACCTGCGCGAGAGGGGCGCTTCCCGACCGGGAAGCGCCCCTCCGCCGTGTGCCCCGGTGCCTACAGGGCGACGCCGAGCAGTGCGTCGACGGCGCGGGACACCACGCCGGGTGCGCCGGTGTCGGTGCCGCCGGTCTCCTGCTGGAGCGCGGCCCAGCGGTCCACGGCCTCGAGCGCCGCCGGGGAGTCCAGATCGTCGGCGAGGGCCGCGCGGATCTCCTCGACCAGGGCCTCGGCGGGCGGACCGTCGGGCCGGGAGACGGCGGCGCGCCAGCGGTCCAGCCGGGCGAGGGCGTCCTGGAGCACCTGGTCGGTCCACTCCCAGTCGGAGCGGTAGTGGTGGGCGAGGAGGGTGAGCCGGATGGCGGCGGGATCGACGCCGTCGCGGCGCAGCTGCGACACGAAGACGAGGTTGCCCTTGGACTTGGACATCTTCTCGCCGTCCAGCCCGACCATGCCGGCGTGGACGTACGCCTTGGCCATGGGGAACTCGCCGGTGAGGGCCTGGGCGTGCGAGGCGCCCATCTCGTGGTGCGGGAAGGCGAGGTCGGAGCCGCCGCCCTGGACGTCGAAGCCCATGCCGAGGTGGTCGAGGGCGATGGCCACGCACTCGATGTGCCAGCCGGGGCGCCCGCGGCCGAGCGAGCCGCCGTCCCAGCTGGGCTCGCCCTCGCGGGCGGCCATCCACAGCATCGGGTCGAGCGGGTTCTTCTTGCCCGGCCGGTCCGGGTCGCCGCCCCGCTCGGCGGAGAGCAGCCGCATGGCGGCGGCGTCCAGGTGGGAGACCTGGCCGAAGTGCGGGTCGGACTCGACCGAGAAGTAGATGTCGCCCTCAAGCTCGTAGGCCGCGCCGGCGTCGCGCAGCCGCTCGACGAGCGGGACGATCCCGGGTATGGCCTCGACGGCGCCTATGTAGTGCCGGGGCGGCAGCATCCGCAGCGCCGTCATGTCCTCGCGGAAGAGGGCGGTCTCCTTCTCGGCGAGGGCGGTCCAGTCGACGCCGTCCCGGTCGGCCCGCTCCAGGAGGGGGTCGTCGACGTCGGTGACGTTCTGGACGTAGTGGACCTGCCGCTTGGTGTCGAGCCACACGCGCTGCACGAGGTCGAACGCGTTGTAGGTCGCCGCGTGCCCCATGTGGGTGGCGTCGTACGGCGTGATGCCGCAGACGTAGATGCGGGCGACGGGACCGGGGTCGAGGGTGACCAGGCCTCCGGTCGCGGTGTCGTGGATCCTCAGGTCGCGGCCCTGACCAGGCAGGGCGGGGACCTCGGAAGCGGGCCAGGCATGCATGTCATGAGCCTAACCGGACGGATGTTCCGTACACGAACCGGACCGGGCCGGATGGCCGGTAGCGCGCTCTTGCGCGTCACGGGCCGGTGTGCCTGCACGACACCGGCTGAAGGGCCGGCCTGGGCGCCTGCTCTCCCCCGCCGGCATGCCGGACCCGACCGGGCGGGGCACTGACCGGGCGTCCCATCGGCGGGGCGCCCGCCTGCCCGGGTCCCACCGGCCGAGGTGCCCGCCTGGCCCCCCGACCGGGATGCCGCCCCGGAATCCCACCGGCCGGAGAGCCCGCCCGGCGTCGGGGGACGGCCCGAAGCCGGGCGGGGCGGACCGAGGCCCGGGGGGGGGGCGACTCGAGACCGGGACGTCGACCCGAAGCCGGGACGGTGGCCCCAGACCGGGACGTCGACGTGAAGCCAGGCAGTCGCCCGAAGCCGGGGCGTCGGCCCGAGAACGGGCGTAGGCCCGAAGCCGAGACG
>MUMD01000718.1 GCA_002155895.1 Streptomyces rochei
GGCACACGCCGACGGGTCCCCCTCCCGGGGGCGCCGACTCCTCGGTGGGACGCGGAACTATCCTGGGCGCGGCCCCGCCACCGTCGTCCCAGGAGCAGCACCGTTGAGCACCGGCACAGCGACCCCGGACAGTTACTACGAGCGCATCGACGAGCACCGCTACAAGCCCACCGCGCACGCCGGCGGCGCCTGGAGCGACAACGAGCAGCACTTCAGTCCGCTCGGGGGCCTGATCGTCCACGCCGTCGACCGCCACCTGGCCGGACGGGCGGGCGCCGCCATGTCGCTGAGCCGGATCAGCTTCGACATCCTCGGGCGCCCGGCCCTGGACGAGTGCGAGATACGGGTGGAGACCGTCCGTCCCGGCCGACGTGGACACCGGCTCCGTCGCCGGGGGCGGCGCGGAGCGGCTCCCCGCGCCCGGGACGCTCGCGTCCTGGCCCATGGACGCCCAGTGGCCCGGCGGCTACATCGCCTCCCTGGACGTGCGCCCCCTGGCCCCGCCGCAGCCCGGCCGCACCACGGCGTGGGTCTCCACCGGGCTCGACCTGGTCGCCGGCGAGACCGCGAGCCCGCTGGCGTCCTACGTCGCACTGGTCGACACGGCCAACGGCATCGCCGTACGGCAGTCGCCCGAGGAGTGGATGTTCCCGAACGTCGACCTGACGCTGCACCTGCACCGGGCGCCGCGCGGCCGCTGGACGGGCCTGGACACCACGGTCGTCTTCGGCCCCACCGGGCAGGGCATCACCAGCACGGTGCTGCACGACGTGGACGGCCCGGTGGGCCACGCCCAGCAGTTGCTCACCGTCCGTCCGCAGCCGTGAGCCCGGGAGGCGCCGGGGCGGGGCCCCCGCGTGACGGGCCGGTGCCGCCGGGCGCG
>MUMD01000719.1 GCA_002155895.1 Streptomyces rochei
CTCCTGGGCGGGTGGGTGGCGGGACGGGCGGCTGGTGGATTCCCGCCGTCTAATGCGCGAGGAGAATGGCCATGGGGCCAGTCTAACGGGACCGTGCAAGCGCTTTTCCCGGGTACGGGCCCGCGCGGTCCCTTGTTCGGGGCTCCCCTGTTCGGGAGCGCTGGTCCGGGGCGTCGTCGGTGGGCGGTGCGAGACTGGCGACAGGGCTTCCCGCACCGACTCACAAGGGAGTGATCGGCATGGCAGGCATGGACGATGGCCGTCCCAGCGTCTACCCGACGCTGCTCTACGCGGACGCCGAGGCGGCGGTCCGCCAGCTCACCCGGGCCTTCGGCTTCAGGGAACTCGCCGTGTACGAGGGCGAGGACGGCTCGGTGGCCCACGCCGAGCTGGCCCAGGGAAACGGCGCGATCATGCTCGGTTCGAAGGGCACGGGCAGCCGCTTCGACGAGGCGATGAGGAACGCCGGGACGACGGGGGTGTACGTCGTGGTGGACGACGTCGACGCCCACCACCGCCGGGCGGTGGAGCACGGCGCGGAGATCCTGATGCCCCCGACCGACCAGGACTACGGCTCGCGGGACTACATGGCCCGCGACCTGGAGGGGAACATCTGGAGCTTCGGTACGTACGCCCCGGAGGTCCGCGCCTGAGCACCTGAGCGAGGCCCGCCGCCCCGGCCGGCCGGGCCCCTCAGCTGCCCCCGGTGTGCACCTGGAACGCGGCTCGGCGCACGGCCTTCGCCAGCGCGGGGTCGGGGTGTGCGGCGGCGAGCGCGACCAGGACCTGGACGGTGCGCGGGTGTCCGACCGCCCGGACCTCGTCGAGGAGGGCCGGCACGGTGGGCTGCACCGCGGACTCCAGGTGCCGCACGAGCAGCGGGGCCTCGCCGTGGTCGGCGACGGCGGCGGCGGTGTCGACCCACAGCCAGGTGGCCTCCCGGCGGGTGAGGACCTCGTGGGCGTCCTCGGGGTCGGCGCCGTCGTGCTCGGCCAGCCACAGGAGCGCGTACGGGCGCAGCGTCGACTCGTCGACGACGGCGCGGACGTCGGGCTCGGCGGGGGCGCCGACGACCCGCAGCGCGTCGAAGGCGAGGCCGCGCAGCAGGGCGTCCTCGCCGCGGGCGGCGGCGATCAGCTCGGCGACGGCGCTGCCGACGGGGCGGGCGGCGAGCCAGGCGCGGTACTCGGCACGGGCGGCGTTGGGGCGGAGCCGGGCGCAGCCGCGGAGCATGTCCTCCGCCGACTGCTCGATGTTGCCGGCGGGGCTCTGCGCGGCGACGCAGATCTGCTCCAGCTTGACCCAGACCGCCCAGCTGCCCAGCGGGGTGAGCGTGGCGTGCCCGTCGCCGCAGGTGAGCGCGCCGACGGAGGCGAGGGCGTGCAGGGCCCAGTCGAGGAGCGGGGCGAGGGGGGTGTCGGCGGTGGTGTCCGG
>MUMD01000720.1 GCA_002155895.1 Streptomyces rochei
GACGAGGTGGGCGAGGGTCACGGGGTGCGGGCCGGCCGGGTGCCCCGGGTCCAGGCAGGCGGCGGCCGGTTCGGCTCCGGTGAGCACGCCGCGCCGGATCAGCAGGGCCAGCAGCAGTCCGGTGAGGGTCTTGGAGGCCGAGCCGATCTCGTAGCGGAGGTCTTCCCGGGCGACGGCGGGCGGGGGTGCGGTGCCGCCGCTGTGGAGGGTGCGCCGGCCGTGCCGGGAGACGGCGAAGACGACGTCGGGCGCGTCGGAGGCGTCGACGGCTTCGGCCAGCCGGTCGCGCAGGGCCGCCTCGTCGCCCGGCCCGTGGGGCGCGGGGGCGGGCGGAAGGTCTTCGTCGACGGGCTCGCCCGGCCAGGGCACGGGACGGGCCGTCATGAGGCGGTGTGCGCCAGCTCGCTGAGGGCGCGGGAGGTGGCGAGCACGGAGGCGAAGGCGGCGACCAGCGTCGGGTGGTAGACCATGTCGAACACCGTGTCGGGGTCGCCCTCGGGCATCGTCCGTACGGCGGGCATGGCGCCGTCGGGCTGTTGGGCGGCGGCGAAGGCCCGCCACGCGGGTTCGTCCAGGGTGGGCCGGGGCAGGCAGGCGTCCACGACGAGGAGTTCGCCGAGCAGGTCCCAGCGCTCCAGGTCCAGCCAGTCGTCGATCCACACCGGCAGCCAGGTGGCGAGGTACTCGGCCACGGGCTCGGGCAGGCCG
>MUMD01000721.1 GCA_002155895.1 Streptomyces rochei
CCCACCGGACCCGGTGAGCCGGATCAGCGGTGTACCCGGGAGACGGTCGGATGTGGTTTCGTCCTTCAGGCCGCCGACGCCGGGATCCATGCCGCTGGTGTCCGCGGCCCAACCGTCGGGAAGGACGATCGTGACACCGGACGTCTCCCCGAACGCCTCCACCGCCACCTCCTTGAGGCGGCACTCGACGCGGGTGAAGTCGATCTTCACGCCCCCCACGCCTCCATGGGCGATCACACGCCTGGGAACCTCCCAGCGTCCGGGACCGCGGGACGCGCCGAACATGCCGCCCCTGAGCACCAGCGGCGACCGGTCCTCCGTGGCCTGCGGCTTCGGCAAGTCAGCGGTCAGTACGGCCAACTCGGCGTGAGTCCTGGACTTCAGCGCCTGCTCCAGGCGCGCATCGAGCTCATCGAGATCGATGCGTCCCTCGGCCGCCGCATCACGCAACTGCTCCACCACGACTTCGCGGTCGTCGTGAGAGGCGCGGAGCTCGCCGGATGGAGCAGGACGCGGAGAAGGCTCAGGAGACTTGGCGGTCATGGCCGAAAGGATATGCGGCCGACGGGGTGAAGGGACTGGGACCGTCCCATTCCCTCGCTGTTCCCTCTCTGCGACGACTAGGGCCTGTCTCCTTGGTG
>MUMD01000722.1 GCA_002155895.1 Streptomyces rochei
GCGGGACGAACTCGCCACCCGCCCGCGCCGGGTGGCGAGTTCGTCCCGCAGCGCGGCGAGCCGTTCGGTGTGGCGGGGCGTGAGCCGGCCGGTGTCGTCGAGGTGCACGGCGCACGCGGTGGTGGTGTCGACGAGTCGTTCCAGTACCGCGGCCACCTCGTCCGCGCCCGCGGAGTGCCGGGCGAGGGCGGGCAGTTCGGCGGCGGCCCGCGCGATCGCGGCACGGGCCTCGGCGAGCGTGCGGTACGCCTCGCGGCGCAGCGTCCACCGGGCGGCCCGGTCGTCGGACTCGCCGAGTACGTGGACGAGGTACGCGTGCGCGGCGGCGTCGGCGGCGTCGATCCGGGCGCGGACCCCGCCGCCCCGCTGCCCGGGCACCGGGAGGTGACCGACGATCAGCACGATCGCGCAGGCGAGCAGTGTCTCGCCGATGCGTCCGGCGGATGCCTGGGGTTCGCCGCCCACCATGACCAGGGCGAGGACGAGGACGGTGACGACCGTGGTCTGGGCGGCGAAGTGCCGCGCGGCCACCGGCACCAGGGCGCCGCAGACGGCGACGAGCACGACGAGCCCCTCCGGCCGCGGCAGCACGGCCGCGAACCCGGCGAAGAGCAGGGCCCCGAACACGGTCCCGGCGGCCCGGCACAGCACCCGGGAGACGAGCGGGCCGAGGTCGGGTTTGACGAGGAAGACGGCGGTGGCGGGCAGCCAGTACCAGTGCTGGTGGGCCCCGTACCAGTGCCCGTGGTGCAGGGCCTGGGCGGTGGCGACGGCGGCGCCGAAGCACAGCCCGGCGCGCAGGGCGTACTCCCGGCCGCCCGCGCCGAGGACCGTGCGCACCAGTGCGGCGACGGACCGCCTGCGGGTGTGCAGGTCCGGGGCCCGGCCCCGGTCGAAGACCTCGGCGGCGTGCAGGAGGGCGGCATCGAGGGCGCGCAGGGCGGGGTCGGTCCGGGCGGGGGCGGGCAGCGGTCCGGCGAGGGAGTTGCCGCGGACGGCCGCCGCGAGCCGCCGGGGGCCCTCGGCCGCCCGCTTCGGCACGGTCCGCTCCGCCCAGGCGAGCGCGGTCGCCGCCTCGCCCAGCGGCAGCGCCGCGGCGTACTGGGCGTGCAGGCGGCGCTCGGCCGCGGACGACGGGTGGCGCCGCAGCCTGGGTCCGGCGAGCGCGTCCTGCGCGTGGTCGAGCGCTGCGGTGAGGGCGGCGCGCCGGGCGCCGGCGTGTTCGGTGCCGGCCGCGTCCAGGAGCGCGGCGACGGCCTCGTAGACCTCGGCGACGGCGGCCCGCTCACCGTCGAAGCGGAAGTCGAGGC
>MUMD01000723.1 GCA_002155895.1 Streptomyces rochei
TGGGCGGCGTCGTGGAACGCGACGGCAAGCTCCTCAACGAGCAGATCCTGTGGGACCCGGCCAAGGGCCCCGTCGACACCTACGACAAGCGGCAGATCCAGCCGTTCGGCGAGTACCTGCCGCTGCGCTCGCTGATCGGGGCGATCAACGACGAGTGGACCTCGATGGTCAGCCAGGACTTCAGCCGGGGCACGGAGCCGGGCGTGTTCACCATGGCCGGCACCGAGGTGGGGCTCGTCACCTGCTACGAGGCGGCCTTCGACTGGGCGGTGCGCTCGGAGGTCACCGACGGCGCCCAGCTGATCTCGGTACCCAGCAACAACGCGACCTTCGACCGCAGCGAGATGACGTACCAGCAGCTCGCCATGTCCCGTGTCCGCGCGGTCGAGCACAGCCGGACCGTCACCGTGCCGGTGACCAGTGGCGTCAGTGCGATCATCATGCCGGACGGCAGGATCACCCAGGAGACCGGCATGTTCGTCGCGGACTCGCTGGTCCAGGAGGTGCCCCTGCGCTCCTCGCAGACGCCCGCCACCCGGCTGGGNNGGGCTCGGCTGGGCCGTCGCCGCCGGTGTGCGCGGTCGGCGCGCCGGTGGCGTGTAGCCGTACGCCCGCCGCACGCCCCGCGACAGCGCCGGGGGCGGTCCGGTCCGCCCGTTAGGGTCGGGCCCATGGCTACTCCCGACTTCATCCGCGACCTGCGCACCACCGCCGGACACCAGCTGCTGTGGCTCCCCGGAGTCACCGCCGTCGTCTTCGACGAGGAGGGCAGAGTGCTGCTGTGCCGGCGCTCGGACAACGGGCGCTGGTCCCTGATCGGCGGCATCCCGGAGCCGGGGGAGCAGCC
>MUMD01000724.1 GCA_002155895.1 Streptomyces rochei
CTCCCGGTCAGCGTCCTCAAGCTGGACCGCTCCTTCACCCAGAGCATGCAGCGGTTTCCCGCGGACCCCGTCGACCTCAAGATCGTCGAGGGCATCGTCTCCCTCGCCCACAGCCTCGACCTCACGGTCACGGTGGAGGGCGTGGAGACCGGCGCCCAGGCCGAGCAGCTCCGCATACTCGGCTGCGACACGGCGCAGGGCTGGTACTACGCCCGCCCGGGGCCGCCGGAGCGGCTGCACGAACTGGCGCTGGTCGACGCCACGGCGTAGCTCCTCGGGGTGCCTGATCACCGGCGCCCAGGGGAGCGCCTCCTTCGGGGGCGGGGCTGTGGACGGTGCGGCCGCGATCCGTGGGCGTACGCCGCCACGGGGCGCGGCACCTCGGCGAACACCCACCCCACGGCGCCGCCGGGCCCTGCCTCCGCCCAGGGGGGGACCGTTATCGCTCCGACTGCTTCCGCCCAGGGGGACCGTCACCGCTCTGACTGCCTGCGCCCAGCGGGACCGTCACCGCTCCAACAGCATCCGCTGCAGCTCCCGAGCCGCCCGGGGCGGAGCCACGTCACTGCGGTGCGCCAGCGCGATCGTCCGGGACAGTCCCGGCCGGGCCAGCGGAGTGACCCGCAGCCCCCGCCCCGACCGCG
>MUMD01000725.1 GCA_002155895.1 Streptomyces rochei
CGCGTCCGAGCCCGGTGCGCCGGCCGAGGCCCCGTCCGTGGCCTCGGCGGAGGCGGAGCCGTCGGTGCGGGCCCCGCCCTCGTCGTCCTGCTTGGTGTCCCCGCTCGCGGTGGCGGAGGCGACGNNCGAGGGTGAGGGCGAGTACGGTGCCGAGCACGGCCAGCGCCACGATCACCGCGATGACGACCAGCGTCCGGCGCGGCACCACGTCGGTGAGCGGTGCCCGGGGCGCGGGACGGGGCGGCAGGTCCGGCGGCGGCACGACGGGCCAGCCGGAGCTGCGGGTGCCCGCGGGGGTGTGCGCCGCGCCGGCGGCGGAACCCGCCCCCGGGCGCGCTGCGGGGGCCGCGCCCGGCCCACCGGCCGGCGTCGAGGTGGNNCGCGGCCGCGGCACCGGCCGCGCCCGCCCCGACGGCGGCCTTGCGCACGGAACGCAGCGCTCCGCGCAGCCGCTCCCCGGCCTCCTCGCCGCGCCTGCCCCCGGCACCCTGCGCGCCCCGACGGGACCCCTCGT
>MUMD01000726.1 GCA_002155895.1 Streptomyces rochei
GATCGCCCCAGCGGCCGAGGATCAGCCGGTTCACCTTCGCGGTCCACCGGCTGGTCCCGGCACCGCCAGTCTGCGTCGGGCCTGGGGCGGCGGCGGGGACGCGGCTGGGGCGGGGACGGGTGCAGGGACGGGGCGGACGCTAGGCGCTCCGGGGTCTGCGGGTCGTCGCCTTCTTCCCGGCCGGCTCCTTCGCCGCGGTCTTCTTCCCGGCCGTGCTCTTCGACGTCTCCTTCTTCGGTGCGGCCTTCTTCGACGTCGCCTTCCCGCCCGTCGCCCTCCCGCCCGTCGGCTTCTCGCCCGCCGGCTTCTTCGCCGCGCCCCCGGCGCCGGGGGTCTTCCCGGCCGGGGCCTTCTTCTTCCGGCCGGGCAGCTCCCGTACTTCGGCGTGGTCGCCCTCGGCGTGGTCGTCCTCGCCCCGGGACTCCTTGGCCTTGGACACGGACTGCTGGAGGGCGGCCATCAGGTCGAGCACCTGCCCCGGCCGCTCCTCCGGCTCCGGCACCGTCTCGGGCCGGCGGTGCTCGCGCTTGGCCTCGATGAGTTCCGCGACCGCCTCCGTGTAGGTGTCGCGGAACTCGTCGCCCTCCAGGTCGTCGCGGGTCATCGTGTCCATCAGCGCGAGCGCCCCCTCGATCTCCTCCTCGGACACCTCGACCGGGGGCGGTGTGAGGGACGACGGGTCACGGACCTCGTCGGGCCAGCGCATGGCGTGCAGCACGATCGCCTCGCCGCGCACCCGCAGCAGGCCCAGACGTTCCCGGCCGGACCAGGCGTACCTCGCCACGGCCACCTTCGACGAGCGGGCGAGGGCCTGGCGCAGCAGCTTGTACGGTTTCGCCGCCACCTGCCCGTCCGGCTGCAGGTAGTAGCCGTCGCCGATCCGGATGGGGTCCACGGAGGCGAGCGGCACGAACGCCACGATCTCGAT
>MUMD01000727.1:0-278 GCA_002155895.1 Streptomyces rochei
GTTCACCCCCCGATCGAGCGGCGCGCGGCGCGGACGCGGCGGACCACCCGGCGGGCCGTCGCGTTGCGGGGCAGGAAGCCGAGCCGGGCCGGGAGGCCGCCCGGCAGGCCCAGCGCGGTCAGCCGGCGCTTCTTGAAGTACCGCCGGGTGTCCGCGTCCAGGTGGTCGCGCAGGTACTCCTCGGCCGCCGGACGCAGCTCGGGCAGCACCTTCGGCTGCATCGCGAATCCGACGGCCCGCACCAGCGCGGCGAGGGCGGCCACGTCCGTGCCCGGCCG
>MUMD01000727.1:317-550 GCA_002155895.1 Streptomyces rochei
CGCCGTGGAGAAGCAGCCGACCACCAGCGCCGGCCGCATCCGCTGGAACAGCACCTCCGCGAGGACGGGCCTGTCCACCACCGTCAGCTCGACGCCGAGCCCGCCGGCCGCCTCCTCCAGGGTGCGGGTGAAACGGGCCGGGGCCGTGGGGTGCGGCTTGAACACCACGTGGGTGTGCCCGAGCGCGGCGACGCCCGTCAGCATCCGCACGTGCAGCCGCTCCTCCTCCTCGG
>MUMD01000073.1 GCA_002155895.1 Streptomyces rochei
GAACCCCGCCACCCGGCCCCCCGGCACCCTCGTCCAGACCTCCGGGCGAGGATGGCAGAGGGGACGGGCCGCGGGTAACCGCTCGAAAGCCGGACTTGACCGGATCGTGACCGGATTCCGGCGCCGCTGGACCGGAATCCGCGCATCAGCCGACCGGACCGGTCAGGGGGCTCAGCCCGGTGTGTTGATCATCGAGGCCGCGGCGTACGTCAGGTACTTCCACAGCGTCTGCTCGTGCTCCTCGGACAGCCCCAGCTCGTCCACGGCGACCCGCATGTGCTTCAGCCAGGCGTCGTGCGCCGCCCGGTCGACGGCGAACGGGGCGTGCCGCATCCGCAGCCGCGGGTGGCCCCGGTTCTCGCTGTACGTCGTCGGACCGCCCCAGTACTGCATCAGGAAGAGCGCGAAGCGCTCCTCGGCGGGGCCCAGGTCCTCCTCCGGGTACATCGGCCGCAGGATCGGGTCCTCGGCGACCCCCTGGTAGAAACGGTGGACGAGCCGGCGGAAGGTTTCCTCCCCGCCGACCTGCTCGTAGAAGGTCTGCTCCTGAAGCGTGCCGCGCCGAATCTCATTCACGCCGTCCATGGTCTCAGACGCGAGGACATAGGACTGGGGGCTTAGGACCTACTGTGGAGACATGGGCGGGTACCCGGATCTGGAGGGCCTCGCCGACTCCGCGCGGGCGGAGCTGGTGCGGGAGATCGAGCTGAGCGGCGCCTGGACGGCCGACCCGGTGTGGCGGGAGGTCTTCGCGACGGTGCCGCGCCACCTCTTCGTGCCGTACTACTACGTCGGCGTCCGGGGCGGCTACGAACGCCGCTGGGGCGAACACCCCGACCGGGAAGCCCGCGAACGCTGGGTGCGCGGCGCCTACGCCGACGCCCCTCTGGCCACCCGGCTGCGCGACGGCGAACTGCTCTCCTCCAGCAGCCAGCCCTCGCTGATGGCGATGATGCTGGTGGAGCTGGGCGTGCGGGACGGCGACCGGGTCCTGGAGATCGGCGCCGGCACCGGCTACAACGCCGCCCTGCTCGCCCACCGGCTCGGCGACGACGATCTGGTCACCACCGTCGACCTCGATCCCGAGATCACGGAGTCGGCCCGCCGGCACCTGGCCGCCGCCGGGTACCACCCGGCCGTCGTGACCGGCGACGGCGCCCGCGGAGTGCCCGAACGCGCCCCCTACGACCGCGTCCTCGCCACCTGCGAGCTGTCCTGCGTCCCGCGCGCCTGGCTCGCCCAGTGCCGGCCCGGCGGCCGCGTCCTGACGCCGCTCGCCACCGGCCTCGTCGTCCTCACCGTCCACGACGCCGGGCACGCCGAGGGGCGTTTCCTGCACACGCCCGCGTACTTCGTGCCGCTGCGCGGGGGCCCGGACCGGGCGGAGCCGGAGACGCCGGTCCTGGGCGGGGTGCCGCGCCGGGCCCGGGAGGACGACCTGTTCCGCTTCCTGCTGGCGCTGAGCCGGGGCAGCCTCGACCCGCAGGAGGCGTACGCCCTGTGGGTCCGCGAGGACGCCCCGCGCCGCGAGCGCTACGGCATCACCGTGCGCGGCGAACGGGCCTGGGCGTGGCTGGACGACCCGGAGGGCCCGTACGCCTGGCCGTTCACCTGACCCGGACGGGCCGGGTCAGGTGGTCCGGCGGCTAGCCGCGGCGGATGGTGATCGTCGTCCAGGCGCCGACGTGCACCCGGTCGCCGTCCTGGAGCGGCACCGGCACGAAGGGCTGGATCGGCTCCTCGCCGCCGTTGACCGTGGTGCCGTTGGTCGAGTTCTGGTCGACGACCGCCCAGTTCCCGTCCGGCTGCTGCACCAGCAGCGCGTGCTGGTGCGAGACGCCCGGGTCCTCCGGCGGCACGGCCAGGTCGATGTCCGGGGTGTCGCCGGTGGAGTGCCGGCGGCGGCCGATGGTGATCTGGTTGCCGGTGAGCGTGCGCTGCTGCTCGGGCGAGTACGCGGGCAGGTTCAGGCCCGCGGCCTCGGGGCCGGAGCGCTGCATCATCGCCATGAAGTACTCGCGGTCCGGGCCGATGGTCGCCGTCCATGTCGCCGGTCCCTGGGGGCGCTGGGGCTGCTGCGGGAAGCCGTAGCCGCCACCGCCGGGCGGGGGCGGCGGGGCCTGGGTCGCGCCCGGCTGGGGGTAGCCGTAGCCACCGCCCTGGGGCGCGCCGGGTCCGCCGGGTCCACCCGGACCGCCGGGTCCACCCGGGCCACCCGGACCGGCGGACGACGGCGGGGAGAGCACCCAGTCGTCGTCACCGCCGCCGAAGGACGGGCCGCCCTGCTGCGGCCGGCCGGTCTCCTGCGGGAAGGCGGGCGGAGCCGGGGGACCGGACTGCTGGTACGCCTGAGGAGCGCCCCCGGGTCCACCCGGACCACCCTGACCACCGGGACCGCCCTGACCACCCGGCCCTCCCGGACCGGACGGGCCACCGGGGCCGGCCGGCAGCACGGGGCCGGGCGGCGGCGGGACCGGCCGCGACGGGTCGGCACCGAAGGAGGGCGGGGCGGGCGGACCGGACGGACCGCCGGGTCCGCCCGGGCCACCGGGCCCGAAGGGGCCGGAGGGGTTGCGGGGACCGCCCGGGCCACCCTGACCACCCGGCCCGTCAGGGCCGCCGGAGTTGAAGGGACCACCGGGGCCACCCGGCCCACCGGGGCCGTTCGGGCCGCCGGGCCCGCCTGAACCGAAGGGACCACCGGGGCCACCTGGCCCGCCAGGCCCACCGGGACCGTTCGGACCACCAGGCGCACCGGGACCACCAGGCCCGCCCGGCCCACCGAAACCACCAGGACCGTTCGGCCCACCAGGACCACCCGGACCGTTGGGTCCGCCAGGCCCACCAGGCCCGCCAGGACGGCCGCCCGGCGCCCCGGGGCCCGTCGGGCCGTTGCCCGGGCCGCCAGGTCCCGACGGGTCGCCGCCGAAGGGCGGGCCCGGCGGGATCGGCTCCGCGGGACGGTTCATCTGGGACGGGCGCGAGCCCTGGTAGTCGTACGAGTCACCGCCGCCGTACGACGGGCCGGACGGCGGCTGCGGGAAGCGCGGGCCCGGACCACCGGACGCCGGCGGGCGCGGGGCGGCCGGCGTGTACGAGGTGGCGGTGTTGGTGAGGAAGTTCCACCGACACTCCTCGCAGAACGGCGCCCCGCCCTCACGCGGCGTACGGCACTGCGGGCACAGCTGCGGCTCGGCGCCCGGCCTGCCGGGACCACCGCCCGGCCCGCCCGGACCACCGGAAGGGCCACCGGGCCCGCCGCCCGGACCACCGGGAGCCGGCGGCGGGAAGCCGTAGACCCCGCCGGAGGGCGGCGGCGGGGGAGGGGGCGGCACGGCACCGGCCATGCGGTGACCGCAGACCTCGCACCAGTCGTCGGAACCCGACTGGTGTCCGTTCGGGCAGGTCGGCATGTCGGTGCTTCCCCCTCTTGCGGGCTTGATGGACCGTGTTGTCCTGCGTCACTTCTTTACACGAACAGTCTTCGTCGACCGAGTCTCGAGAGTCATCTCGTCGGCCTCCTCGACCTTCGCTTTGAGTCGCACAGTACCTGCCGCCGCGTCGACCACGTCCACCACCTTCGCAAGCAGTTTCGCGGTATCGGCGTTCCCCGAGGCCCCGGCGAGCTGAACCGCCCGGCCCAGTTTGGCCGTTGCTCCGTCGATGTCTCCCGCTTTGCGGAGATCGAGCCCCTGTTGGATGACCTGTGCCAGTTCGGCCTGCCCGGTGTAGTGGGCGACCTGGGGGTTGATCGACGTGGAGGCGGCCATGTCGTCGGTCCACACGGCGCGCACCAGACCCTGGGCGCCGAGGCTCTGGACGGTGCCCCCGGGCTCCGGGATGACCAGGGAGACACGGGCGGCGAGCATCTCCTGGCCGAGGTTCGCGGCCGGTACCTCCACGCAGACGTGGTAGTCGCGGGACTCGTCGCCCCAGGAACCGGTGGGGTAGTCCCCGGCGCGGGGGCCCGCCTCGGTGCGTCGGCCGGTCAGCTCCTCCACCGTCGGGGCGACCTGCTTGACGAACTTCACAGTGGTGCCGACCGGGGTCCACAGGCGCAGGGCGACGTCCGCGACCTCCTTGCCCATGGCCGTCTCCATCATCCGCGTGAAGTCGGCGGCGAGACCGGCCGGATCGGCGACGATGTCGGCGGTGCCGAGCAGGGCGGAGGCGATCCCTGTGACTTCTTTCACTTCCCAGTCGGTGCCCACGCCCCGGGCGTCACAGGTGAAACGCCCGGCGCAGGCGTCGAGCGCGGCCCTCAGGTCCTCGGCCGACTCGTGTTCGTTGCGGCCGTCGGTGAGCAGGATGCCGTGCCGGATGGCGACGTCCGCGGTGGCCAGCAGCCGGTCGGCCAGCCGCAGCCAGGTGCCGATGGCGGTGCCGCCGCCCGCGCTGAGCCGGCGCAGCGCCTGCTTGGCCTGCTCCCGGGTGGTGGCGTCGGCGACCGCGAGCCGCCCGCCGCCCGGGTACACCTCCGTGGCCACATGGGTGCCGCCGATCACCGTGAAGTGCACGCCGTCGCGCAGGGTGTCGATCGCGGCGGCCGTCGCGTCGCGGGCGTTGCGCATCTTGGTCGGCGGGTAGTCCATCGAGCCCGAGCAGTCGACCATGACCGCCACCGCGGCCGACGGGCCCTGCCCCGGCGAGTACAGGTGGGGCGCGGCGACCGCGCTCCCGATCGTGCCGCCGCCGGTCGCGGTGACCGTCACGATGGCGTTGATCTCGCGGCCGCCCTCGGGCAGGTACTCGTTCTGGTAGACGTCCACCGAGAACTGCGGCACGTTCGACTTCGAGAAATTGGCCATGCCCGCTCGCATCCCCCTCTACGTCCCCACGGCGGTGGGGTGACGGCTGATGGCGCGGACCGCCCCCTGCGGCCCGCGGGACCGCCCCGCGCGCGTCCCTGCCCGGGGGGTCCTCAGGCCGATCCTGCCCCCTGCGGCGGTGCGGGGAACGGCACGAGGGCCACTGTTACGTTGTCGTGGCCCCCGCCGTCCAGGGCGTGGCCGACCAGAACGCGGGCGCTGTGCAGGGGCCGCGCGGCGGCGTCCAGGGGCACGGCCTCGGCCATCTCCTCGGCGGACTCGGCGTAGTTCCACAGGCCGTCCGTGCAGACCACGACCACCCCGGGGCGGTCCGGCTTGAACGACGCGGTGTGCGGCTCCAGTTCGTAGGCGTCCGCGCCGAGCCAGCCGGTGATGGCGTGGGCGCGTTCGTCGGCGTACGCCTCGGCCTCGCTCATCAGGCCCGCCGCCACCATCTGCGCGGCCCACGAGTCGTCCTCGGTGAGCCGGGCGGGCGGGGCGCTGCGGTCGGCCGGCACCCAGTAGACGCGGCTGTCGCCGACCCAGCCGACGACCAGCAGGCCGGCGGTCACCACCGCGCCGACCAGGGTGCAGGCGGGCGCGTTCTGGTGCGGGGCCTGCTCGCGGGCCGTCTCGGGCTCCTCGGCCAGCGCGTTGACGGCGTGCGAGGCGGCGAGGATGGCGTCGTGCATGGCCTGCTGCGGATGGGTGCCGCGCGGCAGGGCGGCGAGCAGCGACTCACCGGCCGCCCGGGAGGCGGCGAGTGACGCGTCGTCGGGGCGGGTGGCGCTGGAGACACCGTCGCAGACGATCGCCACGCTCGCGGGAGCCCCGTCGGGCAGGGCGGTGCAGCCGACGGAGAACGCGTCCTCGTTGCGGTGGTGGCGCAGGCCGCGGTCGCTCACCGCGGCGACCGGGCCGGACTCCTGCTCCATGTGGTCGCGTTCGCGGGGCTGGGCGTGCCCGCAGTTCTCGCAGTAGCCGTCGTCGTCGACCCGCCCCGCACGGCAGGCGACGCAGACCTTCTCGGAGGCGGCGGGCGCGGCCGGTGCGGGGGGCACGACCGGCGCGGAGGGCGCGGCGGCCGAGCGGGGGTCGGGCGCCTGCAGCGGGTACTCGTCCGGTTCCCGCGGGTACGCGTTGGGCTCCCGGGGATACGCGTCCGGTTCCCGTCCGTCCTCCTGCCCGGTCTCCGGTCCGTGCACCGGCTCCTGCTCCGGCCCGGCCGGGTGGTCGAACCGCACGCCGGGCGCGGCCGGTCCGGGGGCGGTCCGCGGCACGGGCGGGGCGCCCGACGGCATCGGGGGCGCGGCCGACGGCATCGGCGGCGCGGCCGGCGGGTGCGGGGGCAGCGGGGAGCCGCCCGAGTCGGTGCCCGGCACCTCGGCCGCCGCGTGCACGGGGGCGGGCCGGCCGAAGCCGTCCGAGTCCCGGGCCACGGGCCAGTCCACGCCGTCCGGCGCCGACGACGGCGGGGGCACCGCGCCGTTCAAGGCGATCGTCGGGCTGTCGTCGGGCCGTGCGGGCACGGCGGACAGGTCGTATCCGCACGCACCGCAGAAACGGTCACCCGACTCGAGGGGTTCCTCGCAGCTCGGGCACTTCGACACAGCGGCCTGCTGGGGCATCTGCGACATCAACTACACCCACGTCCGGGGGCGGTAACGATTGGCACGTTCCACCAGGTCGATCCTCTCCTCGCCGCCCTGCGCCAGCCGGGCCAGCGTGCGGTACGAACGCTCCAGACCGAAGCGCAGGCCGCGTTCGTCCAGGCCGCTGCCGAGCAGCGTCCGTCCCCCGGCGGCGGGAGGGACGGAACCCCGACCTCCGGAGAGTACCCAGTCCAGGGCGCAGCCGAGGACCTCGGCCGACAGCTGCTCGCGGCGCGCCGGGTCCAGACCGTACACGTCCAGCGCCTCCACCTGCCGCGCGGCGGCGGTCAGATCGTCGAGGAACGCCACGTCGCCCGCCGCCGCGGTGCGCCGCCGCAGCCGCGCCCGTACGGCCGCCACCCGCGCGCCGGTGCAGTGGATGGACGACTCCGGCACCGACTCCAACGTCCGTACGGCACCGGCCCGGTCGCCGCCCGCGAGCTGCACCCGGGCCAGCCCGAACGCGGCGCTGACGTGGCTGGGGTCGGAGGCCCACACCAGGCGGTAGTACTCGGCGGCGTTGTCGAGCTGCCCCAGCACCTCCGCGCACAGGCCGAGCGCCAGCTTGGGCGCGACCTCGCCCGGGAAGGCGTCGTAGATCGCGTCGAAGGCCAGCGCGGCGCCCTCGTGGTCGCCGGTCACCAACGCGGCCAGCCCGCGGTACCAGACCACCCGCCAGTCCTCCGGGCGCTCGCCCTCCAGCGTCTCCAGACCGGCCAGGGCACCGGGCGCGTCGCCGCTCTCCAGCCGGGCCCGCACCTCGCGCAGCCGCGTCTCGGTCGACGGCGCGGGCGCCGCGGCCAGCGCGGTCAGCAGCTCGGCCGGCGCGGAGGCCATCAGGCCCGCCAGGAAACCCGCGTTGGGGTCGGCGGCGTCGACCCGGGGCACCGGCAGGGCGAGGGCGGCGACGGGCGCGTCGACCGGTCTGACCAGCCCGTCGGGGGCGCCGACGGTGCCCCCGCCCGCGCCGACGGTGCTCACGGCGCCCGGCAGCCCGGCGCTCGCGCCCGTACCGGCGGCCGGTACGACGCCGGTGCCGGCCGAGGGGCCGACGGCACCGGCTCCCGCACCGCCGGCCGCTCCCGCACCACCGGCGGTGACGGCACCCGCCGCCGTACCGCCCGGCGCCCCGACCGCCGCGCTCGTCCCGCCCGGCAGCGCGGGCCCGCCGGCCGCGGTGCCCGGCGTAACGGCCGCCGCACCGGCGCCACCGCGCCGCCCCCGGCGTACCGCCCGCGCCCCGAGCCGCGACACCTCACCGTCCAGCCGCGGGAACAACTCCGTGTCGGTCACCCGCACCTCCGGCCCGAACAGCGTGGAGACGGCGGGCCGGGCACGGCCCGACTGCACCGAGACGACTTCGCGCAGCACGCCCGTCAGCTGCTCCGCCATCTCCTGGGCCGAGGCGAACCGGCGGGCCGGATCGGGGTCGGTGGCCCGCACCAGCAGCCGGTAGAACGACTCGTAGCGCCGGAAGACGTCGATGGTGTCCGGGTCCGGCAACGAGTCGGCGTACACGTTCGTGTAGCCCTGGAAGTCGAAGGTCAGCACGGCGAGCGTGCGGCCGACCGTGTACAGGTCGGACGCCACCGACGGGCCGACGTCGGCGACTTCGGGCGCCTGGTAGCCCACCGTGCCGTAGATGGCCGACTCCTCGTCGTCCATCCGGCGCACCGCGCCCATGTCGATCAGCTTGAGCTGGTCCTCGGACTGGATGGCGTTGTCGACCTTGAAGTCGCAGTAGAGCAGATTGCGGCTGTGCAGGTGGCCCAGCGCCTCCAGCGCCTCGATGCCGTACGCGCACGCCTGCTCCACGGGCAGCGGGTCGCGCCGCCCCTCGGGGGTGCGCCGGCCGTTGGCGATCTCCTTCAGGGACTTGCCGCCCACGTACTCCATGACGATGTACCCGTCCAGCGAACCCGTCCGCTGGTCGAGGTGCTCGACGAAGTTGTAGATCCGCACGATGTTGGCGTGCTCGATCTCCGCGAGGAAGCGCCGTTCGGAGATGGCCGCCGCCATCGCGTCCTGGTCGCCGGTGTCCAGCAGGCCCTTGAGGACCACCCAGCGGTCCGAGACGGCCTTGTCGACGGCGAGGTAGATCCAGCCCAGCCCGCCGTGCGCCAGGCAGCCCACCACCTCGTACTGGCCGTGCACCACGTCCCCGGCCCGCAGCTTGGGCACGAACGAGTACGGGTGGCCGCACTTGGTGCAGAAGCCCTCCGTGCGGCCCGGCCGCTCCCCGCGCGCCCGGCCGACCGGCGCCCCGCAGTCCGAGCGGGAGCAGAACCGCTTGCGCTCCGGCACCTCGGGATCGTCCAGGACCATCGCGCGCGGGTCGGGGCGCGGGATCGCCGGGACCTCGACCAGGCCGGCGCCGAGCCGCCCCCGCGCCGAGGCACCGGCCCCCGAGCCCGAGCTGCGCACCGACACCGAGCGCCCGGTGGAGCGGCCCGACACCGAACGGGAGAGCCGCCCCGACACCGAACGCCGGGACTTCGAGGACTGCGACGACGTGCGCGAGCCGCGTCCGGTGGACCGGGAACCGCCGCTGCCCGTCGAGCCGCGCGAGCCCCGCCCGCCGCCGGTGACGCCGGTCGCCGGGGAGGCCACCATGCCGTTGGCGGCGACCACCGGAGCGAGACCGCACGTGTCGCAGTACAGCTCGCCGCCTCCGACGTCCTCGTAGGTCCCGCCGCAGCCGGGACGCTGACAGGTCCGCCCTGCCTCACTCATGACCCCGTCTCCCCCTCGTCGCTCACGTGCCCGGCCCCAGGCCCGACCGGTCCACCGGCCCGCCCTGACCGGGCACCCGCGGGGCGGAACCGAGCAGTTCGGCCACCGCGTGCTGATAGCGCAGCACGGCCTGCTCGGCGACGCGCAGGTCGCAGGGCGCGCTCCACAGCATGCGGCGCGCCTTCTCGTACTTCTCGACCAGCTCGGGTTCCTCGGCCAACCCCAGCCTGGCCGCCTTCGCCTTGTACGCGTCGAGCCGGCCGCGCAGCTCCGCGCGGACCGCGAGCGGCGCGGTGACCGCCGTCAACGACTCGCGGGCGCGCAGCAGTTCGTCCTCGGCCTTCTCCTCCAGGGACTCCAGCAGCGGGGACAGCCGGTGCCACTGGGCGTGTCTGCGGTACTCGGCGGCCGCCGACAACTGCTCCTGGAGCACGGTCGGCGGTCCGCTGACCACCGGCACCTCCGTCGCCGCGATCTTCGCCAGCACCTCGCCCCGCGCGGTGCGGGCCTCGGCGAGCGTGCGGTCCGCGCGGGAGAGCACGTCCCGCAGCCGCACGATCCGCTGTTCCGCGTCCTGCCGCACGGCCAGCACGGCGTCGATCTCGCGGCGCACGTCCTCCAGGGCGCGCGCCTCCCGGTCGTAGACCATGGTGTCCGGCCGGCCGCCGCCCGGTGCCGAACTGCCCTCGGCGGGCCGCCAGAACGCCAGCGGGTCGGAGACGACCTGCTCGCGCAACCTGGTCAGGGTGCGGGTGATCCGCTCCAGGTCGTCGCCGGCCGGGTGTTCGCCGGGGCGCACGCCCACGGAGTGGGCCAGCTCCCGGGTGCGCCTCAGCTCGGCGGCGAGTAAATCGATCCGTGCGGGCAGCGCCGACCAGACCGCGTCGGCGGCGACCACCATGTCCAGGGAGGTCGCGTAGAGCTGGTTCATCCGGTCCACCAGCGCCGCCAGCGAGTACCGCTCGCTCAGCCGCCCCGCGCCGCCGGCCGGGTCGGCGCCGCCGGCGACGGTGACCGACTCGCCGCGCAGCAGCTCGGTCAGCTCCACCAGGTCCTCGCGGCTGGACCAGCGGCGCCGGGTCCGGATCTCCCGCGCGGCGCGCAGCGTGCCGGTGTACGCGTCGAAGTAGCTCCACAGCAGCGTGATCGACGCCTCCGCGGCGGCCCAGCGCTCGGCGGTCACCCCGGTCAGTTCGGCGCCTTCGAGGAGTCTGCGGCCCGCGTGGTCCTGGAGGGCGAACAACGAGGTCTCGATCGCCTCGTGCTCCGCGCCGAGCCGCGCCAGCGCACGGTCCACCTCGTCCCGGTCCATCACCGGCCCGGTGGGTCCCGTGTCGCCCATCGATCACCTCTCGCTGTCGTGGACCTGTACGTGCTCTTGCCGTGGTGCGTCGGTCGTGCGGGTACGTCGCCGCGCCGGACCCTCAGTCCTCGCGCAGGTACTGCGGCGGGCTCGGCGGCTGCGACCCGGCCGGGTCGTCGCCCATGGTCTCGGCCAGCCACTCCTCGTACGAGTGCTGCCAGCCCCCGGCCTTGTCCGCCCGCCACTCCACGAGGATCTGATTCACCCGGCGTACCAGATCGTCGGCGTCCTTCTTCATCGCCACGCCGTAGTACTCCGTGGTGAAGGGATCTCCCTTCAGCTCGACCGTGGGGTCCTGGGCGGCCTGGCTCGCGGCCAGCGCGCCGTCGGTGACCACCGCGTCGACCTCGCCGAGCTGGAGCCGCACCAGGCAGTCCAGCTGGTTGGGCACCGTGGTGTCCAGGTCGACGCCGGCGGCCGGACCGCCGTCCCGCCGCTCCTGCTCCAGGGTGCTCAGCGCCGTCGAACCCGCGGCCGTGCAGACCCTCTTGCCGGCCAGCGTCTCGTCGTAGCCGGTGATGTCCGCGGCCTTGGGGGCCAGCACCTGCTGGCCGGTGCGGAAGTAGGGCGCGGAGAAGGCGACGTCCCGCAGACGGTCGCAGTTGATGGTCATGGTGCGGACCACCATGTCGACCCGGCCGTCCTGGATGGCGGGTATCCGCTGGTCGGTGGGGATCGCCTTGAACTGCACGGCGTCCGCATCGCCGAGGATGTCCTCGGCGATGCGGTGCACCAGGTCGATGTCGAAGCCCTCCAGCTCGGCCTCACCGCCGCTGTTCGGGTCCCGGTAGCCCCAGCGGTAGCTGTTCTGGTCGACACCCACGACCAGCTTGCGCTTCTCGCCCTCGCGGCCCCGGATCTCGTCGATGGTGGGACCGTCCGCGCCGGACGGGGACAGTGTCTGCTTCTCCGGGTCCGCGCACTCCTCGGCGGCGCGCGCCTGGCTGCCGTGGGCGACACCGTGGCCGCCGACGCCCGTGCCGCCGCTCTCGCCGTGGGAGCGGACCACCGGCAGGAGCAGCGCGAAGAGCACGGCGAGGGCGCAGGCGAGGGCCATCGCCCCCACTCCGCCCCAGCCCTTCAGGCCGGCCCGCAGCCGTCGTGCGCGCATCCTCACGCCTCCTTTCACGGGTACCCCTTCCCGTCCGGCCGCCGGGCCGACCCCCCGCGTCACCGGTACTCCGAGAGCCTGCGGCCGATGCCCAGCAGGGCGCCGGCCGCGCCGAGGGCCGCGAGGACACCGGCGCCCTGCGGCAGGTGGTCCATCGCGTCCAGCCCGTCGCCCGCCGCCCGCCGGAACTCCCGCTCCTCGTGGGCGAGCGCGGTGGCGAGCGAGGCGTCCACGCCGTCGAAGCACTCCACGGTGGCGCCCTTGCCCCCGATCACCAGGTCCAACGCCTGCTGGTAGTTGCCGTTCTCGTCCTGCTCGCGGGCCCTGGCGTGGCGCTTCTTCCACTCCGTCATGTTCCCGTCGGCCGCGGCGACCGGGCGCTCGCCGGCGTCGTCGTCGGCGAGCCGGGCCGCCTCGGCCAGCCCCTTGCCGAGCGCGTCCATGTTCTTCCCGAAGTCGAGGTCGTAGGCGTCGACCGTCTCCCCGCCGGCCTTCTTCGTCTCCGCGCCGCGCGCCACCAGCGTCAGGTTCTCGTTGCCCCGGGCCTTCAGGGAGGCGATGCGGGCGTCGTGCAGCACGTTGAGCGAGCGCACGCCGTGGTCGTAGGAGTCGCCGAGGTTCGACCGTGCCACACCGTGGCCGACGACCAGCCAGAGCAGGACGACGGCGGTGCCGGCCGTGGCCGTGACCAGCCCGTGGTTGAGGACCCGGTTGGTGCGCCGGTAGGTGCGGTGCTGCGCCCAGGCCAGGGCGGCGAGCGCCAGCACGCCGAGGGCGATGGCCGCCCACGGGGAGGACTCGGCGTCGCCGTAGTCGGCGTCCAGCCGCCGGTTCTCCGTCTTGTACAGGTCCTCCGCGGCGGGGAGCATCTCCTGCTGCATCTTCTCGTTGGCGTAGCGCAGGTAGGCGCCGCCGACCGGGAAGCCCTGCCGGTTGTAGGTGCGGGCGCGCTCGATGAGGCCCTTGTACTCGGGCAGCAGGCGGTTGAGCCTGCCGATGGTGTCGGCGGAGGGCGAGTCGGCGTCGGAGTTGGCGGCGGCCGTCACCAGCCCCTCGGCCGCCGTGCGGATGCCCTTCTCGTACCGCTCGCGGGACTCCTCGGTCTCCTGCCCGCCGGCGAGGAACCCGCTGGAGGCCGCGGTGTTGGCCTCCGCCAGGGAGCGGTAGATGTCGGCGGCGTCGGAGGTCAGCGGCTGGCTGCGGAACAGCACGTCGTCGGCGGCCGCGGACCGCTCGTGCATCTGCCAGGCGGCCACCGTGCCGAAGGCGACGACCAGCGCGGCGAGCAGCGCGCCGATGATCCGCAGCCGCCCCGGTTCGGTGACGGCGGCCGCGCGCAGCCGGTCCACGCCCTCGGCGAAGGCGGTGCGGCGGGGTGCCGCGGGCGGGGGAGGGGACGCG
>MUMD01000728.1 GCA_002155895.1 Streptomyces rochei
GGTGGCGGCGGCGCGGCGGCTGGCCGGGGGCGAGCCGGTGTGGGCGCAGGTCGCGGCGGGGAACGCCCGCAGTCTGCGGGCGTTCCAGGCGGCGGGTTACCGGCCGGTGGGGTCGGAGGCGCTGTTCCTGCGCCCGTGAGCGGTGCCCGGTGCCGGGTTTCGGTGCCGGGTCAGTGCCAGGGCTTGTAGTGCGGGTTGCTCTCGCACTCGCTCATGATCTCGGTCTTGGTCTGCCGGTCGACCGGGCAGACGCCGATGATGTACTGCCGCTTGATGCCGCCGGGGAACGCGACCTCGACCTGGTCGGCCCACTTGTGGGTGTCGCCGATGGTCTTGTTGACGTCGATGCCGCCGGGGGCGTCGATGTAGTAGTTGTAGCCGGACTTGTACCAGGTCTTGTAGAGGTCGTGGTCGTATGTGGTCGAGACGTACGGCGAGGGCTGGTTGACGAGGACGTACTTCTCGACGTCGTACTGGCCGTTCTGGACGTCCTTGGCGTGGAAGCCCTCTTCGAAGACGACCTGGGGGCCGCGGCTGTCGCTGCGGTAGAGGGTGCCGCAGGTGGTGCGCCAGACCGGTTCGGGTGTGATGCGGTCGAGGTCGACGCCGGAGTCGGCGGCGGCCCTGAGCTTGTCGTCGAACTGGGGGCAGGCGGGGGCGGCC
>MUMD01000729.1 GCA_002155895.1 Streptomyces rochei
CGTCCAGGAGTGGCTCGACACGGTGCCCGCGGTGGCGGTCTACGCCGTGGTGGGGCTCGTCATCGGTCTGGAGAGCCTGGGCATCCCGTTGCCGGGCGAGATCATCCTGGTCTCGGCGGCCCTGCTCTCCTCCCAGCACGGCGGCATCGACCCGCTCGTCCTGGGCGCCTGCGCCAGCGCCGGCGCGGTGATCGGCGACTCGATCGGGTACGCCATCGGCCGCAAGGGCGGCCGGCCGCTGCTCGCCTGGCTGGGGAGGAAGTTCCCCAGGCACTTCAGCGAGGGCCACATCGCCACCGCGGAACGGTCCTTCCAGAAGTGGGGCATGTGGGCCGTGTTCTTCGGCCGCTTCGTCGCGCTCCTGCGCATCTTCGCGGGACCGCTCGCCGGTGTGCTGCGGATGCCGTACTGGAAGTTCCTGATCGCCAACGTCCTCGGTGGCATCGTCTGGGCGGGCGGCACCACCGCGGTCATCTACTACGTCGGCGTCGTCGCCGAGTCCTGGCTGAAGCGCTTCTCCTGGCTGGGCCTGGTGCTGGCGGTGGCCATCGGCATCGCCTCGATGCTGGTCCTCAAGCGCAAGGCGAAGAAGGCCCAGCCCCTTCCCGCCGCCGAGTAGGAGCGCCCCCGGAGCGCGGCGAACGGCGCCCCCGGCCGGGCGCGCCCCCCCCGACCGGCCGGGGGC
>MUMD01000730.1:0-748 GCA_002155895.1 Streptomyces rochei
GGCGAGTTGAACCCCGGGCCACGGCCCGCGCCTACCTGCTCGGACTACCGTCAAGCGTCGAGCGGAGGAACTGTTGGCAACTGGCCGAACAGGCTGGCCAGGCCCGGCCCGGGCCAATGCAGCGCCTACTGCGCTACGCCCGCTGGGACGCCGATGCCGTCCGCGACGACCTGTGTGCCTACGCTGTCGAACACCTCGGCGCCGACGGCATTCTCGTGGTCGACGAGACCGGCTTCCTGAAAAAGGGCCGGGCCTCGGCAGGAGTGCAGAGGCCGTACACCGGCACCGCGGGACGCATCGAGAACGCCCAGGTCGGGGTGTTCCTCGCCTTGGCCACCGAGCGGAAAGGGCCCTGATCGACCGTCGGCTCTACCTACCCGAGCACTTCTGGTCCGGTGATCCCGAACGCCGCACCGCGGCCGGAATACCCGAAAGGGTGCGGTTCGCCACCAAGCCCCGTCGGGCCTCGGAGATGATCGCCTCCGCGCTGGACGCCGGCATCACCGCCTCCTGGGTGACCGGTGACGAAGCCCACGGCCAGGACCCCCGGCTTCGCGCCGCCCCGGAAACACGCGGCACCGGCTACGTGATGGCCGTTGCCTGCTCGATGCGGGTGAGAATCAACCACGGCCGCACGCCCATCCGCACGGACACCCTCGCTGGCCGCCCGCCTGGCACGGCCTGGCAGCGCTACAGCGCCGGAAACGGTGCGAGGCGAGTCAGCGACGCGCTCCGAGATCGGCCAGGG
>MUMD01000730.1:785-1229 GCA_002155895.1 Streptomyces rochei
CGCTGCGGGGAAGGCAGGACGCCAGGCGTGCCCATCGCTCGTCGGTCAGCGGGCGTATGCGCCCACTCGTGGTCACCGAGGCCGGTAGGCGGTTGCCAGTACGGAGACAGTGACTTGATGGGGCATGAGGCCGCCGTCCTTCATGTCTGCACGACTCACGTGGCGTGCGCTCGGTGTCATTGCCACCAGGTCCAGGGCATCCGGCCTGGTGAGGGGTGCGGAGTACTCCACCCGTTCAGTGACGGCTGCCTCGAAGAAGGGGTTGAGCGCCCGGTGCAGGCGCTGTTCCTTGGCCGGGTCGATCGTGACCATCGCAGGCACCTGACCGCTCAGCTCGGCCAGGTGCCGCCGGGTGGGCCGGACCACGATCAGCCGACCGCCACCGAGTCGGACGGGGTGCGGGCCGCGATCGGGGTCACCGGGCAGTTCTCCGCCGTCGACGGA
>MUMD01000731.1 GCA_002155895.1 Streptomyces rochei
GCACCGGCGACCGAAGGTCCCGCTGTGAACGGGTGAGGTAGTCGGTCGCGAAGTGACGGGCGTCGGCGATGCGCAGCGCTTCCCGCCGGTACGTCACCGAGGCCGCCCGCGGATCCGAACCGTCCGGTGCGCGCCGCATCGACGAACCGTCCAGTCCGGTGTCACCCATGTCAACCGCCACGTTACCCCCGAGCCGTACGCGCGCCGACGCCTCCCGCGCGATGAGACGATCTTCTGTGTTCCTACAATAGTTCCGCTTCCGCCGGTCACCGTACTCGTCGACTGGCAAGGAAGCACCGGCCGAGATTCCGGTCCAGGCCTCAGACTGTGCTGAGCATGCCTTCGCGCAGGCGGGCCAGCAGCCGCGAGATCAGTCGCGACACGTGCATCTGCGAGACCCCGAGGCGTTCGCCGATGTCCTTCTGGGTCAGCTCCTCCACGAACCGCCAGTGGATGATCTGCCGGTCGCGTTCGTCCAGTTCGGCGATCATCGGGGCCAGCGCGTGGAAGTCGTCGACGAGGGCGAGCGTGGCGTCGTCGGCGCCGATGAAGTCCGCCAGGGCCGACTCGCCGTCCTCGCTGCCGCCGATGGCCGCGTCCAGCGAGGCGGAGTTGTAGCCGTTGGCCGCGAGACGGGCCTCGACGACCTCGTCCTCCGGCAGGCTCATCAGCTCCGACAGTTCCTTGGTGGTCGGGTTGCGGCCCAGGCGGCTGCGCAGCTCCTCGGTGGCGCGGGCCAGCTGGACCCGGGCCTCCTGGAGCCGCCGGGGCACGTGCACGGCCCAGGAGGTGTCCCGGAAGAAGCGCTTGATCTCGCCGACGATGTAGGGCACGGCGAAGGAGGTGAACTCGACCTCGCGGGTCAGCTCGAACCGGTCGATGGCCTTGATCAGGCCGATCATGCCGACCTGGACGATGTCCTCCATCTCCTCCGGGCCCCGGCTGCGGAACCGGCCGGCCGCGAAGCGGACCAGGGACATGTTCATCTCGATCAGCGTGTTGCGGGCGTACTGGTACTCGGGAGTGCCCTCCTCCAGCGTCGTCAGCTGCTGGAAGAAGAGCTTCGACAACTCCCGCGCGTCCTTGGGCGCCACCTTGGACGGGTCCGCGACCTCCGGCATCTGCGTGGTGGTGTGCGCGGTGGTCTCTGCGGTCGTCGTCGCCATGATGTGCCCTCCCAGTCGATCGGCCCCCGTCACCGTCGGCTCACCGGCCGACGAACCACCGCCTACCCCGGACCATGGGGCTCATGCCTGCCCATGTGCCGATCAAATTTATGGGGCGTCAGAAACCGGGGCGAAGGGGGGTATATCGGTCAGATGTCCAGGTAGAAGCGGACGGTGGT
>MUMD01000732.1 GCA_002155895.1 Streptomyces rochei
CGGCCGTCGAGGTCGACGCCGGTGACGTCCTCGGGGGCCAGACGGTCGTAGGGCACACCCGAAGGGGTGACGAGCACCGTGTCGCCGACCCGGACCGAGACGTTGCCGGAGGTGCCGACCACCAGCCCGTCCGTCACCGTCCGCCGGGCCGTGGCGACGAGCGCCTCCCAGGCCGCCCTCCGCTCCCGTTCCTCTTCCGGTTCCGCTTGCTCCGCCGCCCGTCCGGCCCGCGAATACGTCACAGTCACCGTCTCCTCCCCGCCCGCTCCGGGCCCGTTCCGACCGCCGCCGACCGGCGTCGCGGCGATCCTGCCAGGGACGTCTCCGGAGAGCATCGGAGCGCACACGGGGAGGGAGGCGGCGGCCCCGGTTCCGGTCACCGTGACGCCCTGCCCAGTTCATCTTCCGTTCACCATGGTTACCTACGTTCGTCCAGCCAATGACCTCGAACGATTGCCTGGGTAAATGGAAAGCTTCTCGCTGATCCTCGCGATTGTGGTGGTGACCGCTCTCGCGTTCGATTTCACGAACGGTTTCCACGACACCGCCAACGCGATGGCAACGACCATTTCGACCGGTGCGCTCAAGCCCAAGGTGGCGGTGGCGATGTCCGCCGTCCTCAACCTTGTCGGCGCCTTCCTCTCCGTGGAGGTCGCCAACACGATCTCCAAGGGTCTCGTGGACGAGACCGGCATCCGTCCCGAGGTCATCTTCGCCGCCCTGGTCGGCGCGATCCTCTGGAACCTGCTGACCTGGCTGGTCGGACTCCCGTCCAGCTCCTCGCACGCCCTCATGGGCGGCCTGATCGGTGCCGCGATCGCCTCGGCGGGCGTCGGCGCGGTCCACGGCGACGTGCTCGTCACCAAGGTGCTCCTCCCGGCGATCGCCGCCCCGCTGGTCGCGGGCATCGCGGCGATGCTCGGCGCGCGCCTGACGTACCGGCTCGGCCGCAAGGCCGACGGCAAGGCCGCCGCGAAGGGCTACCGCGCCGGGCAGATCGCCTCCGCCGGTCTGGTCTCGCTGGCCCACGGCACCAACGACGCCCAGAAGACGATGGGCATCATCACCCTCGCCCTGGTCGCCGGCGGCGCGCTCGCCCCCGACTCCGACCCGCCCCTGTGGGTCATCCTCTCCGCGGGCATCGCCATCGCGCTCGGCACCTACCTCGGCGGCTGGCGCATCATCCGCACCATGGGCAAGGGCCTGACCGACCTCCAGCCGCAGCAGGGCTTCGCCGCCCAGACCAGCGCCGCGACGGTCATCCTGGCCTCCTCGCACCTCGGCTTCTCCCTGTCCACCACGCACTCGGTCTCCGGCGCCGTGATGGGCGCGGGCCTCGGCCGCAAGGGCGGCGTGGTCCGCTGGTCCACGGCCACCCGGATGTTCGTCGCCTGGGGCCTGACCCTGCCGGCCGCGGCCCTGGTCGCCGCGATCGCCGAGTGGGTCTGCGGTCTGGGTGACTGGGGCACCGCCCTGGTCGCGGTCTTCCTGGTCGCCTCCAGCGCCGCCATCTGGAAGATCTCCCGGCGCGAGGTCGTCGACCACACCAACGTCGTCGACGACCTCGCGCCGGGA
>MUMD01000733.1 GCA_002155895.1 Streptomyces rochei
CGGCCGCACCCTGCACGCCTTCCACGTCGAGGGAGCCGGCGGCGGCCACGCACCTGACATGATCACGGCGGTGTCGCTGCCCAACATGCTGCCGGCGTCCACCAACCCGACCCGGCCGCACACCGTCAACACCGTCGAGGAACACCTCGACATGCTGATGGTCTGCCACCACCTGAACCCGGCGGTCCCCGAGGACCTGGCCTTCGCCGAGTCCCGCATCCGGCCCACCACCATCGCGGCCGAGGACATCCTGCACGACATGGGGGCGATCTCCATCATGTCGTCGGACGCCCAGGCCATGGGCCGCATCGGCGAGGTGATCCTGCGCACCTGGCAGACGGCGCACGTGATGAAGCGGCGGCGCGGATTCCTCCCCGGCGACCACCGGGCCGACAACCTGCGCGCACGTCGCTATGTCGCCAAGTACACCATCAACCCCGCCGTCGCCCAGGGCATCGAGCACGAGGTCGGCNNGCCGACCTGGTGCTGTGGGAACCGAAGTTCTTCGGGGTGAAGCCGCAACTGGTCCTCAAGGGCGGGCAGATCGCCTACGCGCAGGTCGGTGACGCCAACGCCTCCATCCCCACCCCGCAGCCGATCCTGCCGCGCCCGATGTTCGGGGCGCAGGGTACGGCGCCGGCCGCCAACTCGGTGGCCTTCGTGGCCGAGGCGGCCATCGACGACGGATTGCCGGAGCGCCTGGGCATCGGCCGGGAGCTGGTGCCCATCCGGTCGACCCGCGGCCGGACCAAGGCCGACATGCGGCAGAACGACGCCCTGCCGCGCGTCGAGGTCGCCGCGGACTCCTTCGCGGTGACCATCGACGGGGAGCTGGTCGAACCCGCCCCGGTTGCCGAACTGCCGCTCGCGCAGCGGTACTTCCTCTTCTGAGCGGCGACATGAGCCGCGCAGCGCTGCTCGTCCTCGCGGACGGCCGCTTCCCCGCCGGAGNNCGGCGGGGCGGAGGCCGCCGTCCGGGCGGGACACATCACCGACGCCGCGAGCCTGGAGGAGTTCTGCCGGGGGCGGCTGCACACGAGCGGGGCCGTGGCGGCCTCGCTCGCGGCGGCCGCGTCCCTCGGCGTCGACCCCGCGGAACTCGACCTCGCCGCGGACGCCCGCACACCGTCGCCCGCCCTGCGGGTGGCGGCACGAAGACTCGGCCGGCAGCTGATGCGGGCCGCCCGCACCACCTGGCCGCATCCGGACCTGGACGCGCTGGCACGTCGGTTCCCGAAGGGAGCCCACCAGCCCGTCGTCCTCGGCCTGACCGCCCGCGCGGCGGGGCTCGAACCGCTGGACGCGGCGTACTGCTCCGCCTACGAGGGG
>MUMD01000734.1 GCA_002155895.1 Streptomyces rochei
CCGTGCCAGCCCCGTGGCCCGTGCCCCCGCCGCCCCGCTCACCCGCGTCAGCAGGGCCCCGACGGCACCCGCCGCCGCGCCCCACAACGCACCCGGCAACAGGGCCGTGGCGAGCGGTCCGCGCAGGTCGAGACCCGCGCCGAACGCGTCGACGCCCAGCACGGACAGGGAGGCGTCCACGGACACCTCCGTCAGCCAGGCCGACACCGGCAGCGCCACCGCCGTCGCCAGACCCAGCCGCACGGCACACCGCCCGGCGAACGTCCAGGACCGCTCCTCACCGGGTGCCACCGGCGTCCGGGCCGCCGTCAGCACTCCGGCGGACAGCATCAGCAGCGCCGCCGCCACGCCCAGCAGCCACACCCGCCCGTCCAGCTCCGCCAGCCGCGCGAGGGTGACCGGCTCCCACGTGCCGGTGCCCAGCAGCTCGTCCAGCGGATCGGGTAGCACCCGGACCAGCTCGCCGGTAGCCCGCCCCTCCCACGGCACGAACAGGCCGAGCGGGACGCCGAGCCAGACACCGTTGGGCGCTCCCAGCAGGGCGGCGCCGAGGATGCGCCGGGGGTGATCGTCACCGATGGCCGCGTAGCCGGCCGCGGCCCACCCCGCGGCGACCGCCGTCAGCGCCACCGTGACGAGGGCGGACACGGCCGGCCGCACCACCCGGTGCACCGCCTCGCACCCGCCTGGCAGGGGAGTGCGGCGCGAGGCCAGCAGCGCGATCAGGAGGACCGCGGTGACGTGGACCAGCCCGCCCAGCAGCGTCGGCACCGTGTCGACGGTGAAGCCGACCGCCGCCTCCGCCTCGATCAGGTCACCGATCCGGTCGGGCAGCAGCCCGCCGACGTCCCCGATGTCCCCCACGTCGCCGAGCCCGGGGATCTCGACACCTCCGCCCCCACCCCCCCCCCCG
>MUMD01000735.1 GCA_002155895.1 Streptomyces rochei
CGAGTTCGTCGAGACGGGTGATGTCGAGCATGCCGTGCCTGGCGGTGTGCACCTCGGTGAGCCGCAGCTTCTCGTCCGCGACCAGGCCGTGCAGTTCGTTGCGGAAGATCACGTCTTGTGGTTGTGGCGCGCAGTGGACCATGACGACGTCGTCGAACTCGGTGTCGCGCAGCATGCCCATCACGGGTGTGATGCCGCTGCCGGCCGTCAGGTAGAGCACCTTGGCGGGCTTGGCCTGCGGCAGCACGAAGTCACCGGTCGCCTGGTCGAGCTCGATCAGCGTACCCGGTTTCGCCCTGCGGACCAGGTGGTTGCTGACCTTGCCGTCCGGGACAGCCTTCACGGTGATCGTGACGCGGCCGTCCTGGCGGTTCGTCGGCGAGGTAATGGAATAGGCACGCCACAGGCGCACCCCGTCGACATCGACCCCGATCCGCACGTACTGACCGGCTGTGTGGCCGCGCCAGCCCCGTCCCGGCCTGATCACGATGGTCGCGGCGTCACCCGTCTCGGGGTGCACGGCCTCGATGCGCCCACGCAGGTCTGCGCCCGCACGCAGTGGGCTGACCAGGTCGAGGTAGTCCGACGGCAGCAGCGGCGTGGTGACCATCTCCAGCAACTTCCAAGCCCTGCTGCGGAGGGCTGTACTCGTCATGGCTCCAGCTTGCTGCGCCTCAGGGCGTAAAGTCCTGACCGCAGGACGTGAATCTGGTGGGTGGAATTGTTCGCAGGGAACAAAGACGTGAGCCATGCAATCCGGAGGGCCAGCGAACTGGCCTTTGATGAGACGACGGTCACCGCACTGAGGGCCGCGCTGAAGACCACAGCCGACGAGGTCGTCCAGGCGATCATCGACGAGGTCCCCTCCTACGCCAACGCCCTGTCGGGCCATATGGGCGTCACTATCCGCCGGGCCGTCCGCACCGCCCTGGGGCACTACCTGGACCTCGCGAGCGGGAACGTCACAGGCGGGGACGCCGGCGATGCAGCCTACGAGCTGGGCCGCGGCGAGGTGCGCGACGGCCGTTCGATGGACGCCCTGCTCAGCGCCTACCGCGTCGGCGCCCG
>MUMD01000736.1:0-345 GCA_002155895.1 Streptomyces rochei
GTCGCCGCGGACCGGGTCGTTGAGGCTGAGGTAGGCCACGTCGGTGCCGAGCAGGGAGCGGGCCCGCTGCACGATGGCGCGCAGCACGGCGTCCAGGTCGCGCAGTCCGGCGAGGTCGTGGGCGGTCTCGAAGAGCGCGGACAGCTCGGCCTCCCGGCGCCGGCGCCCCTCCAGCTCGGAGCGGACGCGCAGGGCGAGGCCCTTGGCGTGTTCGAGCGCGGCGATCCGCTCGGCCGGCGCTCCCTCGGCGCGGGCGACGAGCACCGGCTGCTCGTAGGCGTCGGCCGAGGCGCCTCTGGCCAGCAGGTCGAGGAAGGGCGTCTCGACGGCCGCCGGCGTCCGGCG
>MUMD01000736.1:373-540 GCA_002155895.1 Streptomyces rochei
CCAGGGCCAGCGACGCGCCGGTGACGAAGGACGCCTGCGGGCCGCACAGGTAGGCCACGGCCTCCGCGACCTCCTCCGGTTCGATGAGCCGCCGCACGGCGCTGTCCCGCAGCAGTACGTCGGTCAGCACCTGCTCCTCGGGGATGCCGTGCGCCCTGGCCTGGTCG
>MUMD01000737.1 GCA_002155895.1 Streptomyces rochei
GGCCGAGGGGGGCCGGCCCGGGGGCGGGTGCTCCCGGCGGCGGAAAGAGCAATGCCGGCGCAGCTCCCCAGCTGCGCCGGCATTTTGCCGTCCGCCGCACCCCCGTCCCCACGGGGTTTCATGGGTGGATGTCCCCGCCCGGACCGCTCTTCCGGGCCTGGGGTCGCCGCTCAGCGCCCCAGCATCACACCCACGGACGACGCCTGTGTGGCCACTGTCTCCCACCCGTCGAAGACGAGGAGGAGCAGGACCGCCAGGGGCAGGGCCATGATCGTCGCCACCAAGGGGTGACGGCGGGTCTGACGGCGGCTGTCGCGCGTGCGGACCAGCGTCCGCAGAACCGTCTGGGCCATGGTCCCTCTCCTGACCGTTTCCGTTGTCTTTGGCAGCGGCGGGCGTCTGACCTCGGGGGACGAGTGCTGCACCCGCCGCTTGACCTCAAATCTAGGCGTCCGGGGGCCACCGGGCGTCATGCCCTCGTACCGATTGCCGGGCCTCCCGGAGGATGAGCGCCGACCCGGGGCGTACTCCCCTGGGTGGAGACCGGGTCCCCGACCTCGGGGTCTTCCCGGAGGGGCTGTCCGTCATGACCCGGTTTCTCCGCACTGTCCGGTGACATCGCTCACTCCCGTCACCTCCCGGCGCACGCCCGCCTCCCCCCGGCGCACGCC
>MUMD01000074.1 GCA_002155895.1 Streptomyces rochei
GGCGCGCAGCAGCCTGCGGGTCTCCGGGTCGAAGTGCGCGGGATCGTACGTGCGCGGGTTGAACAGGAGCTGGTCGGACATGAGGGGATGCCTTCCGGGATCGGGTCGGACGGTGCGGGTGGCGGTCGGGAGCGAGGTCAGTCCCGGCCGCCGGAGCGTGCGGCGCGGAGCCGGTGGAGGGTGGCGAGGACGTCGTCGAGCCAGGCGATCGTCATCCGCTCGAAGGCGATGCCTCCGCGCAGGACGACGTGCTGGAGCTCCTGGCCGGCGTCGAGCGGCCGGGGGGCGTCGGGGCCGGTGAAGTCCCGTCGCTCACCGGTGAGATAGCGCCGGAGGCGGTCGCCGTGCGCCTCGCGGTGGCGTTCGACCTCGGAGATCAGCGCGGAGGGGTCGTCGAAGGCCGCGCCGCGGATCTTGACGGCCAGCTCGTGTCTGAGGCTCTCCGGCTCGACCGGCTCGTGCAGCCACGCGGTGAGTACCGCGCGGCCCGGTGCCGCGACGGAGTACTCCTTCTTGTCCGGCCTTCCCCGCTGCGCCACCTCTCGGACGTCGAGCATGCCGTCGCCCTCCATGCGGCGCAGTACGCGGTAGATCTGCTGGTGGGTCGCGGTCCAGAAGTATCCGATGGACCGTTCGAACCGGCGCGCGAGTTCGTAGCCCGAGCCCGGCTTCTCCAGCAGCGAGACGAGGATCGCGTGTTCGAGCGCCATGCTCCGGATCTTTCTATGCAACTTGTTGCATAGGCAAGGGTGCACGGCTCGATGAGACGCTGCTCACTCGCCTCGCGTCGGTCCGCTTGCGGGCCCGGGGCCCGCAAGCGGACCGGATATCCGACTGCGGATCGCGGGAAGCGTTGTTACGGTGCGCGGATGCCGACGATCAGGAAGTTCCAGGTCACCTTCGACTGCGCGGAACCGGAGCGTCTCGCTCGCTTCTGGTGCGAGGTACTGGGGTACGTCGTACCGCCGCCCCCGGAGGGGTTCGCCACCTGGGACGATTTCAAGCGTGCGCAACCGCCCGAGGAACGCGACGCGTGGTTCGCCTGTACGGACCCCTCGGGCGTCGGACCGCGGCTGTACTTCCAGCGGGTCCCCGAGGGCAAGGCCGCCAAGAACCGGGTGCACCTCGATGTGCGGGTCGGCACCGGACTCGTGGGCGAGGAACGCCTCGCCGCGCTCGAGGCCGAATGCGCACGGCTGGTCCCGCTCGGAGCGGTGCACGTGACGACGCTCTACGACGGCAACGACTCGTGCATCCCGATGCTGGACATCGAGGGCAACGAGTTCTGCATCGACTGACGGCCGCGTGCCGGAGCACAGGGCACCGGGGCGGTGCGCGGCGACGCCCCGGACGCCGTGTCCGTCTCCGTCGCGGGCGGCTCAGCGCACCGGGAAACCGAAGGAGTAGCCGCGCTCCCGCAGCCAGGGGAGGATCCTGCGCAGGGCTTCGACGGTCTGGGCGCGGTCGCCGCCCGCGTCGTGGAAGAGGATCGTCGGCCCGTTGTGGAGTTCCCGCTCGACGGTGGCGACGATCGCGTCCGCGCCCGGCCGTTCGAAGTCCTTGGTGTCCACGTTCCAGCCCAGCGGACGCATGCCCCGGGAGGCGGCCACCTTGCGGCTGTGCGGGGTGAAGGCGCCGCCGGGAGCCCGGTAGTACATCGGGCGCACTCCCCCGGACGCCTCCGTGATCATGCGCTCGGCGTCCAGGATCTCCTTCGACTGGTACGCCTCGGACTTCCGGTCCATGGCGGTGTCGTGCGACACCGAGTGGTCGCACAGCCGGTGCCCCGCCGCGACCACCTCCTTCACGAGGTCCGGGTGGGCCTGGGCCTGTGTGCCGGTCATGCAGAAGGTCGCCTTCGCCCCGAACTCGCGCAGCAGGTCGAGCACTTGGGGGGTCCAGGCGGGGTCGGGTCCGTCGTCGATGGTGATGTTGACGCCGTTCGCCCCTCGGTCGGACGCGTGGGCGATGGTCATGTCGACCGGCTCCACGCCGCCGTCCGGCCGCGCCGACACGGACGTCTCCGGTGTCGCGCCGCCCGTGGGGTCGGCCTGCGCGGTCCACACCGAGGCACCGACGGCGAGCACCGTCACCCCGAGCGCCGCCCCGACCACCTTGCCGTACCACGCCCGTCCGCCGCTGTGCCGCGCCATGTCCGCCCCGCCTTCCGCCTGGTTCCTCGCCGTGGTCCCGGTCGCGCCGGAACCACCAGGCAGGACGGGGAACGGCGGCAGCGGGATGCGTCCGTTACCGATCACGGACAAACCCGAGAGCGTTCGCGGACAACCACACCCCGGCTCCGGCTCCGGCTGAGGATGTGGTCGGGGATGCGGCTGATGAGGCGCTGAGGATGCGGCCAATGCCCAGTCCGGCGAAGTACCTTCCCGTTACGCTGGGGTCATGGGGGAGGAAGTGACGTCCGACGTCACGCCGGATCCGGTCTCGGCCGTCCGGCGGAGGGTGGCACTGTTCCACCGGGACAGGGACCCCCGGCAGCTCAACGGCCGCCTGGCGGAGGCGGAGTACGCCGCGGCCGTGCGGGCGGCGACGCGTCTGAACGGGGCGGGTGAGCCGGAGTACAACCTCGCCGCGCTGGCGGAGTTGGCCCGGTTCCGTTTCTGGCGCGGCGTGGTGTCCGGCACTCTGCCGGGTCAGGTCGAGGCGGACAGCGCCGTCGGCTTCCTCCTCGGACTGCGGGAGTCCTCACCGGGCCTGATCCCCGGTGAGATGGCGGACGTCGTGGGGGAACTCGCGACCGACGCCCGCCGCCGACTGAGCTGGGCGGTCGACTCCGCGGGGAGGCTGCTGAGGCTCTTCGACGGCACCGACCTCGGCCCCCTCGATCAGGCCGTCGAGCGTGTGACGTGGGCCCTGGGGACCGCGCCACCGGATCCCGCGGCCAGAGTCGTCGCCCTCGGCCGTCTCGCTCACGCCCACCACGAACGCCACAAGGCCACCGGGGAGGTGGCGGACGAACGCAAGGCGGTGTCGGCCCGCCGGGAAGCGGTCCGTCTCACACCGCCGGGCAGGGAGCGGGCGCGCAGACAGTCACTGCTGGCCGACGCCCTGATGACCGTGTACGAGCGGACGGACGAACGGGCCTGCCTCGAAGAGGCGTTGCGGTGCCTGGAGGAGTCGGTCGCGGGCACACCTCCGGGGGACGAGTTCCGCTGGCTGCGGTACAGCCGTCTGGGGCGGGCCTACCGGCACCGCGCCGGGATCACGCGGTCGCCGGCCGACTTCGACGCCGCCGTGCGGTGGGGCCGGCTCGCCCGCGACACGATCGACGCCTCCGACCCGGACCGGGCCTCCGCCCTCAGGACCCTCGACAGGAACCTGCGCGCCCGGCACGGGGCCACCGGTGACCTGGCCGACCTCGACGAGGCCGTCGAGGTGTGGCGGTCGGCGCTCGACCGCATGCCGAGCGACGACCCCCGGAGGGCGGGCTTCCTGGTCGACCTCAGTGACGCCCTGTGTCACCGGTTCGACCACGGGGGCGACGCCGCCGACCTCGAGGGGAGCGTCCAGGCGTGCGAGGCCGCGGTCGCCGGAGCGGCCGTGGGCAGCCGCACGCGGGTCCGTGCCCTGTCCGACCTCTGCTACCGGTTGTACCGCAGGTTCCAGCACGGGGACGAGCCGGCGGACCTGCGGCGCGCGGTCCACACGGGGCGCCAGGCGGTCGGCCTGTCCTCGCTCGAGGACGGTGAGGACGGCGTGGTCACCCTCGCCAACCTCCTCCACGCCACCGTCGCCTGGTACGACAGGTCGGGCGACCTGGCCCGGCTGGACGAGGCGATCGCCCTCTGGGCGGACATCCTGGCGGCGACCCCGGCCGACCACGCGGACCGGGGCGAGCGCCTGGCCGGCCGGCTCCACGCCCTCGTACGGCGTTTCGAGCACACCGGTGACCGGGCCGACCTGGACCGCGTGTTCGAGGCGGCCCGGGAATGCCTCGCCGGCGCTCCTGACCGTGGGCACGTGGCCGAGTCCCTGCTGCGGGTCGCCCACCACCTCGACGCCCGGACCGCCCCGGCCTCCCGTGCGGCCTTCGTCGGACTGGAACTCGACAACTCCCGGTTGTCGGTGCGCTCACGCGGCACGGACGACCTGGACGCCCTGGACACCCTCGTCGAACTGGCCAGGTCGACGGCGCCGGGCGCCGACGACGACACGGAGGACCGCGAGGTGCGCCAGGACTTCCTCGCGGTCGCGCTCGCCACGCGGTACGGGAACGCCGGACGGGCCGCGGACGGTGCCGAGGCCATCGCGTTGCTGCGCGACACCATCGCCGCGGCGGACCCGGACGACCCACGGCTCAGTGTCCATCTGTCCCAACTCGGGGACGTCCTGGTCGGCAGATTCCTCAGGGACGGTGACTCGACCGACCTCGAGGCCGCCGTGGAGACCTTGGCGCAGGCGTTCCGCGTCGTCCCTCCCGACGACCGGCACCGCGCGGAGTACCTGCCGAAGCTGACGCACGCCCTTCGGCTCCGCTACGAGGACCGCCGGGAGCCCGCCGACCTCGAACGCGCCGTCGCGGTCGTCCGGGACGCCGTGGCGTCAGGACACCCGTCCCCGGACTGCCGTCCGGCCTGCCTGGCCGAACTCGCCCGGACCCTCCTCTGGCGCTTCCACCACACGAGGGACGCGGCCGACCTCGACGCGGCGGTGGCCGCCGGGCGCGAAGCGGTACGTCTCCCCACCCCGCACGAGGCACCGTCCGACCACGTGCCCTCCCTCGCCGCCTCGGCGCTGTTCACCCGTTACCAGCACACCGCGAACCTCGAGGACATCGACGAGGCCGTCGCGGTCCTGGAGACGGCCCTCGCGGACATCACCGACGAGAGGAAACGCCTGTCGAACCTCCACGACCACGCCGTCTACGTGCAGGCCCGGGCCCTGTTGACCGGCTCCTCCGCCGACTTCGACCGGTCCGTGGCCGAGTTGCGCGAGGTGACGAACGCGCGCCCGGCCGACGACCCGGCGCACTGGCTGGACTACTACAGTCTGGGCATGGCGCTGCGGGTCCGGCACGCGCGGCTCCACGACGACCTGGACATGCACGCCGCGGTCGAGGCCCACCGCACGGCGGTACGGAAGGTGTCCAGGGACCTCGAACGAGCGATCGCGGCGGTGGGGCTGGCGCACGCGCTCGGACAGGTCCACCAGCACACCGGTGACCCCGCGCCCCTGGACGAGGCGATCACGTTGGCGGCCGAGGCGGAGCCGGAGTTCTCCGAGCACGGCGACATCGTCAGCCAGCCGCTCTCGGTCCTCTCCTGGCTCTACAGCATGCGCGTCGACCTGCCCGGTGAGCCCGACCCCGGAGACATCGCCGAGATGCTGCGGATCAGCGCACGCATGATCGCCACGGCCCGCCCGGGCTCCGCCGACCACAGCCTCTTCCTGCGGAACCGGGCCGTGGCGCAGACCACGGCGGCCCGGTTCCGAGGGGACATGTCCCTGCTGGACCAGGCACTGGCCACGGCCCGGCAGGCCGTCGCGTCCACCCGGGCGGGAGACACCCGCCGCTCCGAGTGGCTGTGGTCCCTGGGGCTGATCCACCTGCAGCGGTACCGGACCAACGGGGACGACGCGGATCGGACGGCCGCGCTGACCAGTTGGCGCGAGGGCGCCAGGGACCCCTACGGCCACCCGGACATGGTGACGCGCTGCGCGGTCCACGCGGGCCGGCTCGCCGCGCGGCTGGGCGACGTCGACGGCGCGGTCGCGGACTACGCGGTCGCGGTCGGCCGGCTGCCGACGATCGCCTGGCACGGGATGCGGACCGACGTGCGCAGCGACTCCCTGCGCGGATGGTCGGGCCTCGCCTCCGAAGCGGCCGGGGCCGCCATAGCCGCCGGTCGACCGGCGACCGCGGTCGAGATGCTCGAGCAGAGCAGATCCGTCATCTGGTCGCAGACACTGCGCCTGCGCAGCGACCCGGGGGACCTGGCCCGCTCCCACCCCGCTCTCGCCGAACGGCTCACGCGACTGCGGACCCGCCTCGACGCCTTCTCCTCCGCCGGCGGGCTCGGCGACGCCCCGCCCCTGGGCGAACCGCACCACCTGCCGGCCCGGGCCGTGGGGATCCAGGAGCCGGCGTCCCCCGCCGAAGCCGACGAGCGCCGCCGGGAGCTGGCGCGGGAGTGGGACGACACGGTCGCGCGGATCCGCCGGCTGGAGGGGTTCGAGCACTTCCTGGGCCCCACGCCGTACGCCGAGTTGAAGCAGGCCGCCGCGGACGGCCCGGTGGTCGTCGTCAACGTCAGCGGATACGGAGGTCACGCGCTGATCGTCCGCGCCGACGAGCCCGAGCCCGAGGTCGTGGAGTTGCGCGCAATCTCCCCGGACGACGTGGCCGCCAGGGTCTCGGAGCTGCTGTCCGCCCTCCGGGCCCAGACCGATCCCCGCGCGTCGTTCCTGGCCCGTGAGCGGGCCCGGCACCTCACCCACGACGTACTCGGCTGGGCGTGGGACGGCATCGTGGGACCGATCCTGGCGCGGCTGCGCAACGCGGCCCCCACGCCCTCGGACCACCCGGCGAGCGCGCCGCCGCGGTTGTGGTGGTGCCCGGTCGGTCTCGTCGGTCTGCTGCCGCTGCACGCGGCGGGGCACCACCCCCGGCACGGTCCGGTCACCCGGTCCGACCACGTGTGGACCGGGGACCTGGTGGTCTCCTCGTACACGCCGACGCTGGCCGCGCTGACCCGCAGCCGGACCCGGCGCGCGCCAGGGGCGGTGGCGCGGCACCTCGCGGTCGCCCTCCAGGAGACCCCGGGGCTGGCCGGGCTCCCCGCGGTCGCCGACGAGGTGGCGGCCCTGCTCCGGCACTCCGCGCACACGTCCGAGGTGGTGGCCCTGACGGGACCGGAGGCGACCCGGCAGGCGGTCCTCGCCGAACTCCCGCGCTGCGACCGCGTCCACTTCGCCTGTCACGCGGCCCAGGACTTCGCCGATCCGGCGGCGAGCGCCTTCAGCCTCCACGACGGTCCGCTGTCGGTCGCGGACATCGCGGCGGTCGAACTCGACGGCGCCGACCTGGCGTTCCTGTCAGCGTGCCAGACCGCCACCCACGTCCCCGACCTCGCGGACGAGGCGATCCACCTGGCAGCGGCGGTCCAGCTGACCGGCTTCCGGCACATCGTCGCCACCAGCTGGTCCGTCGACGACGCGTCGGCCGCGGCCCTGTCGGACCATTTCTACCGGGAGTGGGCGTCGCCTGGCGGCCGTTCGGATCCGGCCATGGCGCTCCACCGGGCGGTGCGCACGCTGCGCGACGGCGACCCCACCGCGCCGGTGAAGTGGGCGTCGTACGTCCACTTCGGTTCCTGACCCTTCCGCCCATGATTCCGCGTCCCGGCCAGAGGTGACCATGACCCAGCAGCCCCAGCCACCCGTCCCCTATCTTCAGAGCTCGGACTACCGGTGGACCGAGGCCGCTTTCCGGTTGCTGGAGGCCGGAGCCCTCACCGCGACGGTCACGGCGAGGGACAACATCGCCTCGGCCGTCGTCGACGGCGTGTGTCCGCGCTGTGCGCACCCCTTCACCGACCGGCGTTCCCTGACCGCCGTCACCAACGGGCTCGGCGGGACGCGCGCGGCACCGGGCGGCGGCCCGGGCCTGGCGGAGCCCGTCGGTGCCGCCGAGGCCATCGTGCTGGACGTCACCTGCTCGTGCGGTGTCCCGCACCCGACCGGAGAGACCGGGGCCGCCGCCGACGCCACCGCGGTCACCGGCTGCGGCGTCAGCTTCCGTATCGAACTCGCCCCCGAGCACGATCCGGTCGGTGGGCGGCCGTGACCGGCGGGCCGCTGCGACCGCGGCTGCCCGAACGCCCGCCGACACCCGGTGACCTGTCCGAGCGCGACCGGTTCGCCGCCCTGGCCGAAGCCTCCCTGCCCACGGTGCGGGCCAACGCGGAGGCCTGGCGCAACGGCCTGGCCGCCTTCGTCACCCTGGTCACGACGGGTGTGGTGCTCAAGGGGCGCGACACGACGGCCGATCTCCCGCTCGGCTGGCGAACGGCCGTCACCCTGCTCATCGGTGGCGGCATCGCGCTCTGCCTCGCGGGGCTCTGGCAAGCCCTCGCGGCCCAGGCGGGCACCCGTGAAGTCACCGTGTCACTGGCCGACATCCACCGTCGCCACGCGTCGGTCGCGGCGTACCAGATCGCCCTGGCCGACTCCGCGGCGGCCCGGCTCAGACGCGGCCGCACGATCGTCGCCGTGGCGCTGCTCTGTCTCTTCCTGGGCATCGTCGCCACCTGGTGGGCCCCGGCGGCCGAGCCGGACCCGGCCGCCTACGTGACGGTCACCCACGACGGGACGTCGACGTGCGGGACACTGGCGGGGGCCGACGGCGCGAGCGTACGGATCAAGGTGGCGGGCACGGCGGAGACGGTCGTCGTGCCGACCGGCAAGGTCACCGCTCTGCGGGTCGTCGAGCGCTGCTGACCGGACGCGACGGGCCCGAGCGTGCGGGTCAGGTCCGGGCGGGCAGGGCGTGGGCGAGGAGGGTCTCGGCCGCCGCCCGTGCGTGCCGGCCGTAGTCGGCGTCGCCCAGGACCATGGCGCGGCCGGCCGCACCGTCCGCGAGGGTGACCAGTTGCTCGGCGAGAGCGGCGGGGTGGTCGCATCCCAGCTCCGTCACGAGTGCCGTGACCAGCTCGACCATCCGCAGTTTCTGCTCGCGGGCGTAGGAGTGGACCGCGCTGTCGGGATCGGGGAACTCGGCGGCGGCGTCGATGAACGGGCACCCGCGCACCGGTGTCCCGGCGGGCGGCGCGGACAGGTCGAACAGTCCGAGGATCCGCTCCCGCGCAGGCAGGTCGTCGCGGGTCAGCACGCCTTCGAGCGTGGCGCCCGACGAGGCGAGGCCCCGGAGGTGGGCCATCACCAGATCGTCCTTGGTGCGGAAGTGCGCGTAGAGCGTGCGCTTGGAGACCGGCGCCTCCTCCGCCACCTGTTCCATCCCGGTCGCGTTGATCCCCCGGGTCGCGAACAGGCGGGCGGCCGCCGCCAGGATGCGTTCCCGGGCGCCGCGCCCGCGTCCTCCGGTCGCCGTCGTCTCACTCACACGTCGAGTATACGTCGGCGTTTACTTCCGCGAGGAGAAACCGGTATGGTCGCCGATGTAAACGGTCCCGTTTACATCGAACCGATCACCGAGGAGGGCTCGATGAGCCTGCCGACCCCCACCGAACTCAGCGCCGCCGCGGAGAAGCTGATCCGCGACCGTCGCGCGATCCGCGCGTTCCGCCCGGACCCCGTACCCGAGGAGACGCTGCGCGCGATCTTCACCCTCGCCGGCGCCGCGCCGTCCAACTCCAACGCGCAGCCGTGGCGGGTGGAGGTGGTCAGCGGCGCCGCGCGCGAGCGCCTGGCGGACGCGTTGCGGGCCGCTCACGCGGTGAACCGCACCTCGGTCGACTTCCCGTACTCCGAGGACATGTACGCGCCGGTCCACCGGGAACGCCGCGCGGCGTTCGGCGCCGGACTGTACGGAGCGCTCGGCATCGCCCCCGACGACCACGCGGCACGGGCGGCCTACGACGAGGAGAGCCTGGGCTTCTACGGCGCCCCGCACGCCGCCTTCCTGTTCGTCACCGGAGACGGCGGCCCGCGGCTGGCCGCGGACGTCGGCGCCTATCTGCAGACCCTCCTCCTGGCGATGACCGCGTACGGCGTGGCGAGCTGCCCGCAGGGACTGCTGAGCTTCTACGCCGACACGGTCCGCGCCCAGCTCGGCGTCACCGAGGGGCGGCTGCTCGTCGGCGTGTCCTTCGGCTACGCCGACCCGGCCGCCCCGGTGAACCGGGCCACGGCCGGGCGGGCCGCACTCGAGGAGGTCACGGCCTTCCATCGCTGACCCCCGGGGAGACACATCGTAATGACATCCATTTTCATGTAGTCTCTGCCTCGCACCCGCTACACACCGGAGGTCCTCATGGCCGTGCCCAAACGCAAGATGTCGCGCAGCAACACCCGCCACCGCCGCGCCCAATGGAAGGCGGACACCCCGCAGTTGGTGACGGTCACGGTGGCCGGGGTCCGTTACCGCGTCCCCCAGCGGCTGGCCAAGGCGTACGAGCGCGGCCTGCTCCGCCCCGAGGGCTGACACCGCATGACACAGCTCCCCTCGACGCGTCTGCCCGTCACCGTCCTGTCGGGCTTCCTCGGGGCCGGCAAGACCACCCTGCTCAACCATGTCCTCGGCAACCGCGAGGGCCTGCGCGTCGCCGTCATCGTCAACGACATGAGCGAGGTCAACATCGACGCCGCCCTCGTGCGCGGCGGCGAGGCGGCCCTGTCCCGCACCGAGGAACGCCTGGTCGAGATGACCAACGGATGCATCTGCTGCACCCTCCGGGACGACCTGCTGGAAGAGGTGGACCGGCTGGCGCGCGAGGGGCGTTTCGACTACCTCCTCATCGAGTCCTCCGGCATCTCCGAACCGATGCCGGTGGCCGCCACCTTCGCCTTCGCCCGCGACGACGGCGCCACCCTGGGCGAGCTGGCCCGGCTGGACACGATGGTGACGGTGGTGGACGCCGCCAACTTCCTGCCCGAGCTGGCCGGCGACGACGAGCTGGCCGAACGCGGCCTGGACCAGTACGAGAACGACGAGCGCACGGTCAGCGACCTGCTGATGGACCAGATCGAGTTCGCCGACGTCATCGTGCTCAACAAGCTCGACCTCGTCGACGCCGCGTCCGCCGACCGGCTGCGGGCGGCCCTGGCACGGCTCAACCCCGCCGCCCGCGTGGTCCCGGCCGTACGGGGCCGCGTACCGGTCGGGGAAGTGCTCGGCACCGGCCGCTTCGACCTGGAGCGGGCACAGCAGGCCCCGGGATGGGTCAGGGAGCTCAACGGCGACCACGTTCCCGAGACGGAGGAGTACGGCATCTCCTCGACCGTCTTCCGCTCCGGAACGCCCTTCCACCCCGGGCGGCTGTGGACGTTCGTGACCGAGACGCTCGACAGCGGCGCGTACGGCGAGGTCCTCAGGTCCAAGGGCTTCTTCACGCTGGCCAGCCGCCCCCGGGTGACCGGGCTCTGGTCCCAGGCCGGCTCGGTGGCACGCTTCGAGCCCTCCTCCGCGCGTGACACCGGCAGTCCCTTCGCCCAGGAACTCGTCTTCATCGGCACCCACCTCGACGCCGGGTCCCTGCGGGCGGCCCTCGCCGGCTGCCTCATGAGGGAAGGCGAACGGCCTCCCGGCTCCGATCCCTTCCCCGCCTGGGACACCTACGGCCTCGACGAGGTCTGCGCGCACGAGCACGAGCCCCTCACCTCGGTGACGGGGCCCTGAGTCTCCGGGCCGGACGGTGGCACCGGGCTGAACACCCGTCACGAACGCCTCGACAACGGCCGCGTCAGGTGGTTCGACCTCGATCTGCCCGATGTGATCGAGCTGCGCGGGCACTTCTTCGCGGACACCGCGCGGCGCACGATGCTCGCGGCCTCGGTCACGGACGACGCCTGGGCCGCCGACGTCGCCTCCCGGGCCGAGGGACCGTACCTGTTCGTGGCCGAGGCCGTACTGCCCTATCTGCACGAGTCCGACGTCCGCCGCGTCGTCGACCTGCTCTGTGACCGCTTCCCCGGTTCGCTGCCGGCACTGGACACCGCCGGTCCCGGCTTTTTCGACACCCAGGAAGAACACGACGCCCTCAGCAAGGTCGCGGCCCGCATGCAGTGGTACTGCCCCGACCCGGCCGGACTGGCCGACTGGCGGCCGGGGGTCCGCGTGGTGGCCTCGCACACACTCACCAGCCTCCCCGGCCCCCTGGTCGACGAACTGCCGGTCTCCTACCGGGAGATGCTGTCCGTGCTCGCCGCCCAGCGACTCCCCCAGGCCGAGGGCTACCGGCTCAGCCTGCTGCGCATGCCCTGACACCGTGGGCCGGCCCCGTCGCGCCATCGCCCGCGTCCGGGCGGTGGCGCGGAAGGAGAACGCACCCCCGCCGCGGGGTGCGTTCTCCTGTGCTTCAGTCCGTCGAGAACCGCAGGTACGGTGCGACGCTGCGCAGCTTCTCGCAGGTCTCCTCGATCTCCCGCTCGGGACTGGACTGGCCGGTGACCCCGGCCCCCGCCCTCAGCCACGCCTCCTCCCCCGCGCCGATGAGGGTGCGCAGGACGAGGGCGGCGTCCAGGTCGCCCGCGGTGCTCCCCCGGAACACCGCCCCGCCGTACAGGCCGCGCGGCCCCTCCTCGTGCCGGGCCACGGCCTGGAGCGCGACGGCGTGCTCGTGCATCTCCTTGGGATCGCCGAGCAGTTCCACGCGCCGGCGCTCGTTCTCCTCCGGGTCGTCAACCCAGCCGCTCGCTGGCACCCGCACTCTGGGGGGGGCGTCGCGCGAGGCGACGCCGGGGGCTCGGCGAGCAGGTCCGCGATCTTGCGTGCCCACGCCTCGTCCACCGCCCTCACCACCGTCCGGTCTCCGGTCAGCGGCAAGGCGTGGTCGCCGGCCGCCGCGGGTTCCGAGTGCAGGAGGTGGGCGAGTACGAACGCGGCCCATCCGTAGAAGCGGAGCCCTTCGTCACCTTCGTCGTTCAAGGCGGGCAGGGCGAGCAGGACGGCGGCGAAGTCCTCCAGCGGCCGGCACCGCGACCGGAACACGCCCCGCATCGATCAACTCCGATACGGGGTGAAAATGATTACCATGTGCTACGTCTCGACGCGCCGGACCGGACACGCGGCCCACGAGAGGACGAACCGCCATCATGACGAGAGACCTGCGGCCCCACCCCGACACCCGGCCGGCCGCCTCCGCGCCGTGGCGCCCCACGCGGCAGCGCACGGCCGTCCTGAACGCCCTGCACGGACGGACCGGCTTCACCTCCGCGCAGGAGTTGCACGAGGCACTGGAGGCCGACGGCGTCACCATCGGCCTGACCACGGTGTACCGGACGCTCCACGCCCTGGACCGCTCGGGCCGCGTCGACGTCGTACGGGACCGGACCGGAGAACGGCTCTACCGGCACCGACCCACCGACGGCCACCGCCACTACATCGTCTGCCGCGCCTGCGGGCTGAGCGCGGCGGTGGAAGCGGAGGCGGTCGAGCGCTGGGCGGACGAGGTCGCCGAGACCATGGGATTCGCCGAGGTCGAGCACACGGTGGAACTGTCCGGAGTCTGCGACCCCTGCCGCACCGAGCACCGCCGCACCGCCGCCGAGCCCCCGCCCCCGCGAAGCGGTCGCGGGGACCGCCGGGCCGACTCCTGAAAATGATTGTCATCGTGCTACGGTCGTCGCACGCTCAACCGTTGACAGGCCCTTTACCCGGAGTGACCCGTGCGCGTCCCTGCCCGTCTCCTGCCCCTCCCGGCGGCCCTCGCCGCCTCCGCCCTGCTCACCGGATGTTTCGCCACCACGGAAGCCACGGGCACCGACGCCGGCGAGCGCGTCCGCGTCGCGATGATGCAGCCGCCGCGGTCGGGCCTGTCCCCGCTCTCGGACGACGCCTTCAAGCTGTCCCGCTGGTCGACGGCGGAGACGCTGGTGAAGCTGGACGCGGACGGCGACGCGCGGCCCGCGCTGGCCACCGAGTGGAAGCAGTCCGGCCGGAGCTGGACCTTCACCCTCCGTGAGGGCGTCACCTTCCACGACGGCACGGAGCTGACCGCCGAGGCCGTGGTCCGCTCCCTCACCAGGGCGGCCGGCGCCTCGCCCAAGCCGCGCATCCTCGACGGCGTCGAGCTGACCGTCGAGGCGGTGGACGCCGCCACCGTGACCGTCACCACCGCCGAGGAGGACCCCCTGGTTCCGCAGCGGCTCAGCTCCCCGCAGCTGTCGATCCTCGCCGCCAAGGCATACCGGGGGAAGACCGTGAACCCGGTCGGCGCCGGCACCGGCCCCTTCGAGCTGACCCGCGTCAACGGCACCTCCTCCGCCGCCCTCGACCGCTACGACGACTACTGGGGCGGTACCGCCAAGGCCCCCGGCATCGACGTCACCTTCGTGCCGGACGGCACCGCGCGCGCCGCCGCCCTGCGCAGCGGCGAGGCCGACATCGTCGAGGCGGTGCCCGTCTCGCAGGCCGCGCTGCTGGACGAGGACCTGATCACCGAGGTCCCGATGCCGCGCACCAACACCCTGTACCTCAACACGGAGAAGGGCGCCTTCCAGGACCCCGCGCTGCGGGCCGCGGCCCGGGAGGCGATCGACGCCGAGTCGATAGTGAAGGGCGTGTACGAGGGCAGGGCGGACGTGGCCGAAGGGCTGCTCGGCCCCGCGCTGCCGTGGGCGTCCGGCCTGCGCGAGCCGGTGCGCCGGGCGAAGACGGGCGACCCGGACGGCCGGACCATCACGATCGGCACGTTCACGGACCGGGCGGAACTGCCCGAGGTCGCCGCCGCGTTGCAGCAGCAGCTGCAGAAGGCCGGGTTCCGGGTGAAGCTGGAGGTCCGCGAGTACGCCAACATCGAATCGGACGCCCTGGCGGGCGCGTTCGACGCGTTCATCCTCTCCCGGGCCACCGTCCTGGACTCCGGCGACCCGGCCGCCTACCTCTACAGCGACTTCGCCTCCGACGGCTCCTTCAACATCTCCCAGCTCGCCGACCCGGCCGTGGACAAGGCCCTGCACAAGGCGGGCGCCACGCCGACGGGAGACGCCCGCCGACAGGCGGTCATCGACGCCGAGGCCGCCGTGCTCGCCACCGACGCGGCCGTGCCGATGCTCCACGAGCGCGTGATCCAGGGTGACGCCGCCGACGTGGTCGGCGCGGCCCACGACCCGCGCGAGCGGGAGCTGGTCACGCTCGACACGCACGTCAAGTGAGGCGGTTCGCAGCGGGGGCGACCCGCGCCGTCTGCCTGCTCGCCGTCCTCGCCGCCGTCGGCCTGCTGCCCTGGCTCTCCGGCCGGGACCCGGCCCTGACCGTGCTGCGGGCCCGGTCCGCCGAACAGGAGCCGACCGAGGAGGCGCTGTCCGCCGTCCGCCGTGACCTGGGGCTGGACGCCGGTCCGCTCTCCCTGCTCGGCGACTGGGCGGCCGGGCTGGTGCGGGGCGACCTCGGCACCTCGTGGGTGTCCGGGACGGAGATCCTGCCGTCGGTCCTCTCCGGACTCCAGGTGTCGCTGGGTCTGATGGCCGCCGCGCTGACCGTGGCGGTGCTGCTGGCCGTGGCGCTGGTGGCCCCCGTGCTGGTGCGCGGGCGGGGATCGGCCGGGGCGTTCGCCGCCATGGCCGCCGCCGTGCCCGAATTCCTCCTGGCGACCGTGGCGCTGCTGGTGTGCGGCGTGTGGCTGGGATGGCTGCCGACCTCGGGCTGGCAGGGTCCGGAGTACATGGTCCTGCCCGCCCTCGCGCTCGGTGTCCCGGCGGGTGGTCTGCTCGGCCGGCTCGTCGCGGACGCCCTGCCCGCCGTGCTGGACGAACGATGGGTGGAGCTGTGGCGGGGCGCGGGCGTGAGCCGGACCCGGATCGCGGCCGCCGCGCTGCGCCGCGTGGTCCCGCCGCTGGTCCCCCAGTTCGGGATGGTCGCCGTCGGCCTGACGGGCGGCGCGGTGGCCGTCGAGGCCGTGTTCGCGGTGCCCGGCATCGGACGTACCGCGCTGGGCGCGGCCAAGTCGCAGGACCTGCCGCTCCTTCAGGGCTCGGTCCTCGCACTCCTCGCCCTGGGCCTGGTCACCGGCGCGCTGGCCGCCCTCGTACGGCGCCGGCTGCTGGGACCGGCCCTGCGCGACGCCGGGCTCGCGCTGCCCCCGCCCCGCCCGGTGCGGGCGCACCCGGCGATCCCGGTCGCGCTCGCCGCCGTCCTGCTGACGGCGATCGGCTGGGGGCTGCTGCGCGACCCGTACGCGGTCGACACCACGGCCCGGCTGGCGTCGCCGTCCTGGGCGTACCCGCTGGGCACCGACGGACTGGGCCGCGACGTACTGGCACGGCTCGGGCACGGGGCCGCCGCCACGGTCGGCACGGCGGCGGCCGTGTGCCTGCTGAGCCTCCTGACCGGGCTGGCGCTGGGCTTCCTGCCGGGCGTCGCGGCGGGGGCGGCCGACATCGCCAACGCTCTGCCGCCGGTGATCGTCGGCATCCTGGTCGCGGCGGCGGCCGGGCCCGGCACCGGCGGCGCCGCCCTCGCCGTCGCGCTCATCTCCTGGCCGCCGCTGGCCGCGCACGCGGCAGCGCTGGTCCAGGAGGTGCGGGCGTCGGCCTTCCTGACCGCCCAACTCGCCATCGGCGCACCGCCGTTGTGGATCATCACCCGGCACGTTTTGCCGTCCGTCGCGGCCCCGGTCGCACGCCACGCCCTGCTGCGGCTGCCCGGCATCGCCCTGGCCCTCGCCTCCCTGGGCTTCCTGGGCCTGGGCGCCCAGCCGCCCGCCCCCGAGTGGGGGCTGCTCCTGGACGAGTCCCGCGCGTACATCGAACGCGCCCCCTGGGCGGCCCTCGCCCCGGCGGTCGCGCTGGCCCTGCTGGCGGGGCTGGCCGTGTCCGGGGCGGCGTACGCGCAGGGCAGGGCGGCGAAGGGCCCGTCCGGCCGAACGGTACGAAAGGAGACCGCCCGTGTCGCACGAGGCGCTGCTGTCGGTGCGTGACCTGCGGGTCGCGTTCGGTCCCGTCGAGGCGGTCCGGGGCCTGAGCTTCGACGTCCGGGAACGCGAGGTGTTCGCCCTCGTCGGGGAGTCGGGCGCGGGCAAGTCCCTCACCGCCCGGGCGCTGCTCGGCATGGTGCCGCGCGGTGCGACCACCGGCGGCGGCGTGCGGTTGCGGGGCTCCGCCGACCTCGCCGCGGAACGCGGGCGACGGATCACCCTGGTTCCGCAGGACGCCCTGTCCGCCCTCTCCCCCGTGCACCCGGTCGGCGACCAACTGGCCGCCGCCGTACGGTCGGTCCGGGGCCTGTCCCGTGGCCGGGCGCGCGCCCTCGCCGTGGCGGCGCTGGACCGGGTCGGCATCCCGGACGCGGCGCGCCGGGCTCGGGCCTACCCGCACGAGTACTCGGGCGGCATGCGGCAGCGCGCGGTGATCGCCATGGCGACGGTCAACGAGCCCGACGTCGTCGTCGCCGACGAACCGACCACCGCTCTGGACGAGGAGCGCCGCGAGCAGGTGCTGCGGGTGCTCGCCGAGCAGCGGGAGGCGGTCGGCGCCGCGCTGGTGCTCGTCACCCACGACCTGGAGGTCGTACGGGAACACGCCGACCGGGTACTGGTGATGTACGCGGGCCGGGCGGCCGAACTCGGCCCGGTCCGGCAGGTGCTCGGGCGTCCCCGAGCCCCCTACACGGCGGGCCTGCTGGCGTCCCTCCCGCAGGACGGCCCCCGGCTCCGTCGCCTGCCGGCGCTCCCCGGCTCCCCGCCCGCGCCGGGCGCTCTCGGGCCGGGCTGCGCCTTCGCGCCGCGCTGCCCCCTGGCGACCGGCCCGTGCCACGACCGCGAGCCCGAGGCGCGGGCCGTGGACGACCGTCTGGTCGCCTGCCACCACGCCGACGACCTGTCCGACCCCCTCCGGGAGTTCGCGTGAACCACCCTCCTGCGCACCACCCCCTGCTGGAGGTCCGCGACCTCGTCGTCCGCTACGGTCCGGTGACCGCCGTGGACCGGCTCTCCTTCACCCTGGACGCCGGTGAGACCCTGGCCCTCAACGGCCCCTCGGGATCCGGCAAGTCCTCCACGGCCCTCGCGGTGCTCCAGTTGCGCCGGCCCGACGGTGGGACGGTCCGCTTCGAGGGCCGGGAGCTGACGACCCTGACGGAGCGCGAACTGCGCCCGCTGCGCCCGCGCATGCAACCCGTCTTCCAGGACCCGTACGGCTCCCTCAACCCGCGCCACCGCGTCCGCGACGCGGTGGCCGAGCCACTCAAGGTGCGGGGCGCCTGGCACCGGTCCGACGGACCCGCCCGGGTGGCCGAACTGCTCGACCGGGTGGGTCTCGACCCCTCCTACGGTGACCGGCGCCCGCACGAACTCTCCGGGGGTCAGTGCCAACGGGCCGGGATCGCCCGCGCTCTGGCCTCCGAGCCCCGGCTGCTCGTCCTCGACGAACCGGTGTCGGCGCTCGACGCCTCCGTACGCGCGGGTGTGCTGAACCTGCTCTCCGACCTCCAGGACGAATTCGGTCTGGGATACCTTTTCATCTGCCACGACCGGGCGGTGGTACGGCACTTCGCCGACCGGGTGGTGGAACTGCGCGACGGCGCGGGGGCGGGCCGGGTCACCTGACGACGGCCGTCCAGAAGGCCGCGGCGGCGATGACGGCGAGAGTGACGTTGAGTGCGATCCGGCGGTCCCCTCCGGTCAGGTGCACGACGATCGCGCCGGCCTGCAGAAGGACGAAGCCGAGGGCCGCGGCCGGTGCCGAAGCGGGCGCGATGCCGGTCGGCCCCGGCAGGACCAGGCCGGCGGCGCCCAGCACTTCCAGGGCACCCAGCGCCCTCAGGGCGGGCAGCGGCACCCGGTCGACCCAGGCCATCATCGGCCGCAGCCGATCGGGGTCGCGGACGAGCTTCAGCGTGCCCGCGTAGAGATAGAACAGGGCGAGCGGCCCCGCGGCGATCCAGTAGGCGATGTTCATCGTTCCTCGGGTCAGGTCAGGTCAGGTCTGCGGCGGGCTCGGTGGCGTAGCGGCTCATCCGGTCGAGGGTGACCTCCGGCGTCGGCGGCAGGCCGCCGGCGAGCGCCGCCTCGAGATCCCGGAAGTACTGCACGTAGAAGTCGGGGGTGAAGGTGCTGAGCATGACGGCCGGCCGGTCGGTCGGGTTCGCGAAGGTGTGCGGGACGCCGGGCGGCACCATGACGAGCGTGCCCGGCGTGGCGTCGTGCACCTCCGCCCCGACGGTGAACCGGACGGTGCCGGAGAGGACGTAGAAGCCCTCGTCGTGCCGGCCGTGGCGGTGCTGCGGCGGACCCTGGGTGTGCGGGGCGAGGACGGACTCGGCGATCGCCAGGCGGTGTCCGGTGTGGCTGCCGTCCTCCAGCACGCGCATGCGTGTGGAGCCGAGAACGATCGTCTCGCCCTCACCGGGGCCGGTCACGGACACGGCGGGGGCGGGCTGCGGCCCGCCGGTGTTCACTTCTTCGGTCATGAAGATCAGTGCACCGCCGGGGCACCCCGGCCGTCCAACACCCTTTGCGCGACGCCGATACCCCGTGGGTATCGTTGCACCGTGGAGCTACGGACCCTGCGTTACTTCGTGGCCGTCGCGGAGGAACTGCACTTCGGCCGGGCCGCCGCCCGACTGCACATGAGCCAGCCGCCGTTGAGCCGGGCGATCAAACGCTTGGAGGCCGACGTCGGAGCCCTGCTCCTCGCCCGCTCGCCAGCCGGCGTCACCCTCACCCCCGTGGGCAGGGTGCTCCTCGACGAGGCGCGGGCCCTGCTGGACCGCGCCGACCTCGTGCGGGACCGGGTGAGCGCGGCGGCCGGCCCCGCCACCCTCACCGTCGGCATCCTGGGCGACGGCACCGACCCGGGGATCTCCGCGCTGGCCGCCGCCCACCGCCGCGGCCGCCCCGGCATCGACATCCGGGTGCGCGACACGGACCTGACGGACCCGACGTGCGGGCTGCGCGCGGGGCTGGTGGACGTCGCCCTCACCCGGGGACCGTTCGACGAGACCGCCCTGACGGTGCGTGTGCTGCGCACCGACCCGGTCGGCGCCGTGCTGCGCGCCGACGATCCACTGGCCCGCCGCGCCCGGCTGCGGCTGGCCGAGCTGAGCGACCGCCGCTGGTTCCGGTTCCCGCCGGGCACCGACCCCGCCTGGCAGTCGTACTGGCACGGAGGGAGCGCCCGCGAGGGCCCGGTGGTGCGCGCCGTGCAGGAATGCCTGCAGGCCGTGCTGTGGAACGGCACGGTCGGCCTGGCACCCCTCGGGCACGAGCCGCCGGCGGAGTTGGCCGTGGTGCCGCTGGTCGACATGGCGCCGAGCCGGGTGGTGGCGGTGTGGAACGAAGGGGACACCAACCCGTTGATCCGTTCCTTCGTGGAGACCGCCACAGCCGTGTACCGCCGCTGAGCGCGGGCCGGGACGAGGCCGTTGGCGTTCCCCCTCCCCGCCCGTAGGCTGAGCGCTCCGCGGACGCCACACCGCCCGGCCCGCTCACGCCGGCCGGCGGGCGGAGGTTGCGAAGGGGGGTGAGCAGTCGATGACCGACGATCCGGGGCTGCGGCGCTACGGCATGAGGAGCGGGATCGCCGTCGAGGTGCTCGTGCCCGCGGCCACCGTGCTGATCGCGGCGTCGCTGTCCGTCGTCCTGGACGTCGACGCTCCCTGGTGGCTCACCGCCGCCGTCTTCGCGGTTCTCCTGCTCCTGAGCGTCTGGGTGGCCGCCGCGATCCGGCGCGCGGTGACGGTCGTCCACGAGGACCACATCCTGATCCGGACGGCGTTCGCGACCAGGCGGGTGGCGTGGGAGGACGTGCAGGACATCCGGATCGAACGGGTCCCGGGCGCGGCCGAGCACGGCCTGCCCGCCAGGGTCGTGGCGCTCTACGACCGCGACGGCCGCCGGCTCTGGCTGCCCCACCTCAACGAACGCGAAGTGCGCCCCCTCGAAGCCGAGTTGGGCTTCCTGCGCGACCTCTGGGTGGGGCGGCGCGGAGCCGGTTGGGCGCCGGTGGCCGAGGTCACCGCCAAGATGAACGCCGTCACGGCCAAGACCGAGGGCCACGCGATGACGTCGGGCACCGTCGCCGCCCTCGCGGGAGGCTGCTCGGCCTTCTTCGCCCTGGGGCTGTTCCTCGCCGTGGGCCTCACCACCGACGTACTGGACGGCGTCCCGGAAGACCTCATGGCCTATGCGCTCTTCGGCACCTTCCCGGCGGTGGGCCTGGTCGTCTACGTGACCTCCGTCCTGCGCCGCGGACGACGCCGCCGCCTGTGAGCCGAAGCCGTCCGGCGGTGGCGACGAACGCCGGCCTCACCCCAGGTGCCGGGCGAGGAACCGGCCCGCGGCCTCCGCCGCGAACTCCGGTACGCCGGTGTGGCCGCCCATGTTGGCGTGCAGCGTCTTCTCCCGGGAGCCGAAGGCGTCGAACAGGTCCAGGGCCGCCTGCCGGTCGTTCCCCTCGTCGTCCCACTGCAGCAGGACGTGCAGCGGGACGGTGACCCGACGCGCCTCCTCCAGGATGACGCGCGGCACGAAGCTCCCGGCGAAGAGCACGGCGGCCGAGACACGCGGCTCGACCACCGCGAGGCGGACGCCGAGGGAGATGACTCCGCCCGAGTAGCCCACCGGGCCCCCGATCTCCGGCAGCGCCAGGAGCGCGTCCAGCGCGGCCCGCCATTCCGGGACCGCCCGCTCCACCAACGGCAGGACGAGGGCGTCGACGATCTCGTCGCCGACCCGCTCGCCCGCCCGCACCGCACGGCCCAGCTCGGCGCGGGCCTCTTCGACACCGGGCAGGCGGGGCCGGTCACCGCTTCCCGGCAACTCGATGGTGGCCGAGGCGAATCCGTCGGCCGCGGCGTGCCGGGCGCGGGCCGCCAGCCGCGGGTACATCCGATCGAGTCCGAGCGGCGGGTGTCCCAGCAGGATCAGCGGCGCCGGAGCGGGCGGGGACGCGGACGCGGGGGTCCACAGGATGCCGGGGATCTCACCCAGGGTGAACGCGCGCTCGCGGATGTCGTCGTCGAGGCGCTGTTCGGAGGTGAAGCGCATGGTCGTGCCTTTCGGGAGGGCTGTCGAACGGCGCTCCCGGGCGACCTAGCGCCCGACCGTGGCTGAGGAGGAGAGCACCCCTGTACATCGGTTCACGGGTACCACCTCCTCGATCTCACGCACGGCCTCCCGGAAGGTAGCAGGGGCGGCATGGCCCCGCCATCGGTTTTCCGGGGCGCCATCGAGCCGCCGGAGCCGCGGCCGGCCACTCGATACTCGGCTGCGGTCGGGGCCGGCCGGCCCGTAGGATCCGCGCTCGAGGCGCCGACTCGGTGCCCTGCCAACCGCTGGCACTCGACGGACCGAGGAAGTGTGGGGCCATGAGCAGCCGACTCTTCGCCATCTCCTTCGACGCACACCAGCCGGAGCTGCTGGCCCGTTTCTGGTCGGATCTCCTGGGCGCGGAGAGAACGGACGACCCGTACGGCGGCGTCTCACTGCTGTCCGGCAACGACGCCGGGTACCGGCTCGGCTTCCGCCCCACCCGGGCGCCGAAGACCGCCCAGAACAGGGCGCACTTCGACCTGACCAGTTCCAGCCCGGAGGACCAGCGGCGAACCGTGGCCGGGGCGCTGGACCTCGGTGCGCGACACGCCGACGTCGGCCAGGGGCCGGACGCCTCCCACGTCGTGCTCGCCGACCCCGAGGGCAACGAGTTCTGCGTCCTCGAACCGGGCAACGGCTTCCTCGCCGGCTGCGGCCTCCTCGGAGCGCTGGCCTGCGACGGTACCCAGGCGGTGGGTCGCTTCTGGAGCCGGGCCCTGGGCTGGCCGCTGGTGTGGGACCAGGACGAGGAGACCGCGATCCAGTCGCCGGACGGCGGCACGAAGATCACGTGGGGCGGACCGCCGCTGATGCCCGACGCCGGCAAGGACCTGCGCTTCGACCTCATGGCCGACGACGATCTGGAGGCTGAGATCGAGCGTCTGCTCTCCCTCGGCGCCGAGCGCGTCGCCGCCGGCGAGTCGGGCGGGCCGGGCGAGGGCGGAGTGGTGCTGGCCGATCCCGACGGCAACGAGTTCCGCCTGCTGGCACGCCGGTGACCGGCAACGGGAAGCGGGGCCCCGCCGCTCGGCAGGACCCCGCCCGTCCGTCGTTCCGGTGGCGTCGGCTCACCGGTCGCCGGCGAACCAGTCCTTCTGCGGCGCCCCGGCCGCGAGCGCACCGCAGTTGGAGCCGTAGTTCCACGCCTGCAGGTTGCCGATGACGCCGCCCCACTCCACGCAGGCGCCGCGCGCCGAGACGTACACGGGACCCGCGTACGAGCGGTACTCGCCCTCGTCGTACTGGTCCTCACCGCTGTCGATGTTGCGCACGTAGGCCACCATGTACGTCGGTGAGCCGGTGCTGTTCCGAACGGTGACGGTGCAGTTCTTGCCGGACGCCGAGTTGTAGGTGAGATACACCGTGCCGGCGCCGCCGATCGGCATGGAGTTCACCACCTTGTAGCCGGAGCCGCAGACCCCGTTGTACGACGCCGTCGCACCGGTGGTGGCGGCACCGGCGGCCGGAGCCGCCGCCAGCAGCCCCGCCCCCACCGCCACGACGGCGGTCAACGATGCTCCCACGGTCTTCATGGAACGCTTCATGGCACCTCGATCCCTGAACGGACTGGCCTCCCCATGGTGTTGCCGAAGCCACCTATGGAGACCTTTGCGCCCGTTCGGTGGTTGTACGCCGTTGACGGCTGTTTACGGCCATTCGCGTGAGGATCACCGCGTACCGCCATCAGGCAGGGGTGACGGGGCCCCGGCGTTAATCGGGTGCCCGCGCTCCGCGGGAGGCGTTACCTTGGGGGACATGAACGTCATCGGGCGAAGCCTCCTCATGACCGCGCGAGCGACCAGCTCGCCGGTTGCCGCCGCCTGACCTCCTCCCCTTTCCCGCCGGCGACCGGAAACGGACCGCCGGCGGTCGTGCGGTGCCCTGTCCTCCCGCGCCTCGCCCCACCGCCCGCACGGTCCCGTTCTCCGGTTCTCCGGTGCCTCGTTTGCCACCACGCGAAGGAGTCACCCCATGAACACCGAGCACCTGATCCGTACGTTCGTCGAGTACTACGAGGAGCAGGGGCACCGCCCGATCACCGGCTCGACGCTGCTGCCGCCGCCCGGCGACCCGGTGCTGTTCACGACGTCCGGCATGCACCCGCTCACCCCGTATCTGGAGGGCCGCCCGCATCCCTCGGGCCGGCGGCTGGTCAACGTGCAGCGGTGCCTGCGCACCACGGACCTCGACGAGGTCGGCGACAGCACCCACCTGACCGTCTTCCAGATGCTGGGAACCTGGTCGCTGGGCGACTACGAGGGACGGCAGAGCCTCGACTGGGGCTACCGGCTGCTCACCGAAGGACTGGGCATCGATCCGGGCCTGCTGCACGCCACCGTGTTCGGCGGCGACGAGCAGGTCGGGCCGGACACCGACTCGCTCCGGCTGTGGCGGGAGCGGGGGGTGCCCGTGGAACGGACGGTGGAGGACAACTGGTGGTCCAACGGGCCGGTCGGCCCCTGCGGACCCGACTCGGAGATCTTCCTGTGGACGGGCGACACCCCGCCTCCGCCGCACTCCACGCCCACCCGGGACGACCGCTGGGTGGAGGTGTGGAACCACGTCATGATGCGCCACCGCCGACTCGACGACGGCCGCCTCGTGCCCCTCCCGCAGCGCAACGTCGACACCGGCCTCGGGGTGGAACGCCTCGCCTCGCTGCTGCAGGGCGCCTCGTCGGTCTTCGAGTGCGACGTCTTCGAACCGTGGCGGCGTCTCGTGCCCACCCTGTGGCCCCTTCAGGAGCCGTCGCTGCGGCTGGTCTGCGACCACCTGCGCTCGGCCGTCGTGATCATCGGCGACGGGGTACGCCCGGCCCCCACCGGACGGGGCTATGTGCTGCGGCGTCTGGTGCGCCGGGTACTCACCGTGCTGTGGCGGGACGACCCCTCGCGCGGACTCGGCGACCTCCCGCGCGAACCGCTGTCGCACACACTGGACCACTTCCGTCAGGTGGGCGGCCCCGAGCCGGTGCGCCGGCTGCTGCTGGAGGAGGAGCAGGGGTTCCGCCGGCTTCTGGAGCGCGGCCGGAAGGTGCTCGCCCGGCCTCGGTTCCGGGGCCCGCTGGGAGAGGAGGACTTCCGCTACCTCCACGACACCCACGGCCTGCCGCGGGACCTGGTGACGAGCCTGCGCGAGGGGTGACGCCCCGGTCCCGCCGTGCGGTCAGCGGCGGTGGACGCTGACCGCGTAGCCGCCGCCCTCGTAGGGGTCGGCGTCCCAGGTGGCGAAGCGGTCGGTGAGGGTGAGGCCGGCCGCGGCGCAGTGGCCGTCGTACTCGGCCAGCGTGAGGCCGGGGGGCACGGGAAGGTGCTCCCGGTCCAGGCCGAAACCGGCGACGAGCAGACCGCCCGGCCGCAGGACCCCGGCCAGCGCGGCGGCCACGGCGCCCTCGGTGCCGGGCGCGAGGAGCGGGAAGACGTTGCCGGCGGCGACGACGAGGTCGAAGCCGGTGCCCGCGGTGGACGGGTCGAGGTCGGCCAGGTCCGCCTGCACCCAGGTCAGCCGGGGGGCGCTGCGACGCGCCACGGCCAGCATGGAGGCGTCGCGGTCCACCCCCACTCCGTCGTAGCCGAGCCGGGCGAGTTCGACGAGGACCCTCCCGGTGCCGCAGCCGGCGTCCAGCACCCGGGACCCGGGCGGCACCAGCGCGGCGCACAGGCGTGCCTCGCCGTGCACGTCCTGTCCGCGGTCGGCGAGTTCCGCGAAGCGGGCGGCGTACTGCTCACCGGACGTGCCACCGGTCAGCTGCTCCCATCGATTCATGGGGGCAAGCCTAAAGGGGAGGCGGTCGACCGGCGGCTCGCACCGTGGCGTCATGCCCGTACGCTGCTCTCCGTCCTTACCGTAGGTCCGTCCTCGAAGGGGAGTCATGACAAGCAGGTTCACCGAGTTGGCCGTCGACTGTCACGATCCGGAGAGGCTCGCGGCCTTCTGGTGCGAGGTCCTCGATTTCCGAGTGATCGACCGGAGTGAGGACAAGGTCGAGATCGGCTCCTGGACACCGACCGTCGAGGAGGTCCGCGCCCGGCAGGCGGCGCCCACGCTGCTGTTCGTCCGGGTGCCCGAGGAGAAGACCGTCAAGAACCGGCTCCACCTCGACGTCAGCCCGGTCGACCGCGGCACCGACGAGGAGGTGACCAGGCTGCTCGGTCTCGGCGCCACCAAGCGGGACGTGGGCCAGGGACCCGACCGGAACTGGGTGGTCATGGCGGACCCCGAGGGCAACGAGTTCTGCGTCCTGCGCACCCTGGCCCCGCGGGACTAGGCCGCGGGCGTGGCGGACGATCGTACGGACTCGGCCTGGGGCACCTTCCTGGAGCTGGGCGATCCGGCGGACGGGCCCTTGCACGTGCGGCTGGCCCGTGCCCTGCGGACCGCGGTGACCGGCGGGCGCATCGCCTCCGGCAGCACGCTGCCGCCGAGCCGGAGCCTCGCGGCGGACCTGGGGTGCTCGCGGTGGGTGGTGACGGAGGCGTACGCCCAGCTCGTCGCCGAGGGGTACCTGGAGGCGCGCAGCGGCTCGGCCACCAGGGTCCGGGCGGGCGCCGTCGCCGCCCCGGAGGCCGGCGGTGCCGTCGCCGCGCGCTGGGAGCCGGAGTTCGACCTGCTGCCGGGCGTTCCCGACCTGCGGGCATTTCCCCGCAGACGATGGGCCGAGGCGGTGCGGGAGGCCACCGCCACCCTGGAGTGGGCCGAGCTGGGATATCCCGACGCGGCCGGTCTCGCCCGCCTCCGGCAGCGGCTCGCCGCGTACCTGGTACGCGGGCGCGGCGCGTCGCTGGACGCCCGGCAGCTCGTGGTCTGCGCCGGCACGCTCGACGCGGTGCTCCGGCTGTGCCGCGCCCTGCGGACGGAGGGCCACACCCATGTGGCCGTGGAGGACCCCGGCTGGTCGCGGCTGGGCGCCACCGTCAGGGCGGCGGGCCTTGTCCCCGTCCCGGTGCCGGTGGACGGTGACGGCCTGCGGGTGGATCTGCTGCGACGGGCGCGGCAGGTGCGGTCGGTGATCGTCGCCCCGGCCCACCAGTTCCCGACCGGTGTGGTCCTCGCCCCGGCCCGCCGCGCCGAGCTGGTCGCCTGGGCCCGCGAGGTCGACGGCCTGGTGCTGGAGGACGACTACGACGCCGAGTTCCGCTACGACCGCCATCCCGTGGGGGCCCTGCAGGGCATGGCCCCGGAGCACGTCGTGCTGATGGGTTCGGTCAGCAAGACCCTCTCGCCGGCCCTGCGGATCGGCTGGGCGGTGGCCCCGCCCCGCTGGTCCGCCGTCCTCGGCGCGGAGCACGTCGGAGGCATGCCGCCGCCCGTGATCGACCAGGAGGCGTTCGCCCGTTTCCTGGCCGCGGGCGCCTACGACCGCCACCTGAGGGCGTCGCGGCTGCGCTACAAACGGCGGCGGGACCGCCTGCTGGCCGAACTCGCGGCGTCGCTGCCCGGGTTGCCGGTGTCGGGGGCGGCGGCCGGTTTCCATCTGCTGCTGTCCCTGCCGGACTGCTCGGCCGCCGTGGTCGTCGAGGAGGCGGCCCGGCGGGACGTGAGGCTGGCGGACCTCGACGACCACCGCATGGTGCGGACCGCGGACGCCGCCGGCCGGACGCTGGTCCTCGGGTACGGGAATGTGGCGGACCAGGCCGTGCCCGGCGCCGTGCGGCGCCTGGCGGAGGCCGTCGCCGCGGCCCGGCGCCGGGGCCAGGACCGCGAGCACCACCACGGCGGCGTCCACGAGCACGACCACGAGCGCGACCGGGGCAGCCTCGGCGACGGGGGTGGCGGGGAGCCGGCGGGCTGACGTGAGGTGGGCCCCCGGGTCGGACCGCGCCTCGGTCAGCCCCGTGCGGCGTGGTCGAGGCGCGCCCTGAGTTCGACGGGCAGTTCCAGTGCGACGGCGCCCAGCGCTTCGTCCAGTTGCTCGACGGAACTCACGCCCACGATCGGGACCACCGGCGGGTCGCCGCCGAGCAGCCAGGCCAGTACCACCTGGTTGACCGTGGCGCCCAGCTCGGCGGCCACCTCCCGCAGGGCGGTCAGGCGCTGTCCGGTGCCGGGGTGGTCGTAGGCGGCCGGCAGGGACTTGTCCGGCCGTGTGTACGCGCCCGACAGCAGTGACGAGTAGGCCATCAGCGTCAGGACGGGCTCGGCGCGCACGTAGTCGAGGAGTTCGGCGGTGGCATGGACGTGTCCGCCCTCCGGCAGTCCGATGTCGAGGCGCGGTTGGAGGTAGGAGTAGCGCTGCTGCACACAGGTGTAACCCGTCCAGCCGTGGGCCCGGGAGGTCGCGCGGGCCCGCTCGGTGCGCCAGGTGGCGTGGTTGGAGCAGCCGAGCACCGCCACCTTGCCGTCGCCGACCAGGCCGTCGAGGGCCCCGAGTGTTTCCTCCAGGGGGACGGACCGGTCCTCGATGTGCGTCCAGTACACGTCGATGCGGTCCGTGCCCAGGCGTCGCAGGCTGTCCTCCGCGGCCTTGCGTATCACCGGTGCCGACAGTCCCTCGGCCGTCTCCAGGCCGGTGCCGGGGACGGTGGGCCGGGCACCCACCTTGGTGGAGATCACCACGTCGTCGTACCGGCGGCGGTCGGCCAGCCAGCGGCCGATGGTCCGCTCGCTCTCGTCGCCGGTCCCGCCGGGGGCCCAGAAGGCGTAGTTGTCGGCGGTGTCGACGAGATCGCCTCCGGCCTCGACGAACCGGTCGAGGATGGCGAACGACGTCTTCTGGTCCACGGTGGTGCCGAAGGGCAGGGCGCCCAGGCACAGGGCGCTGACGAGGGGGCCGGAGGGGCCCCCGACTCGGCGTCGGAGCATCGGTGTCACCTCGGTCTTCCCCGCACGTCACGACGTGCGGGCTCGGTCAGGAACGGCTCCACCGTAGGGACCGATCGGCCCGGAGTCCCGGTCCGATCCGGCACCGGAAAACCGGACCGATTCCGCCGTGCGGACCGACGGCGCCGGTACCGGGCCCGCCCGGCCGGGCCACGGTGTGTCGCCGTCACAGGGCGGCGGCGACACCCTGGTCCCCGCTGGCGGAGGCTGCCGTCACCGCGCCGGCCGCCCACCGCGGTAGCGCTGGGCCAGCCTGGCCAGCGCGACCGCGGCGAGCAGCAGCCCGATGGCCGTGTCCCCGGCTTTCCGGTCGGCGGGCGGGGAGCAGACGCGCGCGGAGCCGGTGCCGGCGGCTCGTCCGCCCGCCGGCACCGGCTCCGCGATACGGGGTAGGGCCTGCGTCACTCCCCCGGCCGGATGCGCCCGCGCCACGCACCGGTCTCGCCGCCGCGGCCCTCGATGTACTCCTTGAAGCGGTGCATGTCCCCCTTGACCCGCCGGTCGATCACGCCCAGCATGTCGCCGGTCTTCTCGGCGACACCGGTGGGCTCGACCTCCATGACGAGCTCGACCCTGGTGTGCGTGTCGTCCAGGCGCTGGAAGCGGACCGTGCCCTTCTGCCGGGTGTCCCCCGTGGTGGTGCGCCATGTGATGCGCTCGTCGGGGAGCTGGTCGACGATCTCGGTGTCGAACTCGCGCTTCACGCCGCTGACCTGGGTGGTCCAGTGGTTGCGGCGGTCGTCGAGCTGCGTCACCTTCTCCACCCCCTCCATGAACCGCGGGAACTCCTCGAACTGCGTCCACTGGTTGTAGGCGGTGTGCACGGGGACCTCGACTTCCACCGCTTCCTTGACCGTGCTCATCTGACAACCTTCCTCTCTACCGGATGCGTCGTGCTCCGCGCCGAGGACCGGCGAGCGGCCTCGGCACGCCCACGCGGGTACCCCGGGAACACGCCTGTAACGTCCGGGCGGCGCCGGCCCGTGTCGCCGTTCACCTCCGCCCACCGCCCCGTTCGCGCGGGACCGCCGCCTCGGGAGCGGGTGAACCGTTCCAGCTCATGCGCGACCACGGCAGAACGAGTTCGTCCGTGCCGCGCACCTGACGGGGCGCCAGGTCATCGACCCGCGCCGCCTCCCGGTGCCGGCCGAAGACGGTGTCGACGTAGCGGTGACCGGTGTCGGCCGCGATGAACAGGACCGTCCGGCCGGGGTCCTCGCCCCGTTCCCAGCGGGCGGCGAGGTAGGCGGCCCCGGTGGAGAGTCCGGCGAAGACGGCGTGCCGGCGCAGCAGGTCGACGCTGCCCGCGAGGGCGGCGTCGAAGGCCACCCAGTGAACGGTGTCGTAGTGGTCGTGGCGGACGTTGCCGAAGGGGATGGAACTGCCGATCCCGGCGATGATGATCTCCGGGTCGGCGACGTGCTCGCTGCCGAAGGTGACGCTCCCGTACGGCTGGACACCGACGAGCCGCACATCGACGGAACGTTTCCGCAGATAGTGGGCGAGGGCGCCGGTGGAGGCCCCCGAGCCCACGCCGCCGACGAGGACCAGCGGTCCGCCGTCCGTCTCCGCCAGGATCCGCTCGGCGACGGCCTCGTAGCCGAGGTAGTGGACGTCGTCGTGGTACTGGCGCATCCAGTGGTAGTCGGGGTGGTCGCGCAGGATCTCCCGGACGCGGGCGACCCGGCGGCTCTGGTCCAGTTTGAGGTCGGCGGTGGGCCGCATCTGCTCCAGGTGCGCGCCGAGCACGTCGAGTTGGGTGCGCAGGGTGTGGTCGACCGTGGTGGAGCCGACGATGTGGCAGCGCATGCCGTAGCGGTGGCAGGCCAGGGCGAGGGCGTAGGCGTAGATGCCGCTGGAGCTGTCGACGAGGGTGTCCCCGCGGCGTACCGCTCCGGTGTCGAGCAGGTGGCGCACGGCGGCCAGGGCCGAGACGACCTTCATCGTCTCGAAGCGCAGGCAGACGAGTTCGCCGTCGAGGCGTATCAGGTCCGGTCGGCCGACGGCGTCCGAGATGTGTGCGTCCACGGGGGAACTCCTCGCTGGTGGGGGGTCGCGAACGTGGTGAAGGTCCGGGTCTGCGGGATGCCTGCGCGGTCCAGGGCGCGGGCGCAGCGGCGCAGTCGGCGGTGCAGGCCGGGGGTGCGGGGGTCGTAGAGGAGGCCCGCCACGTTGCCGCTGTGGGCGATCTGGACACCGGCGGCGCCCGTGCTGTCGGCGATGCCGGTGAGCGCCGGGAACTCCCGGTGCCGCAGGACGCGTTGCCGCATCCGGGCGCTGGCCGTGCTCACCCGGCCGAGCAGCGCGGTGTCGGCGTCGGTCACCGCCCGGCGGAGCATGCGCCGCAGGTGCTCGTAGGCGTGGAGGTCCTCGCCGTGGTCGGGGGCGGGGAGCGAGAGGGTGTCGACCGGTTCCCCTCCGCCGAGCGCGCACCCGACCACCACGGCGGGCGGCAGGGCGGTGCCGAGCGTTTCCAGGACCCGGCCCTCACGCTGGGCGAAGAGCAGCGGACGTGATCCGTGCATCAGGGGGTCGCTGGCACCCTCGGCGCGCACCGCGATCCGGGCGATCGTCCGGGGCGGCAGCAGCAGGCCCCACGAGGCGGCGACCGCGCGCACCGTGGCGATGACGTCGCTGGTGGACGAGCCCATGCCGAGTCCGACGGGGAGGTCTCCGGTGAGCACCAGTTCCCCGCCGCACGGTTCGCGGCGGCGGCGCGCCGCGCACGCGTGCACGGCGAGGACGGCCGCCGCCCGCGCCTTGGTCCGGCCGGCCGGCGAGACCGTCACCTCCTCGGGCGGGCATCCGGGCCGCTGGGTGAAGCGGGCGGTGCTCCCCCGCCCGACGACCGGCAGGGTCACCAGTCCGTGGCAGGGGCGGCGGCGCTCGTCGAGGAAGACGCCCTGCAGGATCTCGCCGTGGTGGGCGGCGGCGCGGCCGGTGCCCGTCGCGCCGCGGGCGGCGGCGTCGGGCCGGGCCGGCCGGCGGGTGGCAGCCGTCATGCGGCGGCCGCCGCCCGGTAGCGGTACAGGGTCGTGGGTTCCGCGCTGAACTGGGAGAAGGGGAAGGGTTCCGCGGACAGGGCGGTCACCCCCGCCCCGAGGAACGCGCGCGCCACGGCGCTGCCGGACTGGGCGTAGACCACCAGGGGCACGCCGCGTTCGCGGCAACGGGCCACGACGGTGTCGAAGCTGCCGTTGCCCAGGGTCATGCCGGTGGCGACCACCGCGTCGGCGGTGTCGAGCACCTCGTGCATGTCGTCGGCGACCGGGTCGCCCCACCGGGTGGTGCGCAGGTTGAAGTCGCAGAGCAGGGGTGTGCCGCCGCGCTCACGGATGGCGGCGACGAGCGGGTCGACCACCCCGATCAGTGCGACCCGCGCGCCGGCCGGGATGTCCAGGAGCCCGGCGATGGCCTCGTCCCGGGCCCTCGCCCGGATCTCGGGCGTACCGGCGGGCAGGGTGACCCGTTCCGCCGCGACCGCCTCGCGGTGCGGTCGTGCCGCACCGAGGTAGGCGTCGAGCGCGGCGATCCGCAGCGGGCGGGGCGCCTCGCGCAGCAGGGTGTCGAGCGGGGTGCCGGAGGCGTCGCGGCACACGGAGGGGTCGACCTCGCCCGCTTCGAAGGCACAGCCGCCGAAGGCGCCGCCCAGACGGACGAGGACGTACTGGTTGAGGTACGTGGTGTTCCCGCCGGCCAGCCGGGTGCCGTGGTGGACCCAGAACACGCTGGTGGCCACCAGTCCGTCGGGACGGGGACCGTGCTCGCCCGCCAGGACGCCGGCCAGGAGTTCGTCGGTGTTCTTCATCGCTGCCCTCCGGTGCGGGGCGTGTCGTGGGTGATGCGGAAGAGGAAGGTCAGTACGCCGTCCCGCCAGTCGTGCAGGTGGTCGACGCGGGGGCTGAGTCCGTGGTCGAGGGCGTGCCGCACGATCGCCCGCAGGTCGGCGGTGTTGGAGGCGATGAGGTAGATCTCGCCGTCGGGGGCGAGGAGGTCCCGTTCCGCGATCTGGGCGAAGAACTTGGCGAGGAGCGGCGCGCCCACGCACACGTTGCGGACGACGTCGGGGTCGTCGCTGACGGTCTGGCTGACGGCGGGCGGGTTGAAGGTGACGACGTCCAGGCGGACTTCGTCCGGGAGCGCGTCGAAGACGTCGCTCACCAGCGGGTGGAAGGCGGTGTCCGGGCGCTCGCCGACGAGCCGCCGGTAGTGGCGGGTGGCGGCGGCCACGCTCGGCGGGTGGACGTCGATCGCGTGGATCTCCGTGGCTCCCCGCAGCCCCGCGGCCACGGCCTCGACACCGAGTCCGACGCCCATGGCGGCGTAGCGGCGGCCGCGGGTCTCGATCCGGCCGTCGAGCAGCCGTTCGTGGATCAGCCGGCTGGTCCAGCCCGGGACGAAGACGCCGGGCGGGACGTCGAAGGTCCAGCCGTTCCACTCGTGGGAACGGGTCGTGTGCAGGTCCGCCTTGGGCTGGTTGAGGGCGATGATCCGGTCGGCGGGGAGGGGCGGGGGCAACTGTTCGAGCAGGGCGGAATCGGTCGTCGTGAGGTCCATGGGGGTCCTTGGGTGGTCGTCGACGTGGTCTCAGGTGCGCGTCGGGAGAGGTCCCGCAGCGGGCCGAGAGCACCTTAATGGAAATGATTGTCATTGCGATAGTCTGCCTCGCGGCCGGTCCGCACCCGGCCCTCGACCCCGTACACGACAGGAGCGCGCCCTCGTGCCGACC
>MUMD01000738.1 GCA_002155895.1 Streptomyces rochei
CCCCCGCCTGCGACCTGCCCGCCGCCCGCCGCGCCGGCACCGCGGACACGGGCGGCATCCGCTACAGCAGCGGCCACATCGAGGCCGACGCCTGCTACCCGAGCCGGCGCCTCGCCACCCTGCTCCGCATCCCCCACCCCTCGGGAGCGGCGGCCGGGGAGGGCACCCCGGGCGACACCGTCGTCCTCGGCGCCCCCGACATCCTCTACAACAACCACCTCGACGAGCACGGCAACGCCTCGCTCGCCCTGCAACTCCTCGGCTCCCGCGATCACCTGGTCTGGTACCTCCCCTCGGTCTCCGACACCACGGCCCCGGACGACGAACGCAGCTTCTTCCACCTGCTCCCCTCCGGCTGGCTGTGGGGCACCCTGCAACTCTTCATCGCCGCGGCCCTCGCGGCCCTGTGGCGGGCACGCCGGCTCGGCCCCCTGGTCCCCGAGAAACTCCCCGTCGCGATCCGCGCCTCCGAGACCGCCGAAGGCCGCGCCCGCCTCTACCGCAAGGCGAACGCCCGCGACCGCGCGGCCACCGCTCTTCGCTCCGCCACCCGCACCCGCCTCGCCCCCCTCGTAGGCACCCCCGTCGCCCAGGCACACACGCCCGAGGCTCTGCTCCCCGCCCTGTCCGCCCACCTCCACGACCCACACGGCGACGGACGGTCCCTGCACACCCTCCTCTTCGGCCCGCCGCCCGGCGACGACGCGGCCCTCATCGCCCTCGCCGACCAACTCGACGCCCTCGAAAGGCAGGTACGTCGTCCATGATGGACCCGACCACTGACAACGCCGGGCAGACCGGGGACCCGGGCAACGCCCGCGCCGNNNTGGCCGCCGCGACGGAACTCGACACCAAGCGCGTCCAATTCACCCCGGACCTGATGCCGAGCGACGTGACCGGCTCCCTGGTCTACGACGCCCGGACCGCCGAGTTCTCCTTCCAGCCGGGCCCGGCCTTCACCAACCTGCTCCTCGCCGACGAGATCAACCGCACGCCCCCGAAGACCCAGTCGTCCCTCCTCGAAGCCATGGAGGAACGCCAGGTCACCGTCGACGGCACCCCCCGTCCGCTCCCCGAGCCGTTCCTGGTCGCGGCGACCCAGAACCCGGTCGAGTACGAGGGCACCTACCCCCTCCCGGAAGCCCAGCTGGACCGCTTCCTCCTCAAGCTCACCGTCCCCCTCCCCTCCCGCCAGGACGAGATCGACGTCCTCACCCGCCACGCCGCCGGCTTCAACCCGCGCGACCTGCGCGCCGCCGGCGTACGCCCCGTCGCGAGCGCCGCCGACCTGGAGGCCGC
>MUMD01000739.1:0-858 GCA_002155895.1 Streptomyces rochei
CGATGTGTCTAAGGGACAGCCCCGTACGTCACCGGTTCCCCGCCGAGGCCCCGCACGAAGGCGTGGTTGCGCTCGCTCGCCGTGCCGATCACCCGCGCCCCCAGGTGCCGCCCCAGCTGGACGGCGATGGACCCGACCCCGCCCGCCGCCGCGTGCACCAGGACGGTCTCGCCCCGCTTGACCCGCAGCGCCTTCGTCAGCACCTGGTACGCCGTCAGCCCGGTGAGCGGCAGCCCGGCCGCCTCCTCGAAGGAGAGATTGCGCGGCTTGCGCGCGAGCGTGCGCACGGGCGCCGCCACGTACTCGGCGAAGGTCCCCCGGGAGAGAAAGTCCTCACGGACGTACCCGATGACCTCGTCACCCACCGTGAACTCCGTGACCGACGCACCGGGCCGGACCACCACCCCCGACACGTCCCACCCCGGGACCACCGGGAAGACGGGCTGGAGGATCGCGTCGAGGTGACCGTCGCGGCACTTCCAGTCGACCGGGTTCACGGCGGCGGCCCGCACCCTCACCAGCACCGAGTCGGGCCCGACCCGGGGGTCCGGCACCTCCCCGTACTCCAGCACCTCGGGGCCGCCGTACCGTGCGTAGCTGATCGCCTTCATGGCTCCGACCCTCCGGGGTACCCGGTCCTCACGCAACCGGAATGTCCGCATACACCCCGTTAAGGTGAGCGCCATGACCACACTGCACCAGGAGCACACCGCCCACGAGCACACCCACGGCCCCGACTGCGGGCACCCGGAGGTGCCCCACGGCGACCACGTCGACTACGCGCACGACGGCCACCTGCACCGCGCGCACAGCGGCCACTGGGACGAGTGCGAGCCCGCCGCGCACACCGCGCACGCG
>MUMD01000739.1:894-1100 GCA_002155895.1 Streptomyces rochei
GGCCCGCCCGGCGGGCCGGTGCGAGCGCCGCGTGGCCCCGATCACGTTGCGCTCCACCCCTGGACTGCATACCGACTGGTCGGCATCATGACTCGGGTACTGTTCACCTGCCCGAGGAGCGCCGATGAGCCCCGACCACCCGCCCGGACTCGATCTCGACCGGTTGCGCGGCCTGCTCGACCGCGAGCGGCCCGGCCTGGTGGCCG
>MUMD01000740.1 GCA_002155895.1 Streptomyces rochei
GACGGCGAGCAGCCGGGCGGCGTGGGCGACCGCCGCCTCCAGGCCGAGGCGTCGCATCTCGTGCGCGTCGGTGAGGGAGCCGTCGAGCGAGGCCGCGCGCCCGCTGTCGATCCACAGGCCCCGCTCCAGCGGCAGCCGGACCAGCATCGGGATGCGCACGCGGTCCGCCTCGGACAGGTGCAGATCGCCGAGCCGGAGGGCCATCGGGATCTCCATGGGGACGCGGTAGGCGTGCCAGACGGGGTTGTCCCAGCGTGCGTAGGCCGCCGGGAGGGCGGGTTCGACGACCTCGGCCTCGGCGGCGAGCTGGGCCACGTCCCGGTCCAGGGCCTGTCTGGCCTGCGAGACGAGTTGTTCGTACCGGGCGTGGGCCGCCTCGCGGGCGGCGTCTCCCTGACCGCCGATCCGGTTGCGCGGGTCGGACAGGACCTGGTCGAGCTCCTTCTCCCTGCGCGAGTCGGCGAAGTCCACGGCGCTGCGATAGGCGGCGGTGGTGCGGGCCAGGTCCTCGAACATGCCCCAGACCTGGTTGTACAGCCGCTCCTCCAGGGACCAGCCGGTGGCGTCGCCCGCGACGG
>MUMD01000741.1 GCA_002155895.1 Streptomyces rochei
ACGAGTCCGCGGCCCGGGAGGGCGGGCCGACGGCGCCGGCCGAGGCCGCCGGGCTGCCCAGGCGCCGCCGGGGCCGCACCCTCGCCGCCGCCGAACGCGCACGGGCGGGCGCCCGGGACGCCGCGCCGCGCACCGCCCCGCCCGCCGACGACGCGAAGACACGCGCGGCCCGCTTCAGCAGCTTCCGCCAGGCCGTACGGGCCGCCGGTCCCACCGGCCCGGAACCGCGGGACGACGCCGCGCCGGCGGACCGCACCGACCCCACCCCGACCGAGACGGCCCCCGACCACCCGTCCCACTCGCACGCGCACCCGGAAGGCGACACCACTCCATGACCGGCTCGACCACCGCCGACGACAAGCTCACCTGGCTCATCGAGGGCCTCCTGGAGCGCACGCCGGGTGCGCGGCACGCGCTCGTCCTGTCCCGGGACGGCCTCAAGCTCTGCCGCACCCCCGAGCTGTCCGTGGACCAGGCCGACCAACTGGCCGCGATCGCCGCCGGCATCCAGTCGCTGTCCCACGGCGCGTCGGTGGAGTTCGGCGACGGCAGCGGCGGGGTGCGTTCGGCCATGACCGAGTTCTACGGCGGCATCCTGTTCATCGTGGAGGCGGGCGAGGGCGCGCACCTGGCCGTCGTCACCTCCGAGGACGCGGACGCCGGGCTCGTCGGGCACAACATGAGCGAGCTGATCGAGCAGCTCGGCGAGCACCTCACCGCACAGCCCCGTACGTCATGAGCCGCCCCGGCAGGGACGACGCCCCCGACCGCCTGTACACCCTCACCCAGGGGCGCAGCCGGTCGGGTCCGGACAACCCGTTCGACCTGGTCACCCTCGTCGTCGCCGAGTGCGAGCCGGCGCCCGGCATGCAGTCG
>MUMD01000742.1 GCA_002155895.1 Streptomyces rochei
GTCCCCGTCCTTGTCCGTGCCCTCGTCCCCGTCCCCGTCCGTCCGGCCCCACGGTGTGACGCCCCGACACGAGGCCCCCGTGCCCTACCACCGCGACGGTGTGGCCATCGGGCACGCCCTGGCCGACCCCCGCCGGGACCGGGGCACGTACTTCGCGCAAACCGTCCTGTGCGAGGTCCTGCGCCGCTCCCGGCTCCCCGGGCTGCTCACCCGGACGGCCCGGCTGGACGCGGCGACCGTGCGCTGCGGCTACCAGGGCCAGTGGCTCGCCTCCGCCGCCCCCGACCTCGCGCTCGTCCTGCTCGGCCGGGCGCCGGGCACCGGCACCGACGAGGCGGTCGGCCTGTGGCGGGACACCCTGGCCGAGCTGGCCGCCGAACCGCCCGGCCAGGAGGAGCTGCGGCCCGCGCTGGCCGTGCTGCGAGCCGCCTGCCACCGCCAGGCCGACTCGCTCACCGCCCGTGCCGTCACCCACGGCCGCGCCGCACTGCTCTTCCCGGGCCTGGACGGCACCGGCCCCGACACCGTCCCCGAGCACCTGGCCGCCGTGACCGCCCCCGAGGTGTCGGCCGCCGCGCGCGCCCTGCTCACCGCACCCAGCACCGTCCGGACCCTGGAGAGGGCCACCCCATGAAGGCCACGACCGCCCCGCGCCGACCGGCACCGACCGGCCGGGAGACCCTGCGCACGGTCCTCCCCAACGGCCTGGACACCGTCGTCGTCACCGTGCCGGGCGCGCCCCTGGCCGAGCTGCGCCTGGTCCTGCCGTACGCCCGCACCGAACCCGCCCTCGCCGTCGCCCAGGAACTGCTCGCCACCGGGCTCGGCACCGCCTCGACCACCCGCGACCGGCGGTCCGTGGCCGACCTGGCGGCCGGACTCGGCGCCGAGCTGAGCACCGTGGTCACCGCCGAGCACCTGGTCTGGTCGGCCGGCGTGCTGGCGGAAGGGCTGCCGGCCGCGCTGGAACTCCTGGCCGACCTGCTGCTGCGCCCCGCCTACGACC
>MUMD01000743.1:0-300 GCA_002155895.1 Streptomyces rochei
CGCCTGTGAGGAACCGCGGCCGCGCACCGGGACGACGGTCTGAAACAAGCCATCGGGAGCGCGGGCTCGACCCGATTCCCATCACGGCTCCGGGGCCGGTCGAGAAGGCCGAAGGACCATCGGATGCATCCCGGTTGTGGCCAGGAAGACTCACCCGAAGGGGTTCCGAGCTCATGAAGAAGATCGCTTCGTCGGCCGCGCTGTCTGGGCGGGTCGAGCGAATTGCCCAGCGTGACCGCCCCGACAACTGGAAGAAGCCGCCGCGGCGTATCGAGAAGTCCGAGTGCATCACGTGCGACA
>MUMD01000743.1:426-575 GCA_002155895.1 Streptomyces rochei
GGGAATCCCGCCGCGCCGCCAACGCCCGGAAGCGGATCAGCCGCCGCCCCAGCCGCCTCGGCCTGGTCGCCGGCGCCACCCTCAAGCCGGACCGGGTGCGTGAAGCCGACGCCGGATTCCCGGGACTGCTCAAGCGGGCCTGGCGGCGC
>MUMD01000744.1 GCA_002155895.1 Streptomyces rochei
TCCGCCGCCGCCCGGGGGCGGGGGTGCGCTGCCGCCGTACGGCGGGGGCTCGCCGGTACTGCCGTGCGGGGGCGGGCTGTCGTAGGGCGAGCCCGTTCCGTCGGACGGGGGACGCTTCCTGAACGGGTCGTCTTCCGGCGGCTGCCCGCCGGGGCCGGGGGGCGGTTCGCTGCTCATGTCCCGAGTCGAACCCGGAGTCTGTTGCCTCGCATCCGGCGAGCGGCCGTCCGGAGTAGCGGGCGCACGAGACACCGGAACCCGAGCACGAAGGCCCGGCCCAGTCAGCCCGCGACGAACGTGTTCGCCGCCTTGTCGTGCCAGCACTGGTGCCAGGGCCGGTCGAACAGGCACCACACGACGCCGACCAGGCCGACGGCCAGGAGGCCGGGGACGCTGTAGACCAGCCAGCGGCGCAGGGCGGCGCCGAAGGCCGGGGGCTCGTGGGCCTCGATGTCCCGTACCTCCAGGCCGAGCAGCTTCTTGCCCAGGGTGCGGCCCCACTTGGCGGTGGGCAGCGCCTCGTAGACGACGCCGAAGAGGAGCAGCACGGCCAGCACGATGCCCAGGTACGCGGAGGTCGTGCCGTCGAGCAGCCAGACCGTGACCGTCTCGCCGGAGAGCTTGGCCTCGTCGATCTTCCCGTTGACGTGGTCGACCGCCTTGAGGCCGAGCGGTACGGCGGCCACGGCGGTGACGGCACCCAGGACGACGGTGTCGATCAGCCGGGCNNCTGCTGCGCCCAGGAGGTCTGGCCGCCCCCGTCGCGGCCGGCCCCGGCGGCGGCCAGACCTCCTGGGCGCAGCAGGTGCACCGCCTCGCCGGGACCGGCGAGGGCGAGCCGTCCGTCGCGCCGTGGAAGCCCCCGGTGGAGGACGTGTTCCAGGCCGCCGCCCGGCGTCAGGCGGCCGCCCGTCCCGCCGGGCTCGG
>MUMD01000745.1 GCA_002155895.1 Streptomyces rochei
GTGGGCGCGTGCCGGGACTGTCGGGGCGCGCCGTGTGGTCCGGGTGGCCGCGGGTGCGGCGGTCCTCCTTCATCTCCGCCTCGAACAGGTGGTCGCGGCCCTGCGCGAGCCGGTCCACCGCCTCGCGTTCCAGCTCCTTGAACGCCTCGTAGTACGTCCGGTCGTACGCCTCGACGATCTGGAACGTCCAGTGGCCGGGGATGACGTTGCGTCCGAGGATCTCGCGCTCCACCCGCTCCGCCCACTCGTGGTGCCCCGCCGCCCGCAGCAGTTCCACGGCGCGGTCCAGCTCCAGGTCGGCCGTGCCGGTGAGCTGGTGGAAGGAGAACAGGTGACCGCGGGCGCGCTCGGTCGTCTCCAGTGCCTTGGACAGGGAACCGAGGGCGGCCACCGTCTCGTCGCTGACGCCCTCGGGGCGCCGGTGCGCATCCTCCATGCGGCGTTCTCCTTCCGGTCAGGCCAGGGGGTCGTGGCCCCAGTTCATGAGCGAGTACCGCCAACGGGTCTCCCGTACGTCGCCGGAGGGACGCTGGGCGAGGTGGCGGCGGATGTAGCCGACGACCTTGCGCATGTGCCGGTAGTCGTCGTCCGTGAGGTCGCCCTGCGCGGTCCGCAGCAGCTCCACGATCCGGCGGCCGGAGGCGTGGCCGGTGGACTCGCCGCCGTCCTTGTGCTGCCCGGCGTCCTTCGACTCCTCGGAGGCGAGCCACTTCTCCAGTGCGGCCGGTGTCATGTTCACCAGCTCCCCGAACCGGTCCCGGGTCTCCTCGCGCTCGTCCTCGTCCACGCCGCCCTCACTTCCGCTTCTTCAGCGCGGAGGG
>MUMD01000746.1 GCA_002155895.1 Streptomyces rochei
GCCGAACAAGGGCGCGGACGGCGGGGTCTGCTGGGCCCCCGTCCGCGGCCGGCGTCCTGACGCCGGGCCGCCGGCCCCTACGACGCGGGCCGGTCGGCCTCCGGCGGCCAGGGGTCGCCCCAGTCCGCGTCGCGGGCGGCCTTGTACAGGTCGCCGTGGCGCTTGGTGACCGTCCGGCGGCGCAGTCGCTCGTCGGGCTCGCACAGGTCGAGCAGGACCTGTCCCTTGCGGATCTGCGGGCGCCTGATCACCCGGGAGCCGGCGGGTTCGGCGGGCAGCCGGGTGGCGGCGACGTAGCTGAACTTCTCGTCCTCGTAGGCGAGGGAGCCGCCCTTGACCTGGCGGTGCAGCGAGGAGCGGCTGACCCGCGCCGCGAAGTGGCACCAGTCCGTGCCGGGGACGATGGGGCAGGCGGCGCTGTGCGGGCAGGGGGCGGCCACCCGGAATCCGGCGGCGACGAGCCGGTCACGGGCCTCGATGACCCGGGCGTACCCGTCCGGTGTACCGGCTTCCACGATCACGACGGCCCGCGCGGCCGAGGCGGCGCCGTCGACGAGGGCGGCGCGGTCGGCGGCGGTCAGCTCGTTGAGCACGTACGAGACGGTGACGAGGTCGGTCTCCTCGACGGTGAGCCCCGCCCCGATGCGGGCGCGACGCCATCGGGCCTCGCGCAGGGCGGGGAGGGCACCGGCGATCTCCCGGCCGAGGGTGAGCGCGGGCTCGGCCCAGTCGAGCACGGTCACCGGGCGCTCGCCGGGCCAGGTGGCGCCCACGGCCCAGGTGGCGGCGCCGGTCCCGCCGCCCACGTCGACGTGACCGCCGGGCACCCAGCCGGGCACGGCGTCCGCGAACGCGGCGAGCGCGGAGCGTACGGCGGCGAAGGTGGCGGGCATGCGGTAGGCGGCGTAGGCGACGACGTCCGCGCGGTCGCGCAGGATCGGGGCGTCGGTCGGGGTGTCCCCGCGGTAGTTGGCGATCAACCGCTCCACGGCCTGCGCGGCCTGGCGGGGCGGGAGCCCGTCGACCAGCTCGGCGAGGGCGGCACGCAGGGTTTCGGCGGGGTCGTTCACTCGGCGCATTCTAGGCGGAGGACGGGACGGCCCTGGACCGGCGGTGGCCGCGGGGGGGCCGGGTCAGATGCCCCGCACCGCCCGTGCCACCCGCGTCCCCAGCGCCGCCCGCGGGGCGTTGTCCGGTGGGCGGCGGCGGGGGTGGACCGTGTTGGCGAGGAGGACCGCGAACGTGTCCGTGGCCCGGTCGAGGACCAGCATCGTGCCGGTGAACCCGGTGTGCCCGGCCGCCCCCCGCCCCGCCAGCTCCCCCATGAACCACGGCTGGTCGAGGGCGAAGCCCAGCCCCGGCTCGGCCAGCAGCAGCTCCACGAAGTCCGGCCCGAGGATGCGCGCCGGCCCGTACGAGCCCCCCGCCAGCAGCGCCCGGCAGAACACCGCCAGGTCCCGTGCCGTGGAGAACAGCCCGGCGTGACCGGCCACCCCGCCCAGCGCCCACGCGTTCTCGTCGTGCACGACCCCGCGCAGCATCCCCCGGTCCGCCTTGGCCCAGGGCCGCCGCTGGTCCTCCGTGGCCGCCGCCCCCGGGCACGGCCCGAAGTGCGTGGCCGTCATGCCCAGCGGCCGGGTGATCCCGTCGTGGACGAGGACGTCGAGCGTGCGGCCGGTGATGCGCTCCAGGACCTGCTGGAGGAGCAGCATGTTCAGGTCCGAGTAGCAGTACGTCCCCGGCACCCCCACCGGCGGCTCCGCCCGCAGCCGCCGCAGCCGCTCCTCGTCGTCGGCGCAGTCGTACAGCGGCAGTTCGGGCCGCAGCCCGGACGTGTGCGTCAGCAGCTGCCGCACCGTGACGCCGTGCGCCGCCGCGGCCCGGAAGTCCGGCAGGTACGCCCCGACCTCCGCGTCGATGCCGAGCGTGCCCCGCTCGATCTGCTGGACGGCGGCGACCGCCGTGAACACCTTCGTCAGGGACGCGAGGTCGAAGGGCGTGCCGATACTCATCGGCACCCGGGAGCGCTCGGGCAGTTCCACGCCCGCGTCGGCGCGCGCGTCGTAGCCCGAGTAGCGCACGGCCCAGCCCGCCGCCTCCTCCACGGCGAGCACCGGCCCGCGCCCGACGGCGACGACGGCCCCCGCCGCCCAGGGCCGCTCCCCGGCGGTGAGGCCGTGCACCTCCTCGACGACCCGGCGCAGCTGCTCGGGGTCGAGCCCGGCCCGCTCCGGGGTGTCGCTGCGCAGTCTCGGGGTGCTCAGCTCTCCTCCCCCGGGGAAGGACGACGGCACATCCCCGCGAAGAAGGCGAGCGCGATCACCGCCGCGACGAGCTGCACCACGGCCATCGGCAGCGCGGTGTCCTCCCCCGCGATCCCGACCAGCGGCGAGGCGACGGCCCCGATCAGGAAGGAGGACGTGCCCAGCAGCGCCGAGGCGGAGCCGGCCGACCGCTTCACCCGCATCAGCGCGAGGGCCTGGGTGTTGGGCAGGCTGATGCCCATCGCCGACATGAGCACGAACAGCGCGGCGGCCACCGGCACCAGCCCGACCTCGCCGAAGACCCCGAGGGCCATCAGCAGCAGGGCGGTCGCGGCGGCGATGACGATCAGCAGGCCGAGGAGCAGCACCCGGTCCAGCCGCACCCGCCCCACCAGCACCTTCCCGTTGATCTGCCCGACGACGACCAGTCCGACCGAGTTGAGTCCGAACAGCAGGCTGAACGTCTGCGGCGAGGCGCCGTAGATCTCCTGGATGACGAACGGCGACGCCGAGATGTACGCGAAGAGCGAGGCGAAGGCGAAGCCGCCCGCGAGCATGTACCCGGTGAAGGCGCGGTCGGCGAGCAGCCCCCGCATGGCGCGCAGCGTGTCGCCGACACCGCCCCCGTGGCGCTCCTCCTCCGGCAGGGTCTCGGGCAGCTTGGCCCAGACGACCGCGCCCAGGGCCGCCCCGACCACCGTCAGCACGACGAAGACGCCCCGCCAGTCCGTCACCCGCAGGATCTGCCCGCCGATGAGCGGCGCGACGACGGGCGCGACGCCGGAGATCAGCATGAGGGTGGAGAAGAAGCGGGCCATGGCCACCCCGTCGTAGAGGTCGCGCACGACCGCCCGGGCTATGACGATGGCCGCGGCCCCCGCGAGACCCTGCGCGAGCCGGAAGGCGACGAGCAGTTCCACGGTGGGCGCGAGCGCGCACAGGGCGGTGGCGACGACGTACACGGCGAGCCCGCTCAGCAGCGGACGCCGACGGCCCCACCGGTCGCTCATCGGGCCGACGACGAGCTGCCCGAGCGCCATGCCGGCCAGGCAGGCGGTCAGCGTGAGCTGCACGGTGGCGGCGGGCGCGCTCAGCGACCGGGTGACCTCCGGGAGCGCGGGGAGGTACATGTCCATCGCCAGCGGCGGCGTCGCGGTCAGCCCGCCGAGGATGAGCGTGACGAGCAGTCCGGCGCGGCGGGCGCCGCGGTCGTGCCGCGCGGCCGGCGCGGGCGGTGGCGGGGTGGTGGTC
>MUMD01000747.1 GCA_002155895.1 Streptomyces rochei
GGACACCGCCGACCGCACCAACCCCCACACCGACGCCCCGGCCAGGTCCGAGCCGTCCACGGCGCCCGACGTCACGAACACCAGGCGCGACGCAGCGAACCGCTCTTCCGCCAGCCAGGCACGCGCCAGCTCCAGCGCCCGCACCGCGGCAGCATGGACGGAATCGACCACACCGCCGTCACCGGCAGGGGCGCCGGCGTCGACCAGTACCGTCTCCGGCACCTCACTGCCAGCGGCCAGTTCGTCGAGGTTGTCGAAGGCTCGGAACCCCTCACGGGGCAGATGGGCGACCTCGCCCAGCACGCCGACCGGGCCCGCTGCGGAACCGTCCTCCGTGGCCGGGGCGGTGACCCAGTCCACGCGGAAGAGCGCGTCCCGGTTCGAGGTGTCGGCAGCGGCCGTCCCGCCGGTCACCGCGCGCAGCACCAGATTCTCCACGCTGGCGACGGGGGCACCGGCGGCATCGACCACGGCGACCGCTGCGGATTCGTCGCCGGTGCGGGTCATGCGGACCCTTACCGCCTGGGCACCGGAGGCGTGCAGGCACACTCCTTCCCAGGAGAACGGAACCACGCCCCTGGCGAGGCCGCCCAGGGCGGAGATGTGCAGGGAGGCGTCGAGCAGCGCCGGGTGCAGTCCGTAACCGGCGGCCTCGCGCTCGGCGCCTTCGGGCAGCGCGACCTCGGCGAAGACTTCGTCGCCGCGTCGCCAGGCGGCGCGGAGGCCCTGGAAGAGCGGGCCGTAGCGGTAACCGCCCTCGGCCATGCGCTCGTAGAGGTTGGTGAGGTCGAGGGGTTCGGCGTCGGTCGGCGGCCAGACCGTCGTGTCGAAGTCGGCGGTGCGCTCGCCGGGGGCGAGAACACCGGTGGCGTGCTCGGTCCAGGGCATGCCCTCGGCGTCCTCGGGGCGGGACCGGGCGGTGAGCGTACGACGGCCCGCGGTGTCGGCCGGGCCGACGTGAAGGTGGAGCTGCACTCCGCCCTGTGGGGGCACGACGAGGGGGGCGGCGAGGGTGAGTTCTTCGACGCGGTCGCAGCCGACCTCGTCGCCGGCCCTGACCGCCAGTTCGACGAAGGCCGTGCCGGGCAGCAGTGCGTTGCCCATGACGACGTGCTCCGCGAGCCAGGGGTGGGTGCGCAGCGACAGTCGAGTGGTGAGCAACAGACCGCCGGAGTCCGAGAGTTCGATGGCGGCGCTGAGCAGAGGGTGTCCGGCGGGTCGCAGGCCCGCCGACTCGACGTCCTCGGCGACAGAAGGAGTGGGTACGGGCCAGTAGCGCTGGTGCTGGAAGGCGTAGGTCGGCAGGTCGACGGCACGGGCACCGGTGCCGTCGAGGATGGCGGCCCAGTCGACGGTCACAC
>MUMD01000075.1 GCA_002155895.1 Streptomyces rochei
CCGGGACGGCCGCGTGCCGGGGTGGCGGGGAAGGTCTCCTCCATCCAGCGCGCCTCCAGGCGGGCGCGGATGCCGTCCCGGAATCGGTTCCAGCGGGTGGTGCGCCTGGCGAGGAGGTCCAGCTGCTCCTTGGCGGTGGCGATCTGCCGGTCCACCTCGCGCAGCCGTTCCCGCACGACCGCGGTGTCCGTCTCGCACCTGGTGACCTCGACGCCGGCCTGGACGTCGTTGAGCCTCTCCTGTTCCTCGGCGAGCCGGGCCTGCTCGCCGATGCGTCCGATCACCCGGTCGCGTTCCGAGGCGAGTTCGGCGAAGTAGGGAATCCTGTCCTTGCTCTGGAGCACCCAGGGGTCGAACACGCCGCGCCGGGCGGCTCTGGCGCCCCTCTCCCGCGCGGTGTTCACCACGTCCTGTCCGGCCCGGTCCGCGACGACGACCGAACCGCCCGGCGGGGTGGTGGTGCCGGGTGCCGGGGTCGTCCCGGTGCGGACCGTGCCGGAGCGGCGGTCGCCGCGCCGGAAGGGCGGCGGGTTCAGCCTGCCGCGCCGCTGGCGGCGCGGCTCATTCGTAGGAGTTGTCGACATCGGCCTTGGCCCTCCCTTCGAGCACCTCGTTCCAGAACGCCTCGAAGTCCTCGTACTCGCTGGGCCGGTCCCCGAACTTCATGCCGAAGCCGACGGTGTAGACGGTCATCCCCTTGACGGCGGGCACACCGCGCTCCTTGACGAGGGAGTCGATGACCTTGTCGCGGCTCTCGGGTGTGGTCAGGTCGGCCTTGCCCAGGGAGAACTCCGGGTCGGCCTGTTCGAAGTCGCTGACCACCAGCAACTTGGCGTCGGGGCCGTCGGAGGGCATCACGGAGGCGATGCGGTCCAGTGCGCCCCAGACGTCGGAGCCGGGCCGTTCCCGGCGGGCGCACTTCAGCTCCTCCAGGGCCTCGCCGGCGGCGCGCACCCGGGCGCGTTCGCGCTGGCTGTCCTGGTCGGTGGTCTCCTTGTGCGGCGGGTCGAGGTCGACCCGGTCCACCTTGCAGGAGGAGATCTGCGAGGTGTAGGTGATGGGCGCGAAGTCGACGGTGCCGCACTCCTGGTCCTCGAGGAAGGGGAGCAGTTCGGCCTTGAGTTTGGCCTCCGCGTTGAAGCCGTTCTTCGTCGCGTCGCCGGACCCGGAGCCGTCGATGACCACGCCGCACGGCGTGGTGAGTGCTTCGGGCGCCGAGGTGCAGGCGGTCAGACCGCCGAGCACGGCGGCCGCGGATATGAGCGCCAGGAGCCCGCTCGCGGGCCGGTGTCGTGCCGCGCGGCGGGGACGGGACCCGGTGCGGGTGTCCGGCTCGCGGTCGTGGGGTACCGAGGATCGCACGGTGACCTTCCTTGTGATCGGGGCGTTCATCCCCGGCTGCCTGTCGTGCGTGTCGCGCCGCCGGTGAGCTGGCTGTCCAGGATGGCCAGGGCCTGGGCCACGGCCGCCGGGTCCGCGGAGGCGGGTGGTGCTCCGCGCCCGTACCAGCGGTCGGGCAGCAGGCCGTCGTCGACGCGGTGCCAGGTCGGGTCCAGTTCGGCGCGGCCCGGGAGCCAGCCGGCGGGGCGGTGCGGCGGCAGCTCGTGGGCGCGGCGGGCACGGGTCCACGCGGCGTCCCAGTAGCAGGCCAGCAGGTGGTTGGCCTCGTCGACGACGCCCTGGGCGCGGGAGCGGCAGACCGCGGCGGAGTTGCGCCAGGTGCCGACCATGGTGCCGAACCGGGCGAGGGCCGCCGGGGCGGGTTCGCCGCGCACCGTGTACTGGGTGACCACGCGTACGGACTCGGCGTGGATGCGCCTGCTGAGGTCGCGGTTGCGGTCGAGCATCCGTGCGCGCAGGCGGGTGGTGCTGCGTACGGCCTGGGCGCGCACGCCCAGCACGTAGGGCGGCAGACCGTCCGTGTCCGGGGCCCGTCCCAGGCCGGCGTCGGTCAGGACGTCGAGCAGGCCCGACGCGTCCCTTCTGCCGTGGGCGCGGGCGTGCGCCGCGGAGAGGAATCCGATTCTCAGTCTTCGGGCGGTGCCCGAACGGTCGGAGTGGATCACCGGAGACAACCCCCATTCCCCGCGCGACTTCCGGTCGATCACGGCGCGGTGACCGAGAGAGTAGCGGAAGGAGAAGCATCGGGACTCGCCCGATCACACAGGGAATTACTCATTCCGGCGGGCTTCCGGAAAACAACCGGATTGCGCCCGGAACACGGCCGGGAAATGGTGGGGACGCGATTGCGGGCGGCATCCGGAGCCGGAGATACTCCCCGTCAGCGCCGAGGGGAGGAGCCGCCGTGGAGGTCAGGATCAGCGGGACGCACTTTCCGCTGGAGACGCTCGGCCCGGGCAGGCGCCTGGGCGTCTGGTTCCAGGGGTGCTCGCTGGCCTGTGCCGGTTGCATGTCCCGGCACACCTGGGCTGCCCGAGGGGGGACGTCCCGACACGTCGACGAGCTGCTGGAGTTGTGGCGGGAGGCGTTGGACGGGGGCGCGGAGGGGCTCACGGTCAGTGGCGGTGAGCCCCTCCAGCAGCCCGACGCGCTGGCCGAGTTGCTGGCCGGCGCGGTCGGGCTGCGGGACGCGAGGACGGGCCGGGGCCCGGAAGGGGGGCGGGCCCCGGCCGATCTGCTGGTGTACACGGGGTACGAGCCCGCCGAGTGGACGGAGCGTCAGGAGCGGGCGCTCGCGGGCGCCGACGCCGTGGTCACGGGGCGGTTCCGGGTGGCCGAACCGACCCGTCTGGTGTGGCGGGGGTCGGCCAACCAGCGCATCCGGCCGCGCACCGCGCTGGGTGCGGTCCGGTACGCCCCGCACCTGGAGCCGGGCCCCCGTGGCCTCCCGCTCCAGGTGCGGGGCGTACCGCACCGCACCCAGCGCGGTGCGCGGCCGGATGCGCTGGTTGGCCGACCCCCGCCACACCAGACGGGTCGGTTCGGCCACCCGGAACCGCCCCGTGACCACGGCGTCGGCGCCCGCGAGCGCCCGCTCCTGACGCTCCGTCCACTCGTCGGTCTCGTACCCTGTGTACA
>MUMD01000748.1 GCA_002155895.1 Streptomyces rochei
CGCGGGCGGGGGCCTGGTGCTGTGGTTCTCCCGCCGCCGGGCCCGGCGCAGGGTGCGCGGCACCGAGGGAAGGCGCCGCACCCTCGGCCTGCACGGCACGGTGGGCGCCTGGGCCGCGGCCGGCTTCGTCTTCCTCTCCGCGACCGGTCTGACCTGGTCGACGTATGCCGGCGCCAACATCGAGGAGCTGCGCGTCCGGCTCGGACAGACCACGCCGTCCGTGTCGGCCTCGGCCGCCGNNTCCCGTGGAGATCGTGCCGCCCGCCGACGCCTCGTCCGCCTACGTGGTCAAGCAGATACAGCGCAGCTGGCCCGAGAAGCAGGACGCGGTGGCCGTGGATCCGGGGACCGGCCGGGTGACCGACGTCGTCCGCTTCGCCGACTACCCGGTGCTCGCCAAACTGAGCCGCTGGGGCATCGACCTGCACACCGGCGTCCTGTTCGGGCTGCCCAACCAGATCGCCCTGATGGCGCTGGCCGGCTCCCTGGTGTTCCTCGTCCTGTGGGGATACCGCATGTGGTGGNNCCGCGTTCGTCGCGGTCGACGTGGCGCTGGGCGAGATCGCCCACCGGCGGGGGCGGCGGGCCGCCGCGGGGAGCAGGACGGCGAAGACGTGAACCGGCGGGTGCGGCGGTGGGCACGGTGTCGCGCCCACCGCCGCACCCGGCTCACCGGGGCCGGCCGCCTAGAGTCCCGCGAAGTCGCCCGACAGGGCCGCGGCGATGCGCAGCTGAGTGTCGGCCTCCTCCTGCCGCCCCTGCCGTTCGAGGGTGCGCCCCAGCAGCAGCCGGGCGTAGTGCTCGACGGGGTCCCGCTCGACGAGGGTCCTCAGCTCGGCCTCCGCGCGCCGCAGCTGGGCCGAGTGGTAGTAGGCGCGGGCCAGC
>MUMD01000749.1 GCA_002155895.1 Streptomyces rochei
CCGCAGACCCCGCCGCCCCACGGTCCGGTACCCGGCGGGGGCGGGCCCCGGACCGTGGGGCGGCGGGGTCTGCGGCGCGAGCGCGGGCCCGTAGGGACCGACGGCGGGCTGTGTCTGGGCGTAGTGCGGTCCGGGCGCCGCCGGGTACGGCTGGTACCCGGGAAACGGCGGCCGCGCGGCGTGCAGACGTAGGTCGACCACGAGGAAGTGCGCGGCGGCCGCCGCCCCGATCAGCAGCAGGGCGGCCATCGCGGCGTCCGTGCGCCCGTCGGTCTCGGGCAGCGAGCCGACCACGGCGAGGCAGCCGATGGACACCGGGAGACTCAGCCAGGCCAGGGTCCAGTCGAGCCGGCCGCCGCGCAGCACGGCGACCCGGAACAGGGGGATGCAGGAGAGCAGCCCGCAGGTGAGGAAGCCGGCGGCGGCGAACAGCACGCGCAGGGTGATGACAGTGGTCGCGCCGCGCGGGGGCGGCGGCCCGGCTGCGCCGTTGCCGTACATGACTGCTCCTGGACCCTGATGCCGTGTCGAACGGACGAACGGATCGTCCGTCGTGAGAGTCCGAGCGTATAGGCCGGGGCCGACCGTGGTCCCCGGTTGTACCGAACCGTTGCCGTACCGATCACGAGCGGGTCATGTCCCGGGTGCCACCGAGCCGTCCGTCAGCCCGTCGTACATGCCCCGTACGAGCTGTTCGCCGAGGCGGCCGGCGAGCCGGAGCGCGCGCTCGAACTCGTCGAGGGCGCGGAACCGTTCGCCGTAGCGGTGCTGGGCGTCGAGCGGGAGCCGGGGCAGCTGGAGGCGGCGGACGTCGAGGCGGGTGGCGGTGGAGGCGTAGCTGCTGGCCTGGCGGTTGTTGGCGGTGCCGCGCAGGAAGCCGGCGAGGAACCAGGGGTCCAGTGCGGCGGGGTCGGGGCGCAGGAGCGCGAGGTTGCGCCCCAGCGCCGCGCCCGCGGTGGCGTCGTCGACGACGCGTGCGACGGAGCCGCCGCCGAGGACCGGGACGACGACGTCCCCCGGTTCGGTCAGCACGGGTTCCTCGTCGCTCTCCGGGAGGGTGCCGGAGGGGGCGGTGCCGGCGAGTACGTCGTGGTCCGTGAGGACGGGCACGCGGGTGCGGCCGCCGTTGGTGCCGGTGCGCAGCTGCAGGGCTCCGCCGCGGGCGAGTTCGCCGACGGTGGTGAGCGGCCAGCGGGCCGTGGAGCGTGCGGTGCCGGACGGGGCGGTGCCGGGCTGCTCGGTGCCGGCGGGCGCGGGGGTGAGGTCGGTGGTCAGGCGCAGGGTCTCGGCGAGGCGTTCGCGCACCTCCGCGAGGTGGCCGGCGCCGTCGGCGGCGGGCGGCAGGCTGTCGCTTATACCCATCT
>MUMD01000750.1 GCA_002155895.1 Streptomyces rochei
CGGGGGCCGACGGCACGGTCCGTCAGAGGGTGCGCGCCTTCGGAGCGGGGGACGCGGTCTGCTCGGTCCCGCCCGGCTGCCCGTCCTCCGCGGACGCCGCCACCTCGGTCAGGTCCCGGTTGCGCGTCTCCTTGGCCACGCCCACGGCGATCAACGTGAGCACGACCGAGGCGATGACGTAGAGGGAGATCGGGGTCGAGCTGTCGTACTCGTCCAGCAGCGCGGTGGCGATCAGCGGCGCGGGGGCGCCGGCCGCGACGGAGGCGAACTGGGCGCCGATGGACGCACCCGAGTAGCGCATCCGGGTCGCGAACATCTCGGAGAAGAACGCCGCCTGGGGGGCGTACATCGCCCCGTGCAGCACCAGGCCCACGGTCACCGCGAGGAGCAGGCCCCCGAAGTGACCGGTGTCGATCAGCATGAAGAACGGGAACGTCCACAACCCGACCCCCGCCGCGCCCAGCAGATACACGGGACGCCGGCCGACCCGGTCCGACAGCGCGCCCCAGGCCGGGATGACGGCGAAGTGCACGGCCGAGGCGATCAGCACCGTATTGAGCGCGGTCTGCTTGGAGACGTCGGCGGCGGTGGTGGCGTAGACGAGGATGAAGGCCGTGATGACGTAGTAGCTGATGTTCTC
>MUMD01000751.1:0-401 GCA_002155895.1 Streptomyces rochei
GTAGTCGTCGGCGCCCGCGTCCAGGCCGGCGATCCGGTCGGCGGTCTCCACCAGCGCGGTCAGCATCAGGATGGGCGTGTCGTCGCCCTCGGCGCGCAGCTCGCGGCAGACCTGGAGGCCGTCGAGGCCCGGCATCATCACGTCGAGCACGAGCACGTCGGGCCGGCCGCCGCGCGCCCGCGCCAGCGCCTCGGTGCCGTCGGCGACCGCGGTGACCCGGTAGCCCTCCAGAGTGAGGGCACGCTCCAGGGCGTGCCGGATCGCGCGGTCGTCTTCGGCGAGCAGAACAGTCCGGGCCACGCGTCCAGTCTGCCAAGGCGGGCGCGCCCGCGACCGGGCGGCCGGGCCTGTCACCGGGATCTCACCCCGCGGATCCGCGCCGGCGGGTCTCCCCGCCGGGT
>MUMD01000751.1:430-700 GCA_002155895.1 Streptomyces rochei
CCGTCCAGCCCCTCGGCGCCCCAGTCCTCGGAGGCGGCGTAGACCCCGGTGGGGACGACGACGGCCTTGAGGTAGGCGAAGAGGGGGCGCAGGGCGTGGTCGAGGACCAGGGAGTGCCGCGCCGTGCCGCCGGTCGCGCCGAGGAGCACCGGCTTCCCGGCGAGCGCGTTCTCGTCGGTGACGCTCAGGGCGTCGAAGAAGGACTTGAAGAGCCCGCTGTACGACGCGGAGAACACCGGCGTGACGACGATCAGGCCGTCGGCCGCCGCC
>MUMD01000752.1 GCA_002155895.1 Streptomyces rochei
GAAGCGGGGCAGGGCGGTGAGGCGGGTGGCGCCCACGTGGACCTGGTCGCCGTAGCGGGCGACCTCGTAGCGGTGGCGTACACCGTCGGCTTCGAGGACGACCAGGCGGGCGTCGGCGTGGACGACGCGTACGCCGTCGGCGGTGAGGCCGGTGCGGGTGTGGCGGTAGCGCACCTCGTGCTCCTCGCCGGCCATGGTGTACCGCTTGACCTGCGGCTGGGACGGGACGTTGCGCCAGCCGCCGAACCGGGAGCGGCCGTGGGCGTCGGCGAGGGCGGCGGCCAGCGGTGCGAGGGGGTCCGGGGCCGGGGCCGTCAGGTCGGCCAGGTGGCGGTCGTAGAAGCCGGTGTCCATACGGGCCGAGGCGAACTCCTCGTGCCGCAGGGAGCGCACGAGCAGGTCCCGGTTGGTGACCGGGCCGTGGACCGCTGCCCGTTCCAGGGCGCCGGCGAGGCGGCGGACGGCCTCCGCGCGGGTGGGCGCGTGGGCGACCGCCTTGGCGAGCATCGGGTCGTAGTGGACGCCGATGTCGTCGCCGTCGGTGCAGCCGGTGTCCAGGCGGATGCCGTCGGGGACGGCGAGGCGGTGCAGGCGGCCGGTCTGCGGGGCCCAGCCGTGCGCCGGGTCCTCGGCGTACAGGCGGGCCTCGACGGCGTGGCCCCGCGCGGGCGGGGGGTCGGTCTCCAGGGCGTGGCCCTCGGCGACCCGCAGTTGGAGG
>MUMD01000753.1 GCA_002155895.1 Streptomyces rochei
CCCGGGTACCCGGGCGGCACGCAAGACCCCGACACCGACGCGCACGGGCGACGGAGGGAGCGCGAGGCGATGAAGGCAGTGACGTGGCAGGGCAAGCGGGACGTGCGGGTGGAGGAGGTGCCCGACCCGAGGATCCAGGAACCGACGGACGCCGTCATCCGCGTCACGTCCACCGGACTCTGCGGCTCCGACCTGCATCTGTACGAGGTGCTCACGCCGTTCATGACGCCGGGCGACATCCTCGGGCACGAGCCCATGGGGATCGTCGAGGAGGTCGGCCCCGAGGTGACCGGTCTGAAGCCCGGCGACCGGGTGGTGGTGCCGTTCCAGATCGCGTGCGGGCACTGCTACATGTGCGGCACGGGACTGCCCACCCAGTGCGAGACCACCCAGGTCACCGGCGAGGGGATGGGCGCCCCGCTGTTCGGCTACACCCGCCTGTACGGCGCCGTCCCCGGCGGCCAGGCCGAGTACCTGCGCGTGCCGCAGGCCCAGTTCGGTCCGATCAAGGTCCCGGAGGGGCCGGCCGACGACCGCTTCGTCTACCTCTCCGACGTCCTGCCGACCGCCTG
>MUMD01000754.1 GCA_002155895.1 Streptomyces rochei
GGACCGCCCCGGCCGCCGCCGGCGCCATGACCTCGTAGGCCCACCGCACCGACACCTCGCCCTGCGAGGTGTTCGCCGGCTTCCGCGCCTCCAGCGTCTCGCGCAGCTCGTCCATGATCTTGTCGGTCTCGGCCCGCACCGGCCCGTCGGCGGCGGCCGGGGCGGTCCTGCTGGCGGTGCTGCTGGCCACGGGGTGAGGCTTGCGGTGGCTGCGGTGGCTGCGGTGGCTGCGGTGACTCGGGGGGAGGCGTGCGGTGGCTGCGCTGGTTCGGGGGGCCTCCCTGGCCGTCGCGGTGGGGTGGTGCCGCGTGCGGCGGTTGATCAGGGTGCCGCCGACCAGATCAGCAGCATGTACGCCCCGCAGTACGTCGAGCCCAGGACCGCCGTGGTCAGCACCAGCGCCCGGTGGCGCCGGGAGGCGCGGGACAGGTGCAGGGCGAGCGGCAGGAGCAGCGGGAAGGCCGGGAGCAGGAAACGGGCGCGCGGGAAGTAGACGCCTCCGCTGCCCAGGACGATCGCCAGCATCACGCCCGAGTAGACCAGCAGCGCGGTCGGCTGGCGGTCCCACGCCGACAGGCCGAACAGCACCACCGCGCCGATCAGCGTGAGCGTCACCATCACCAGGAAGAGCTGCGGGGTCGGGTCGCGCCACAGCAGCCACCGGAACTGGTGCAGGGTGCGCAGGCCGCCGTCCAGCTCGTTGTACCAGGTCCGCTGTACGGCGAAGTAGCCGTCCCAGCGGCCCAGCCGCAGTCCCACCCAGGCGAGGTAGGCGCACCAGCCGAGCGGTGCCAGCGCGGCGGCGGCGACGATCCGGGGGGCGAGGGTGCGGTGGCGGAGGAGGTGGAGCAGGGCCGTGACCGTGACCGCGGCGGCCACCGCGACGCCGGTCGGGCGGGTCAGGCCCGCCAGTGAGGCGCAGCCGGCCGCCCACAGCCAGCGGCCCGTCAGCACGGCGTACAGCGCCCAGGCCGCGCACGCCGTGAACAGCGACTCGGTGTAGCCCATCCACTGCACCGCGCCGACCGGGAACGCCGCCCACAGCGTGGTCAGGAGCACGCCGACGCGGCGGCCGTGCAGGCGGTCGCCCACCGCGAAGATCCCCCACGCCGCGATCAGTGAGGCGACGACCGCGAGCCCGAGGCCCGTCGAGGCGCGGGAGCCCGGGGTGAGCACCGCGACCGCCTTCACCAGGACCGGGTACAGCGGGAAGAACGCCAGGTT
>MUMD01000755.1 GCA_002155895.1 Streptomyces rochei
TGATGTGTATAAAAGACACGCCATGACCCGACCCTCCCCCGCCACGCACACCGAGCTGGACCAGCTGCTCACCGGACTCGTGGAGCGGGTCGCCGACGTGAACCAGGCGGTGGTGCTCTCCGAGGACGGGCTGGTCGTCAGCAAGTCCACCGGCTTCCTGCGCGACGACGCCGAACGGCTGGCGGCGACCGCGTCGGGTCTGATGAGCCTCAGCAAGGGCGTCAGCATGGACTTCCGCGGCGGCCCGGTGCGGCAGGCGCTGATCGAGATGGCCAACAGCTACCTCATACTCACCTCGGCGGGGCCCGGCGCCCACCTGGTCGTGCTGACCGGCTCGAACGCCGACGTGGGCGTGGTGGCGTACCAGATGAACATGCTGGTGAAGAAGATCGGCGAGCACCTGAGCGCGGCACCGCGGGCCACCGCCGGCCCCGGCGAGTGACGTGACGGGAGGCGACGCGGGAGGCCGGCTCGTACGGCCGTTCGCCCTGACCGGCGGCCGGACCCGGCCCAGCCGCGCCGACTTCACCCTCATCACGACGGTGACCGCGCTCGACCCGCAGCCCGCCCGTGCCGCCCGGCCGCAACCCGAGCACCTGCGGATTCTGCGGCTGTGCGCCGAGCCGATGGCCGTGGCGGAGATCGCGGCCCGCCTCGACCTGCCGGTGAGCGTGATCGTCATCCTGCTCTCGGACCTCCTGGAGGCCGGCCGG
>MUMD01000756.1 GCA_002155895.1 Streptomyces rochei
CTCGGCGGCGCGCAGGGCGTCGTGGACGACCGCGATCAGGCGGTCGACGCCGTCGGGGCCGATCGCGCCGTCCTCGTCCAGGAGCTGGGCGAGGCGCAGGTCGGCCTTGTGGGAGTGCGCGGGCAGCGGGCGGGCGCCGGGGTGGGCGTCCACCACCAGCAGATGCACCGTGTTCGAACCCACGTCGAGGACACCGAGTCTCATGTACGGAACGCTACTGCCGACGGGGCGGACGGCGGCACCGTGTTCGCGCTCGGGCGACTTACCCTGGAGCCGTGCCAAAGACGAAGAAGGCGAAGGACGACAAGTCGGCCAAGCAGGAAAAGAAGCGAGCAAAGAAGCACGAAATGGGCGACGAGAAGGGGCTCGACTTCGCACGCGCGTGGGTGGAGTTTCCCGATCCCGCGGACGACGAGCAGGTCTTCCGCTGCGATCTGACATGGCTGACCTCTCGTTGGAACTGCATCTTCGGCAGCGGTTGCCAGGGCATCCAGGCGGGCCGGGCGGACGACGGGTGCTGCTCGCTGGGCGCGCACTTCTCCGACGAGGACGACGAGAAGCGGGTCGCCGAGCATGTGGCGCGGCTCACGCCGGACATCTGGCAGCACCACGCCGAGGGCACGCGGGGCGGGTGGGTCTCCGAAGACGACGAGGGCTCCCGGCAGACCCGGCCGTTCCAGGGGTCCTGCATCTTCCAGAACCGGCCCGGTTTCGCGGGCGGGGCGGGGTGCTCGCTGCACATCCTGGCGCTGAAGGAGGGCCGGGAGCCGCTGGAGACCAAGCCGGACGTGTGCTGGCAGCTCCCGGTGCGGCGGACGTACGAGTGGATCGACCGGCCCGACGACACGCGTGTGCTCCAGGTGTCGATCGGTGAGTACGACCGCCGGGGGTGGGGGCCGGGCGGTCGTACTCACCGATCG
>MUMD01000757.1 GCA_002155895.1 Streptomyces rochei
CCCTTGGTCCCGGCGATCCCCACCCGGCCCCCGGCGCACTCCACGACCGTGCCCTCGCCCTCGAGGACGGTCACCCCGGCCTCCCGGAGGATGCCGGTGACCTCCTCGGGCCGTTCGTCGTGGTGGTCGTGGTTGCCGAGGACGGCCACCACCGGCACCGACAGGTCGCGGACCTCGCGTGCCACCACCCGGGCCTCGTCGGGCGTGCCGTGCCGGGTGAGGTCCCCGGCGAGCAGCAGCAGGTCGGCACATTCGGGCAGGGTCTCGAACGCGGGCCGCAGCAGCCCTTCGCTGTCGGGTCCCATGTGGATGTCTCCGACGGCGGCGACGCGGATCGTCACAGCTCCTCCGCATGATCGGGGCGGGTGGTCTCCGCGACCACGATGTCGGTGTGCACGGTCAGTCCGGCCAGTTCCTCGCGGGCGATCCGCAACACGCTCTCGCGGCAGCCGGCGGAGGGCACCGTGCCCGTGAGCGCGATCGCCCCCGCCCTGATCTCGGCCCGGACGCCGAGTTCGCCCAGTTCCTCGGCGGCGAGCCGATCGTGCAGGTGGGCCACGCGGTACTCGACGTTCTCGGTGGTCTCGGCGTTCTGGGCGTTCTGGGCCTTCTCAGCGTTCTGGGCGTTCGCGGCGCCCGAGGCGCGGTCGGCGTCCCCGGCCGCCGCGGCGGGGCCGCTCGCCGCGGGGCCCTGATGTCC
>MUMD01000076.1 GCA_002155895.1 Streptomyces rochei
GACGGCCTCGTCCTCGAGCGCCGGACGGGCTGAGAGCGCGGCCGGGGCGAGAAGGTTCTACGGCACCACCACGATCTTCCTGCCCACCCCCGCCGCGAACTGCTCCAGCGCCTCCGGATAGCGGGCCAGCTCGATGCGGTCGCTGATGAAGACGTCGGGGTCCAGGACGCCGTTCGCGAACAGCTCCGCCGCGCGCTCGTAGCTGTGCAGGACCGCCATCGAGCCGGTGATGGTGATCTCCTGGTTGTAGATGCGGTACGGGTCGATCTGCACCCGGGTCGCGTAGTCGGCGACGCCGAACTGGAGGAACGTGCCGGCCTTGGCGACGCGGTCCAGTCCGTCCTGGATGGCCGCCGCGTTGCCGGTGGCGTCGATGACCAGGTCCCAGCCCTGGGGGCGGTCCAGCTCGTCGGGGGTCGCGGCCGAGGCCGAGACGCCGAGGCCGCGGGCGGTCTCCAGACGGGCCGGGTTGAGGTCCACCACGTCCACGCTGGCCGCGCCGGTCCGCTTGGCCAGCTCCAGCATCATCAGGCCCATGGTGCCGGAGCCGTAGATCAGGACGTGGGCGCCGAGGCGGGACTGGAGGACGTCGTAGCCGCGGACCGCGCAGGACAGGGGCTCGATCAGGGCGGCGTCCTGGGTGCGGACGTGCTCCGGGAGCTTCACGCAGTTCGCGACCGGCGCCACCGCGTACTGGGCCGCGCCGCCCGCCGTGGTCACGCCGATGGCGGCCCAGCGTTCGCAGAGGTTGTTGTGGCCGTTGCGGCAGTAGCGGCACTCGTAGCAGTAGAGGGAGGGGTCGACGGCGACGCGGTCGCCGACGGAGACCTCGGTGACCTGGGCGCCGACGCCGACCACCTCGCCGGCGAACTCGTGGCCCGGCACGATCGGGAGCTTGGGCGCGAACTCGCCCTGGAGGATGTGCAGGTCGGTGCCGCACAGGCCGCAGGCGGCGACCTCGACGACGACCTCGCGCGGCCCTGGCGTCGGGTCCGGGACCTCGGTGACGACGGCGCGGCCCACGGACTCGATGACGGCGGCCTTCATTTCACGGCTCCCAACGACAGGCCCTGGACCAGTTTGTCCTGGGCGGCGAACCCCGCGGCGAGCACCGGCAGGGAGATGACGAGCGACGCGGCGCACACCTTGGCCAGGAAGAGGCCCTGGCTGGTGATGAAGCCGGTCAGGAAGACGGGCGCGGTCTCGGCGACCACGCCCGTCAGTACCCGGGCGAAGAGCAGTTCGTTCCAGCTGAAGATGAAGCAGATCAGGGAGGTCGCGGCGATGCCGGGCAGGGCGATCGGGGCGACCACGCGGGCCAGGATCGTGGGCAGCTTCGCGCCGTCCACCCGGGCGGCCTCGATGATCGCGACCGGCACCTCGGCCAGGAAGGACTGCATCATCCAGACCGCGATCGGCAGGTTCATCGAGGTGTAGAGGATGACCAGCAGCCAGATGTTGTCCAGCAGGTCGGTGTTCTTGGCGAACAGGTAGATGGGGAGCAGGCCCGCCACCACCGGCAGCATCTTGGTGGAGAGGAAGAAGAAGAGGACGTCCGTCCACTTCTTCACCGGGCGGATCGAGAGGGCGTACGCGGCGGGCAGGGCCAGGACCAGGACGAAGAGCGTCGAGGCGACCGAGGCGACCGCCGAGTTGATCAACGCCGGCCAGGGGCTCGCGCCGCCGTCCGCGCCGAAGAACTCGCGGTAGCCGTCCAGGGTGAGGGAGGCCGCGAAGGACGGCGGGTTGGTGGCGGCGTCCTCCTCCGAGTGGAAGGAGGTCAGCGCCATCCAGGCGATGGGCAGGAAGAAGACGATCCCGGCCAGCCAGGCGACCAGGCCCAGTCCGGCACCCGTCTTGCGGCGGGCCCGTACGGGCTTGGCACCGGTGGTGCCACTGGCGGCGGGGCGTACGGCGGTGGTGGCGCTCATGCGCGGCCGACCTCCTCGCGGAACAGGGACGACACCACGCGCAGCGCGAAGGTGGCGATGACGATGGACCCGATGACGACCAGGACGCCCGCGGCCGAGGCGAGGCCGTTCTCGTGGGCCTGGTAGAAGCTCTGGTAGACGGTGTAGGGCAGGTTGGCCGTGCCCAGGCCGCCGGACGTGATCGTGAAGACCGCGTCGAAGTTCTGGACGATGTAGATCGAGCCGAGCAGGGCGCCCAGTTCGAGGTAGCGGCGCAGGTGGGGCAGGGTCAGGTGGACGAAGATCTGCCAGTCGCTCGCGCCGTCCACCCGGGCGGCCTCGATCTGCTGCTGGTCCCGGCTCTGCAGTCCGGCCAGCAGGATCAGCATCATGAAGGGCGTCCACTGCCACACCAGCGCCGCCTCGACCGCGAGCAGCGGGGTGTTCGAGATCCAGTCCGGCTGCGGGCCGCCGACGTAGTGCAGCAGGCCGTTGAACAGGCCGTACTCCGGGTTGTAGAGGACGTGTTTCCAGAGCAGGGCCGCCGCGACCGGGACCACCAGGAACGGCGCGATCAGCAGGGTGCGGACCACGCCCCGGCCCTTGAACCTCCGGTCCAGCAGCAGGGCGAGGGCCAGGCCCAGGACCAGACTGGCCAGGACCACCGCCACGGTCAGCAGGATGGTCGTCCAGACCGACTTGCGCAGGGCCGGGTCGGAGAGCACGTCGCCGTAGTTGCCGAAGCCGGCGAAGGAACGGGCGTCCGGGTAGAGGGAGTTCCAGTCGAAGAAGGAGATCACCAGGGTCGCCACGAAGGGCAGCTGGGTGACCGCGATCATGAAGATCAGGGCGGGGAGGAGCGGGGCCCGGGTGGCCCAGGCCCTCAGCCGGGGCGACGGCGGGCGGACAGTGGTGGACACGCGGTCGGGTGCGGCCGAGGGGGCCGTGGTCGTGGCGCTCATCGTCCCTCGTACTCCTCGGAGATCTGCTCGGCGAGCTGCTGGGACTTCTTCAGGGCCTGTTCGACGGACTGGCGTCCGGCGATGGCCGCGCTGATCTCCTGGGAGACCTTGGTACCGAGGTCGGTGAACTCGGGGATGCCGACGAACTGGATGCCGGGCGCCGGCCGGGGCTGCACCCCGGGGTTGTTCGGCCTGGCGCCCTCGATGGCCTCGCGGGTCATCTCCTGGAAGGCGGCGGCCTCCTTCGCGTACTCCGGGTTCTCGTACGTCGAGGCGCGCTTGCCGGCCGGGACGTCGGACCAGCCGATCTCGTCGCCGACCAGCTGCTCGTACTCCTTGCCGGACGCCCAGGAGACGAACTCCCACGCCTTGTCGGCGTTGCGGGAGGCCTTCTGGATGCCCCAGGCCCAGGTGTAGAGCCAGCCGGAGGACTCGGTCTTCTCGACCGGGGCGGGCGCGTAGCCCATCTTGCCCTTGACGGGGGAGTTGGCCGACTCCAGGGAGCCGGCCGCGGAGGTGGCGTCGTACCACATGGCGACGTTGCCCTGGGTCATGTTGTTCAGGCACTCGGCGAAGCCGGACTGGGCGGCGCCGGACTGGCCGTGCTCGCGCACGAGGTCGACGTAGAACTTGGTCGCCTTCTCCCACTCGGGGGAGTCGAGCCGGGCGTTCCAGTCCTCGTCGAACCAGGTGCCGCCGAAGGTGTTCACCACCGTGGTCAGGGGCGCCATCAGCTCGCCCCAGCCGGGTAGGCCGCGCAGGCAGATGCCCTTCATGTCCGGCTCGGCGCCGTCGAGTCGGGCCGCCAGCTCGGCCACCTCGGTCCAGGTGGGGTGCGCGGGCATGGTCAGGCCCTCCTTCTCGAAGACGTCCTTGCGGTACATCAGGAAGGACGACTCGCCGTAGAAGGGCTGGCCGTAGAGCTTGCCGTCGTCGCCGGTGAGGGACTCGCGCATCGGCCCCAGGACGTCCTTCTCGTCGTACGCCGGGTCCTCGGCGACGTAGGAGTCCATCGGCTGCAGCCACTCGTTGCGGGCGTAGATCGGTATCTCGTAGTTGGAGAGGGTGGCGACGTCGTACTGGCCGGCCTGGTTGGCGAAGTCCTGGCTGATCTTGTCGCGGACGTCGTTCTCCGGCAGCACGGTGAAGTTCACCTTGATGCCGGTGTCCTTCGTGAAGTGCTCGGCGGTGAGTTTCTGCAGCTCGACCATCTGCGGGTTGTTCACCATCAGGACGTTGAGGGAGTCGCCGCCGGATCCGGCGCCGCCCGCCCCGACCCAGCAGCCGGAGAGCAGCGGGGCGACGAGCAGCGTCCCTGCGGCGGCCATGGCGAGCGTGGCTCGCGGCCTCCGTCGGCTCTGGGTTCGCATGGATCGCTCCTGAACATATGGGGAGGTATGGGGCAGAGGAGGGCGTGGGGGTGCCATGGGAGTGGACTCTTCCGGGGGTCTCAGACGCGGATGACCTGAGGTCCGAGCAGGGAGTAGCGGTGTGCCTCGGCCGTGGGCAGCAGGGTGCTGGTGACGATCGCCTCCAGGGCGCCGACCTCCGCGAACCGGCAGAAGCTGACCGCCCCGAACTTGGTGTGCGTGCCCGCGAAGACGGTGCGGCGGGCGGCGCGGATGGCCTGGGCCTTGACCTCGCTGACGGCCGGGTCGGGGGTGGTGAGGCCGTGCTCGCGGGAGATGCCGTTGGCGCCGATGTACGCCAGGTCGATGACGAAGCCGGCCAGCATCTTCGTGGTCCAGTGGTCGACGGTGGCCAGCGTGCCCGAGCGGACCCGGCCGCCGAGCAGCAGGACGGACGTGTCACCGGCCTCGGCGAGCGCGCCGGCCACCGGCAGGGAGGCGGTGACCACGGTCAGCGGGCGGTCCCGGGGCAGGGCCTCGGCGATGAGCTGGGGGGTGAAGCCCTCGTCGACGAAGACCGTCTCGGCGTCGCCGAGCAGTTCGGCGGCCGCGGCGGCGACCCGGCGCTTCTCGGGCACATGGCTGGTGGCGCGGAAGGCGAGCGTGGTCTCGAAGCCGGCGCTCTCCACGGGGTAGGCGCCGCCGTGGGTGCGGCGGACCAGGCCGTGGTCCTCCAGGGCGCGCAGGTCCCGGCGGACGGTCTCCTTGGCGACGCCGAGGTCGGCGGCGAGCGCGGTCACGTCGACGGAGCCGGTGGCGCGGGCGATCCGCACGATCTCCCGCTGGCGTTCCTCCGCCGTCCTGGTGCCCATGCCGAACACCTGCCTCACCGCCTCGTCGCCGTGTCCCTGCCCGTTCGGGCCCGTCGAGCCCATGGGGGAAGTTGTACAGCGGCCGTGCGGCGCTGACCAGGTCTGTTGCGGAACCGATGCTGCCCGTTCATGCCCGCTTCGGTCATCGGGTGCCCGTCTCGGACCAGGGAGGCAGCGCCACGGGGAGTGGGAACGGGCAGAGCGGCTGCCCGCATGCCGGGGCGGGCGGGCCCGTTCGGTGCCCGCCCGCCCCGTCGGCCGACCGGTTCCGGTCAGTACGGCCAGATCGGGGGGTCGGTCACGAAGTGACCGCCCAGGCAGGCGTGCGCCGGGTCGTCGGGGTCCAGCTCGCCCTGTTCGGCGATGAGCTTCTGCGCGTACGGCTCGGAGTCGTCCTGAGGCTCGTAGCCGAGCGCCCGCGCGGAGGTGAGGTCCCACCACAGGCGGGTGTTGGCGGAGGAGCCGTGGACGACGGTGTGCCCGACGTTCTCGGCGGTCAGGGCGGCGTGGAGGAGACGGGCGCCGTCGGCGGGGCTCATCCACACCGAGAGCATGCGCACACTGGTCGGCTCGGGGAAGCAGGAGCCGATGCGGACGGAGACGGTCTCGATGCCGTGCTTGTCCCAGTAGAACTGGGCGAGGTCCTCACCGAAGGACTTCGACAGGCCGTAGAAGGTGTCGGGGCGGCGCGGGGTGTCGATCGGGATGAGCGGGTCGTCGCCCCGGGGCCGCGGGGTGTAGCCGACGGCGTGGTTGGAGGAGGCGAAGACGATCCGCCCGACGCCCTCCTCGCGGGCCGCCTCGTAGACGTGGTACGTGCCCTCGATGTTGGCCTTCAGGATCTTCTCGAAGGGGGCTTCCAGGGAGATGCCCGCGAGGTGGATGATCGCGTCGACGCCCCGTACCGCCTCGCGGACGGCCGCCCGGTCGGCCAGGTCGGCGACGATCGCGTCCGGCTCGCCCTCGATCGGGCGCAGGTCGAGCAGGCGCAGCTCGTAGCCGTGGGCGGGCAGCAGCTCCCGCATCAGGGTGCCGAGGCCGCCGGCGGCGCCGGTGAGCAGGACGGTGCGGGGAGCGGGCATCCTCGGGCTCCTAGGTCTCCGGGTGGGTCTGCCGAACCGCCGGCCTTGCGCGGTGACACGACGGGCGTGCGCAGGAGCGGCTGGCGTTCATATGCGTGGACACGCTAAGGAACGGGTGGTCAGCCGTCAAGACTCCGCCTGCTTGACGGTGTTCGCGGGGCGGCTTAGCGTGGTCGCGTTCAGAAATATGGACGCAGATCACGAATATGACAAAGCGTAGACGTCGTCCTCGACCCTGGAATGGGGAGCGCCCGTGACCTCAGCCCCTCTCGCCGCCCGGCTCACCGTCCCCAGCGGGCCGCTGTTCTTTCCCGTCACGGCCTACGGCCCCGACGGCGGAGTCGACCTCGACGTCTACCGCGCCCACGTGCGCCGCGGGGTGGACGCCGGAGCCGCGGCGGTCTTCGCCTGCTGCGGCACCGGCGAGTTCCACGCGCTGACGCCGGAGGAGTTCGGCGCCTGTGTCCGGGCGGCCGTCGAGGAGACCGCGGGACGCGTCCCCGTCCTCGCCGGCGCGGGCTACGGCACCGCCCTCGCCGTGCGCTACGCCCGCCTCGCCGAGGAGGCCGGGGCCGACGGCCTGCTCGCCATGCCGCCGTACCTGGTCGTCGCCGGGCAGGAGGGACTGCTGCGGCACTACCGGGAGGTGGCCGCCGCGACCGCCCTGCCGGTCATCGTCTACCAGCGCGACAACGCCGTGTTCAGCCCGGAGACGGTGGTCGAACTCGCCCGCACGGACGGGATCGTCGGCCTCAAGGACGGCCTCGGCGACCTCGACCTCATGCAGCGGATCGTCAGCGCCGTGCGCACCGACGCCCCGGACGGCGACTTCCTCTACTTCAACGGACTGCCGACCGCCGAGCAGACCCAGCTCGCCTACCGGGCGCTCGGCGTCACCCTCTACTCGTCCGCCGTGTTCTGCTTCGCCCCCGAGATCGCCCTCGCCTTCCACCGGGCGCTGCGCGAGGGCGACGACGCCGTCGCGCACCGGCTGCTGGACGGTTTCTACCGGCCCTTCGTCGAACTGCGCGCCCAGGGTCACGGGTACGCCGTCGCCCTGGTCAAGGCGGGCGTACGGCTGCGCGGCCTGGACGTCGGGGAGGTGCGGACGCCGTTGCGGGAGCCGGCCGAGGAGCACGTGAAGCAGCTCGCCCAGCTGATCGAGCGGGGGCAGGCGCTGCTGGACGAGGAGGGTGACAAGTGAGGGCGTCGGCATTCGTCTACCCCTGGGACGTCAACGGTGACCCGGAAGCCGCCGCGTTCGTCGCGGGCCTCGGCGTGGAACAGGTGACGCTCGCCGCCGCCTACCACTCCACGCGGGCCCTCACGCCCCGCCACCCGCGTCACCGCGTCGTGACCGCCGAGCACGCCGCCGTCCTCTACCCGCCGGACCCCGCCCGCTGGAAGGGCCGGGACCTGCGCCCGTACGAGGCCGGCGACTGGGCGCCCGGCGACGCCTACGGCGAGGCCGCCGCCGCGCTCGCGGACGCGGGCCTGGAGGTGCACACCTGGGTCGTCCTCGCCCACAACTCCCGCCTGGGCGCCGAGCACCCGCACACCTCGGTCGTCAACGCCTACGGCGACCGCTACCCCTGGGCGCCCTGCATCGCCCGGCCCGCCACCCGCGCGTACCTCGTCGACCTGGCGGCCGAGGCCGCGGTACGCCCCGGGGCGCGCGGCACGGAACTGGAGTCCCTCGGCTGGTACGGGCTCGCCCACCTGCACGCCCACGACAAGACCGGCGGGGTCGCCCTCGGGGACGCCGGGCAGTACCTCATGTCCCTCTGTTTCTGCCCGCACTGCCGGGAGGGCTACGGCACGCGGGGCCTGGACCCCGACGGCCTGGCCGCCGCCGTGCGCGCCGCGCTGGAGCCGGTGTGGCGCGGGAGCGCGCCGTCGGACGGCGGCTGGGCGGGCGTGGAGAAGCTGCTCGGCGAGGCGTACGCGAACGGCACCCGCGCCTGGCGGGACGAGCGGGCCCGCACCCTCCAGGAGACGGTGGTCGCGGCCGTGCGCGCCGCCGCGCCCGAGGGCTTCCGGGTCCTGCTGCACGCCGACCCGGTGTCGTACCACTGCGGTGCCAACGCCGGGGTGGACCCCGCGCACATCCTCTCCGTGGCGGACGGCGTGGTCGTCCCCTGCACGGGCGGCGCGGGCCTGCTGACGCCGTTCGCCGAGCAGGGCCGCGACGGGGCCGTCCTCGCGGCCAACCTCACCGTGGTCTCCGGGATGGGCGGCCGTCCGAACACGCTCGCCGCGGACGCGGCCCGCGCGGAGGACCTGGGCGCGACGGAGCTGCGCCTGTACCACGCGGGGCTGGCGTCGGACGGGGACCTGGCGCGGGTGCGGGCGGCGCTGCGGGCGGGGTGAGCCGGGG
>MUMD01000758.1 GCA_002155895.1 Streptomyces rochei
GTCCGGTGACGCGGGGACGGGCGGGTCAGGCGCGGTTGGCGCTGGAGGGGCCAAAGAACTCGATCTCCGCGATGGCCACCTGCTTGTTCGCGGAGGCCGCGTGCGCCGACTCGATGGTGAAGCGGACCTTGGTGACCTCTCCGACCCGGAAGGGACGGCGCTGGCCGCCGGCGCCCTGGTCCAGGGTGAGGTCGCGGGTCATGGTGCTGCCGTCCTTCTTGGTGATGGTCGCCTCGACGCGGTGCGGCAGCGCCGACTTGTTGAGCTGGTCGGGCTTGGTGGAGGTGCCCGGGGTGATGATCAGGTCCAGCAGCCGGGTCGGCTCGGTGAAGCCGACCTCGACCCACTGGCCCTGGCCGGACTGCGAGATGCCCGGGCCCCACCAGGTGTTGCTGCGCTTGTCGACGAGCAGTTCCGGCTGGTGGCCGGGGAAGGAGCGGGAGGCGGTGATCCGGTCGGGGGAGACCGGGGCGCGCTTGGCGAAGTGGTCGCGGGTGGCCTGGACGCCGTCGGGGATGTAGACGAAGCCGAGGACCACCAGGGTGATCACGACGGCCAGGGTGATCCAGGTGCCGATGCGGTCGAACACCCGGCGCAGACGCGGGCGGTCGCCCGCCCAGGGGGTCTCCTCCCGCCGGCCGCCGAAGAGGCGGCGCCACCAGGGGGCGGGGCGCGTATCGGCTTCGCCGGTGCGCGTCAGGGGCATCGCGCAGCGTGCGCAGTAGTGGCGGTCGGGCCGGTTGGGGGTGGAACACCACGGGCAGGGCGGGCCGTTGGCGATGTCCGGCTGGTGGCCGGGCGCGCGCACCTGCGGCCGGTCGGCGTCGGGTCGGCCGGGCAGTACGGGGG
>MUMD01000759.1:0-469 GCA_002155895.1 Streptomyces rochei
AAACCACCCGCGGTAGTCATCTGGACAGCATTGAGCAACTGGTCCAGCGAGTGGGTGCCGCCGGAGCGGATACGGCCGACGAACTCGTCCACCAGGGCCTCGGTGCCCTCGGGCCGCATCCCGAGGTGGCCCTCGACCAGGGCGAGCAGTTGCTCGCGGTCGGGAGTGCGCAGTTCGAGGGGCAGGCAGCGGCGGCGGAAAGCGGCCGGGAACTCGCGCTCTCCGTTGCTGGTGATCACCACGACCGGGAACTCCCGGCACTCGACGCGCCCGTCCCGCACCAGCGCCTGGCCGGCGGGGTCGCTGGTGTGCACACGCGCGGTGGCCGCGGCGTCGCGCACCAGTTCCGGGACCTCATAACTTCCGTTCTCCAGGACGTGCAGCAGGTCGTTCGGCAGGTCGATGTCGCTCTTGTCGAGTTCGTCGACAAGGAGGACCCGGGGACGATCGTAGGGCAGCAGGGCGGTGC
>MUMD01000759.1:538-740 GCA_002155895.1 Streptomyces rochei
CCATCGCGTCGTGGACGTACAGCCCGTCCCGCAGCGTGCTCCGGCTGACGATGTTCCACTCCAGGACCCGGCCGAGGCCCAGTTCCCGGGAGATCACGTAGGCCAGCGTGGACTTGCCGATCCCGGGCGGGCCGGTGATCAGCAGCGGCCTGCGCAGCAGCAGGGCGGCGTTGACCGTGTCGATCTCCTCGGGGCCGAGCTG
>MUMD01000760.1 GCA_002155895.1 Streptomyces rochei
TCCAGGCCCGGCTGCGCCAGGTCGAGTGGCTGGTCGACGGCCCGACCGGGACGTACGACGACCTGACCGAGCGCGCGGTGCGCGGCTTCCAGGGCAAGCGCGGGCTGCCGCGGACCGGCAGGACGGACACCGTCACCTGGCAGCGGCTGCTGGGCATGACGCACGAGCCCGGCACGTGGGAGCTGTACCTGATGGGCGGGCAGCCGGCCGCCGCGCCCGACCCGCGCTGCATGACCGGGCGGGTGCTGTGCGTGAGCAAGACCAGCCGGACGCTGCGCTGGATGATCGACGGCCGGACACTGTCGACGATGCCCGTGCGGTTCGGCTCGCAGTACACCCCGACCCGGGAAGGCGTCTTCGAGGTCTACTGGAAGTCCCGCCACCACGTCTCGACGCTCTACGACTCGGCCATGCCGTACGCGATGTTCTTCAGCGGCGGGCAGGCCGTGCACTACTCGGAGGACTTCGCCGCCCGCGGCTACGCGGGAGCCTCGCACGGCTGCGTCAACGTGCGGGACGAGGCCGCCGTCGCGGATCTGTACGCACAGGTGCGCAACGGCGACAAGGTCGTCGTCTACCGGTGAACGAGGAGGAAGAAGAGGGAGGGGAGGGAGAGGCGGGAGGGGGGGGCGAGAGAGGCGAATGGGCGCGGGCGGGACCGGGGGAACGTGTCCCGCCCGCGCCGAGGTGCACGAGCCGTAGGTACGGGGGGAACCCCGGCTCGGTGCGAAAGCCGATGACCAGTCGGCTCA
>MUMD01000761.1 GCA_002155895.1 Streptomyces rochei
CGCCCCCACCGCCGTGCCGCCCATGCGCGGACCCGAGAAGGCCGCCCGCGCCGTCGCCCTGCTCCGGACCACCGCCCCGCACCATCCCGCCACCGCCGCCGTCCTGGACGCCTGGGACGCCCTCCCCGCATGGGCCCGCGGCGAGGCACCCCTGCCCAACGCGGCCACCCTCTGCCACGGCGACTTCCACCTGGGCCAGCTCGTGCGCCACCCCTCGCCCGCCGGACCCTGGCTGCTGATAGACGTGGACGACCTGGGGACCGGCGCCCCGGCCTGGGACCTGGCCCGCCCCGCCGCCTGGTACGCGTGCGGACTGCTCCCGCCCGGGGACTGGGACCGCTTCCTGTCCGCCTACCGCGCGGCCGGCGGCCCCGCCGTGCCGGCGCGCGAAGACCCCTGGCCCTCGCTGGACGTCCCGGCCCGTGCCCTGACCGCGCAGACCGCCGCCAGGGCCGTCGCCAAGGCCGTCGCGGCGGGCCGGGACCTGGACGAGGTGGAGCGGTCACTGGTCGACGCCTGCTCCCGGATGGCCGCCGTCCGCCCCTCCACCCCGGGCGGTTGAGCAGGATTTCCGCGCCGTACGGTGCAACCGACCCGTGGCCGGACAGAGTCTGTCCTGGAGATACGCGAAGCAGTACCGACCGGCGAGGAGTTGAGCCGACGATGCAGTGCCCCAAGTGCCGTGCACCGATGCACACCTACAACCGCAACGGCGTCCAGATCGAGCAGTGCAGCGGCTGCCGGGGAATCTTCCTCGACTACGGCGAACTGGAGTCGCTGACCCGCCTGGAGGCCCAGTGGTCCCAGCCCGCCCCGCCGCCTCCGCCCGCCGCCCCGCAGGCGTACCCGGCCGCTC
>MUMD01000762.1 GCA_002155895.1 Streptomyces rochei
GCGCTGAGACCGCCGAGGGGGCGGTCACGCAGGAGCACCACGCGCGCGTGCAGGGCCGGGGCCTCCTCGACGCGGTCGCGGAAGAAGTCGTCGGGGTCGGCGCCGGCGGCGAGCCGGCCGGCGAGCAGGGTGCCGTGCGCGTCCAGGGCCTCGGGGAGTTCGGCGACGACGGCCGGGGTGCCGGAGAGTTCGGCGAGCGCGGCGGCGAAGCGGCGGCCGGCCGGTCCGGCGGAGGTGCCCTCGGTCCAGATGAGCGGGAGGGAGTCGGCGAGCTCGGCCGCCAGGGTCTTGGCGGGGTTGCTGTAGGTCACGATGGCGGGCCCGCAGCGCTCGGCGATGCGGTCGAGGCGGTCGGCGACCTTCTCGACGGCCGCGGGCGGCGCTTCCAGCAGGCCGGCGCGGTCGAGGAGCGCGAGGAGCGGGGTGAGCAGCGCCCAGAGCACGCCGGGGGCGGCGCCGGCGAGGGGTTCGTCGTGGTCGTAGGGCGCGGTGGCCATGGGGATGAACAGGCCGTGCGAGCCGTTCACCGACTCGCTGAGCGGGGAGCCGGCGGGGGCGACGGCGACGACCGTGCAGCCCCGGCGGTAGGCCTGTTCGGCGAGCAGGGCGAGGCCGGGCTCGCTGCCGTCGGGGGTGGTGATGAGCAGCAGGTCGACGGAGCCGGTCCAGCCGGGCAGTTCCCAGCGCAGGGCACCCGCGGCGGGGGCGACGCCGGTGGGGGCGAGGCGGGTGACGGGGCTGCCGGCGCCCGCGAGAGTGCCGAGGAGGTCGGCGGCGTGGGTGGCGGCGGCGCCGGGGCCGGCGATCAGTACGGCGCGGGGGCGGCCGTCGGGCTTGAGGTCGCCGACGCCCGCCTCGGCGGCGTGCCGGGCGGCGGTGCGTACGCGGGCACCGGCCTCGGCGGCGCCGCGCAGGAGACCGCGGCGGTCGGCGTCCGTGAGGCGCTCCGGGGAGTCGAGGAGCGTTTCGTCGAGCATGGCGGCTGTCTCCGATCGCCGGAAGCGTTCGTCGGGGTGCGCGGCGGGTGGCGGCCGGCCGTCGGTCACTCGGGGCGGCGGGCCTCGTCGACGAGGAGGACGGGGATGCCGTCGCGCACCGGGTATGCCAGGCCGCAGTTCTGGCCGGTGCAGATCAGCTCCGCCTCCTGCTCCTTGAGGGGGGCGTGGCAGGCGGGGCAGGCGAGGATCTCCAGGAGGCCGGCTTCGAGCGGCATGGGGGTCCCTCCGGGGG
>MUMD01000763.1 GCA_002155895.1 Streptomyces rochei
GCGATGATGCGCGACGAGGGCATCCCCTCGGGCGCCCGGCTGGTGGGGATGTCGGTGCGCGAACCGGGCCGGGCCGCCGAGAAGCTGGACGAGGGCGACTACCACGCGCTGCTCGCCGACGTCGCCGACTTCCTGGTGCGACGGCTGGACGCGCACGTGGTGTTCCTGCCGATGGAGCGGCACGACGTACGGCACGCGCACGCCGTGCTGTCCCACATGACGGCGCCGGACAAGGGCCGGATCCTGCACGGCGTGCGCGTGCCGTACGTCGTGCCGCTCCATCGGCAGGAACACCACGTGCGCGTCCAGCCGTCGCACCAGGAAGTCGGCGACGTCGGCGAGCAGCGCGTGGTAGTCGCCCTCGTCCAGCTTCTCGGCGGCCCGGCCCGGTTCGCGCACCGACATCCCCACCAGCCGGGCGCCCGAGGGGATGCCCTCGTCGCGCATCATCGCCTCGGTGAACGGCTCCGGCCCGAGCAGCAGGGCCGGGTCGGCGGTGACCGTGACCTCGCGCTCCAGGCCCACCTCCTCCAGCACCAGCCGGGACTCCTCGTCCCGCACCACGACGTCGTCCATGTCGGCCAGCACGGTGCGCACCGCGTCCCGGTCCTCGCTGTCCGTGAGGGGCCCGGCGCCGACGGCGTACGCGAAGGTCGGCACGGACCGGGTCTGGGCGGCGNNCGCCGCCCAGCACCAGCAGGTCCAGGCCGGGCAGCACGTCCAGCACATGGTTGCGGCTGACGCCCTCCCAGGGCACGACCTCGTCGGCGTCGGGGTGATGGGCGCGGGTGTGTTCCGCGTCGCGGCTCAGGACGACCAGGCGGGCGTCCGGCCGCTGGGCGCGCAGACAGCTCAGGACGCAGGTCAGGATCGCCTCGTCCCCGATGTTGAAGCCGCCGTAGGAGCCGAGCACGCCGATGCGCGGTGCCGGCAGGGCGTGGGGCGGATGCGAGGGGGCAGTGGTCATCCGGGGCTCCTGTCAGGTCGGAGGGGGACGGCCCGCCGGCCGCGGTGCGCCGACCACGCGGATCGGGCACGGTGCCGGGTTGCCTGCGCCGCCCGGCGGAAACACCCTGTCGAAGAACCCGTTCGCGGCTGTCTCTTATACATAGCG
>MUMD01000764.1:0-610 GCA_002155895.1 Streptomyces rochei
ACCACCTGCCCGGGCTGGAAACCCAGCCTGACGGCAGGGTTCGTCCGCTCCTCCGCGTGGTCCGCGGTCGCGCTCACGGGTTGCCTCCTGATCATGTTTCGGTAGATGTCTTCAGCCACGCGCGTGCGCGAAGCTTGGCCGTAGTCCACACGGGCGGGACGGATCGCGCAAGTACCCGGCGACTGGGACCGCCGAAACGGTGACGATCCCGGCCGTGTCGCCGCAACTCCAGCCATGCCGTCCAGACCGAAGGTGACGTACACCACACCTATCTGCCCCGTTTGCGTATTTGGGAACCATGTGTGGGTACGAGACTCGAATGAACGTACCCCCAGCCTCCGCAGGGGGACCGGTTACCCCACGGTACAGATGACGTTTGCCCCCGTGAGGTACACGATGGGGAATCGGCGGGGAACCGGCGCAGAGACATCAGGCAGCATCCGGCACAGTGGCCCTCTGACAGCGAAGGAACAGCGTGGCTTCCGCATCCGATCGCAGTGATCGCAGTCCGATCATCATTGGCGGCCTTCCGAGTCAGGTTCCTGACTTCGATCCCGAGGAAACCCAGGAGTGGCTCGACTCCCTCGACGCCGCCGTCGACGAGCGCGGC
>MUMD01000764.1:629-826 GCA_002155895.1 Streptomyces rochei
AGCGGGCCCGCGAGAAGCGCGTGGCCGTGCCCGAGATGCGCAGCACGGACTACGTCAACACGATCCCGACCAAGAGCGAGCCGTTCTTCCCGGGCAACGAGGACATCGAGCGCAAGATCCTCAACGCCACCCGGTGGAACGCCGCGGTGATGGTCTCGCGCGCCCAGCGGCCCGGTATCGGCGTCGGCGGCCACATC
>MUMD01000765.1 GCA_002155895.1 Streptomyces rochei
CCGACCTCACCTCGCGCCTGCTGGCCACCCTCGACGGACTCGGCGTGCAGCGCTTCGGCTACGCGGGCTGCGCGTTCGGCGGCGCCGTCGGCATCGAGCTGGCCCTGCGCCACCCCGAGCGCCTCGCCTCCCTGGCGCTGATCGCCGCCTCGCCCCGCTTCGGCACGGCCGACGAGTTCCGTCAGCGCGGCGTGATCGTCCGTACCAACGGGCTCGATCCCATCGCCCGCAGCTCCCCGGAGCGGTGGTTCACCGGAGGCTTCGCCGCCGCCCAGCCCGCGATCACCGAGTGGGCCGTCCAGATGGTGCGGACCACCGACCCCGGCTGCTACATCGCCGCCTGCGAGGCGCTCGCCTCCTTCGACGTGCGCGGCGAACTCGGGCAGGTCGGCGTCCCCACCCTGGTCCTCGTCGGCTCCGACGACCAGGTCACCGGCCCCGCCGAGGCCCGCACGCTGGTCGCCGGCATCCCCGACGCCCGCCTCGCCGTCGTCCCCGGCGCGTCCCACCTGGTCCCCGTCGAGCAGCCCGGAGCCGTCACCGACCTGCTGGTGCGGCACTTCTCCACCGCCTGGCAGATCCCCCACGACGCCGCCACCGGGCAGATCGCCGTCCCGGCCCCGCAGCCGGCCGTCCC
>MUMD01000766.1 GCA_002155895.1 Streptomyces rochei
GGTGGGCAGGCCGCGCCGGTCCCAGTAGCCGCAGGCGGCCTCCAGGAGGGCGGGCGCGCCGCCGGCCGGTTCCTCGCGGGCGCGGCCCGCCGCGGCGGCCAGGACGGCGGCGGTCTCCGGCAGGACGGGGAGCCCGTCGTCGGGGAGGTGGGGGCCGTAACGGACGGGACCGTGCCCCGCGGGGTCGTGGCCGTCGTGGCCGTGCCCTGGGGGGTCCGTCCGCCGCATGCCGTTCCTCCGCGCTGTCCCTGGTGGCGTGTCCGGTCGCCGCCGACGCTCTTCGTCCGGTCGTTGCTCCACGTACCCATCGTGGCGCCCTGGCATGGGTGGGGCTCCGTTGTTCGACTCACGCTCGAGCCGGTCGCGACGCCGGGTCAGCGGTGTCCGGCCTCGCCGCGCGGCCGCGCCGCACGCCGCGGCGATCAGGACGCCGCCGGCGGCGAGGGCGGGCACCGAGTCCGTGAAGGTCCCGCCCGCGCCGGCGTGCACCCCGTGCTCCGCGGTGGTGCCGCCGCAGTTCCC
>MUMD01000767.1 GCA_002155895.1 Streptomyces rochei
CCCCGGCCCCTTCGCTCACACCCCGAGTTCCGCCGCGACCCGGCCCGTCCGCACCGCGGCGACCAGCGCGGCGTGGTCGGCCTCGGTGCGGTCGGCGTAGGCCACGGCGAAGGTGGCCACCGCCTCGTCCAGTTCGCCGTTCTTGCCGCAGTAGCCGGCGATCAGCCGCGGGTCGGCGCTGTGCGCGTGGGCACGGGCCAGCAGGGCTCCGGTCATGCGGCCGTAGTCGTCCATCTGGTCGGCGGCCAGGGCGGTGGCGTCGACGCTGCCCTTGCGGTTGCGGAACTGCCGGACCTGGAAGGGCCGCCCGTCGACCGTGGTCCAGCCCAGCAGGATGTCGCTCACGACCTGCATCCGCTTCTGCCCCATGACCACCCGGCGGCCCTCGTGCGCGACCTCGGGGACGTCGAACCCGGCGGTCGCCAGATGGGGCAGCAGCGCGGAGGGCCGGGCCTCCTTCACCTGGAGCACCAGCGGTTCGCCCCGGTGGTCCAGCAGCAGCACGACGTACGACCGCGTGCCGACGCTGCCGGTGCCGACGACCCGGAAGGCGACGTCGTGCACGGCGTACCGGGCCAGCAGCGGGAGCCGGTCCTCGGAGAGGGTCGCCAGGTAGGGCTCCAGGGCGCCGGCGACGGTGGCGGCTTCCTCGTCCGGCACCCGGCGCAGCACCGGCGGGGCGTCCACGAAGCGCCGCCCGCCGTCCTCGGTGGGCTCGGTCGACCTGGCGGCGAAGCGTCCGCTGGTGTTGGCGCGGGCCTTCTCCGAGACCCGCTCCAGGGTGCCGAGCAGGTCGTGGGCGTCGGTGTGGGAGACCAGTTCCTCGTCGGCGATGGCGTTCCAGGCGTCCAGCGCGGGGAGCCTGGCCAGCAGCCGCATGGTGCGGCGGTAGGCGCCGGCCGCGTCGTGGGCGGCGGCGCGGCAGGTGTCCTCGTCGGCGCCGGCCTCCCGGCCCGCCAGGACGAGCGAGGCGGCGAGGCGCTTGAGGTCCCACTCCCAGGGGCCGTGGACGGTCTCGTCGAAGTCGTTCAGGTCGATGACGAGTCCGCCGCGGGCGTCGCCGTAGAGGCCGAAGTTGGCGGCGTGCGCGTCACCGCAGATCTGGGCGCCGATGCCGGTCGCCGGCGTGCGGGCCAGGTCGTACGCCATCAGCCCGGCCGAGCCGCGCAGGAAGGCGAACGGTGTGGCCGCCATCCGCCCGGCCCGGATCGGGGCGAGGCCGGGTATCCGGCCCCGGTTGGACTCCTCCACGGCGGTCACCGCGTCCGGGCGGGAGCCGTCCAGGTCGAGCGCGGCGTGCGCGGAGCGCGGGACGCGGGTGCGCAGCGCCTTGCCCTCCGCCTTCGGCGAACCGCCGACGGGCCACCGCGCGAACCCGGGCACGACCGGTACCCGGGCGGTGCCCGGGCGCCCTTCCGCCGCACCGGCCCCGTCCACCGCGTCCACCGCGTCACCCGCGTCCGCCGCCCCGCGCGTCCCCGTCATCACCTCGGCCATCCCGGCCACCCTCCCCGTCCTCGTACCTGAGCCGTCC
>MUMD01000077.1 GCA_002155895.1 Streptomyces rochei
GGAAAGAGAACGGCCTCTAAGGACATTGAAGAGAGGCGGGACCAGGTAGTCCTGCTACGCCTTTGGGCCACGCGACGCCCCGGGTCAACGTCCACCAGCGCCTGCATGGACGCCCGGTAGGATTACTGCAGCTGACCAGGCTACAGTCAGAATTAGTGAATCCTTGAGGATCCTTGAAGATGCCTGCCCTCGTGCGAGAGCGCGCCTTGAGTGCTGCAACGATAGCCATCGAGTTAAACTCTTGGCTCGAGGCCTTCTTCGAGTTACCCCAGCCATGCCTACCGTCATGTTCTCACCTTGAGGCGGAAGCAGCAGCCCAGCAGGTGCGTGCCGCATGGGCGTTGGGGCAGGATCCGATCCCAAACGTTATTCGCCTCATAGAGTCCTACGGCGTAAGAGTGTTTTCCCTGCCAACGGATTGTGTCGAAGCTGGGGCGTTTTCAACGATAGTCGGGGAAACGCCTTTCATCTTCCTAGCCTCCCGCGAATCAGGCGAGCGCCTCAGAGTCGACGCCGCACACGAACTCGGCCACCTCCTTTTACATGACGGCGCCCCTCGAAGCCGCGATCTGGAGATCGAGGCCGACGATTTCGCCTCTGCCCTCTTGATGCCGCGCTCGGGGCTATTGGCACAGCGTCTTGAAAATGCACCAATCGATCGAATCTTGAGCGCGAAACGAAGATGGGGAGTTCCTGCTATATATTTTACCCTTCGCCTCCGCAGGCTTGATCTCATCTCGGGGAGACGCTACAACCAGGCCGTAAATGAATTGACGCGTCGCGGCTATCGCAGAAAGGAACCCGGCTCCCTACTCGCGCGGGAGAGTAGCCTCCTCCTCGCTCACATTTTCAAAGAATTGCGCAACAGCCTCAAAATGTCGCCCGCAGACTTGGCTACCGAGTTGAATATTCACCCATCGCTGCTTAGCGAATGCGTCACCGGTCTTGTGCCCCGCGGACTTGATGGCGGCGGCGAGCACTCGGCATCCCTGCGGCCTAAACTTTCGCCCGTCGGAGATTAAATAGCGCAGTTAGCGGCCGCGGCAAATTTGAATCGTTCGCTTGCGAGGAGTTCCGCGACCTCGTTCCGGCCGAGTCCGCGGTTGGGCATTAGAGGCAAGTGAAGGGTGAGTCCTATCGGTGCTTGTCGCTCGTGATAAGCGGTGTAGATCCCTGATCAGCCAGGGGTCAGGAGGGCAACCGGGACTGGCTCGTGCTGAGCTTACCGGTCCCTCCACATGTGACATGCTGCTGGATCCCCGCGCAGCCGGCTGGGACGATTTCTGCGGATCGTCCGCATCCTCGCTGCGAGGCACCACGAGGCTCGACGAGCCTGTAGCCACTAGATCCTAGTTACTTTTTTCGTCAAACTCGCTAGGCAGCTCAAGTCGCAGGGAGTCTGAGGGGAAAACGATTCGATTGTAGTGGGCTTCACCATTGCGACCGAGGGTCCCCTCAACGGCAACGGGCAATCGCGATTTGCGAGCTCCCAGAGCGCGATCGAATTGCCCCTCATTCACCGGAACGCGAATATCGCGAAGGCCTTCGCCCTCACTCACCCTAATCACAATGAAGTGTGAGCTTTCTTGGCCCTCACTCCATCTATCGTCAATGCCAAGAGCGACGATAGGCCCTCGGACAGTTACGGTATTAGAAGTTTCGGATTCCCTTCGCTCGGCAGCGGATTCTATTGACATGGCGGTTGCGGTTTCGCGAATACGCCTGCCTGCCAGAGGTGATTCGAGCATATCGGCATCGAATCCAATTGGACGGCGTGGGACTTCGGGCGGAACTGGGCGCGCCGAAGCCCAGAGAAAGGAGATGTCGAATGACGTAGATCCTGGCAGTTTCGATAGCTTCTCCACCGTATTCAGAAGCGCCAGTTCGAACTTTCGATTCTCTTGCCCTGTATCTCTCGCCTCGCCGTTCAGCATCGAGTGTGCTCCGCGGAGGCCGCTTGCAAGATTCTCCATCACCTCTCTGCTAAACGAACCGATGTCCCCATCCGTGGGGTTCGCTACAGAGAAGATGGGGAATACGAAACTACCTGGCTTCGTGTGGCCGAGGAGGACGTAATCACGCATGAAGGAGTTAACGACCTTCCCCTTGGGGCCGGAGAAGGATCGCTTTGGGTTTGCCGTGTACAGAGCAGATAGTTCGACCAGCTTGAGTCCGGCTTCGAGGACTCCCTTAGCTTCAAAGAGACCAATGGAGTCACTTCTTTCCTGACTCAGAACGCGCACCAACACAGCATCACAGTCGCGGTTGATCAAGCGCTCTCTAATACCGTCAGCATCGCACTCGTAGAAATCGGCAAGTTCAACTAGGAATTCCACGAGGCGTCGCTCGAAGTTGCGGATTTCATAGCTCAACGGTAGAAGGTATGTAAGCTTTTCGCTCTGGGATTCGCTGGGGGAGCGAGGTTCTTCCCAGTATTCCAGAAGACCCTCTCGCCGCTCCATGAGGGTCCACCCCTCAGAGGCGAGGTAGTCGGAAATCTTCAGCGGTTCGAGCGATGGGATTAGCGCGTAAAATGCGCTGGTGTCGATATCCTTCATCGCCCACCTCCATCGCTCAGGGTCTTCATTAGGCTGCTGATGTATGCGGTGGTGAACGCATCCTCTAGAGGAAGGAGCACTGTCCCGCTACGCTGATTCGGCGCCAATGGAGGCCACGTGTCGGGGTCTGACCAGAGCATGATGCCATCGAGCCGCATGCTGGCCGATTCGGTTTTGAACTGGGGCACCTGCGCATCGGGAGGGAGGATCAACACTACGAGCCTCATGGGAACGGGTCCCGGGGTGCGCAGTTCGTTGTACTGATCGGCGGGGAGACTGATCGCGAAGTCACCGTTACGGAGTACTCGCACGCTGGAACGGCTACTGCTGGCCTTGAGCTGTACGTCGAATCTACATCGGCGCACTTGTCGGGGTCCTGATGCCACGACAGTCACGTCGAGGCAGTCGTAGTCGACTTGCGGATCGCTCAGGTAGCAGCCGGCGCCGTTAGCGAGCAGTGCGAGCGCGTGATAGCTGGCTCGCTCCTTGTGGGCTTCAGCAGTCATGCCCGCGCGGCGGAAGGCTTCTTCGCTCACCCTCGGATACCCGCCCCCGCATCGTCCCAGCGTGCCCACGTCGCTGCGGTCCGCTCATCTAACGGAAGGGAGCCTAGCGGGGCATGTCGACGTTGAGAGGCGAAACAACTGATCCTCAAGAACATTTAGAACCGCCGAGGGGGCGCGTCGGCCGTTGATGAGGTCGCCCAGCCCAGCAACGGAGGCGTGGGCGTTTGAACCGCGGGGCGACGGCCTGAGGTCCGATGCCTGAGAGGCCCCGGCCCAGGGTCTCTACCGTGAGCGTGCCGCTCGGTGGTTGACCGTGGTTCTCCGTGCGTGGTGGTCGACAGAAAGCCCGTGGCGGCTTGACAGCACTGAGGTCACCTGGTAAGGAGCCGCCCCACCTTGGGGGCAGCCGGTCACCACGGTATCGGCATGCCGGGTTATCCGGCGCTTCACTCTCTGCGGATTCGGTGCGTCTCAGGTCCGTTTGGCGTGCTGGGACGCGCGGGGAAAAAGCCGGGGCGGACTCCGCTGCCGCTGAAAGTGACGATCCGTGCATGCTCGAGGACGTCTGGGGGCGGCGTCGCGTTCTCGACGACGATGGCTTGGCCGGGGAAGGCCAGGAACGAGCGGTAGAAATGGTCGATCACGTTCGGGGGGATGCGGTCGGCGTCAAAGTCCGGCTCCTTGTACGTCACCAAGGGTGAGTCCAGGACGAGGAAGCCGAGATGCGGGAGTCTGCGGTCCAGGCAGTAGCGGGCCAGGGCAATGGAGAATGCGGCGTGCAGCAGAGCGCGCATACCCCGGCCGTGGCCGGCGCGCGCCGTTCCGCCGGCACTGACGTCCCCGCTGTAGGGGTCATAGCTGGCGCCTTCCACGTCGGGGATCCGCCAGGAATCCAGGGTGCGTTGGAAGGTCCTGTCGAACGACGACAGGATTCTGCCCGCGATCAGGGATTCCCGCCGCTTGGACGGCAGGGCGCCTTGGGCCACCAGCTGGGAGCGGTGCTCTTCCAGTTCATCGAGCCGGGCCCGCAGTTCCAGGTCGCGTTCTATACGCAGTCGCTCGTTGACAGTGTCCTCCAGCCCCTCGCGGAGAGGGGCCAGGCGGGCTTCGATCTGCGCCAGGGCCCGGTCGGCCTCGGCCGCCTCCGCGTTCAGGGTGGTGCGGCGTTCGGTCAGCTCGTCGCGCTGGCCCTCTAGCCCCTCAATGGTCAACCTCAGGTCGGCGAGAAGGGAGTGCGTCTTGGCGGACTCGACGAGCACGGCCTCGTGCAGCTGGGTGGTCTCCTGATGGCCGTGCTGGGCCGCCTGCTGGTGTTCGGGGTCCGCCCCGCAGAAGACGCAGCGGCCGACCTGGAAGTAGCCCAGCAGATTGCCCGCCTCGCTGACCATCTCCAGACGAGCGAGGTCTGTTTCGTATTGCTGACGCAGGGTGTCGAATCGCCCCAGCAGGTCGAGTACCTCACCCAGGCGTGCCTCCAGCTCGGCGTCCGTCTCAGCCAGGCGTGCACGGGCGGCGACTGCGCGGGCTTGCTGCTCGGACTCGCCGGCCAACGAGCGGGCCATGTCGTTGAGGCTGTCCTCTAAGCGGGCCAGCTGATCCCGCAGCTCGTCGGGGGTCTGGTCGCGGGAGAGTTTGGCGTGCAGGTCTAGTGCCAGCGAATCGATCAGGTTGATCTTGCCCCGCTGAACACGCCGTTGAGCAGCATTGGGGAGTTTGTTCGCCGGGGGCTCGTCCTCTCCGGTCAGCATCAGTTTCATGACCGAGCGTGCGGTGGTCCTGGCCGCGGTGCCGCGGGTGCGCTGCGAGGGCGGATTCGGATCGATCATGCGGGTGTCGGTGACCACGCTGAGGTGGGTCAGGTCGGCAAGTTTGAGCAGGTCGGTGTTGCCGCCCTCGTTGGTGCGAACGTAGGTGTCGTCCAGTCCCAGTTTGCTGAGCAGGTAGTGCGAGATGTCACGGCGGCTGCGGATCCTGCGGGCCGAGACGATCGCGTCGGGGGTGGCGTGGGTCAGCTCCCTCAGGTCGTCTTGGTGTACGTGGATGCTCTTGCCGCCGGGCTTGCGGACCAGTGTGAGAGGCCTGCCGTCGGGAAGCAGCAGGCCGAGCAGGATCTGTCCGTATCCTTCGGCTCGCGGGATCGAGGGACGGACATGACCGCCGAGCATGTAGTCGATGGAGTCGACCAGGAAGGTCTTGCCCGTGTTGGAGGAGCCGTAGATCACCGTGAATTTGGGGTCAAACTCCACGCTGGCCGTCGGCAGGCCCGCACCGGCGTACGTCAGATGGGTCAGGGTGAAGTTAGCCACGGCCGACCCCCAGGTGCTGAATGTCGGTGGTGAATCCGTTGTGCCAGCGGGTCGTGATGTCGCGTGTGGCCGCCACCGCGTCCGTGGTCGAGGCGAACTGCTCCACGGCCCACTGCGCGCGCTGACGCAGTTCGCCGACGTACGGGGCCTCCAGGATGCCGACGAATCCCGAGCCGCGCGGGGTCACCTGGTAGGTGATCCCGCCCTCGGTCGCCTCGACCGTGGCCAGGCCGGCGCGCAGCAACACCTCCAGCCCTTCCTGCATCATCTGCCGCCTCATGCCGAGCTCGCCCGGCTGGGCGGGCAGGCGAGGATGGAGGCTGGGCGGACCGTCGAACTGGCTGCTGTACAGCATGGCGTGGTCCAGGACCACCAGCCATGAGAGGTCCAGTGGGTGAGGATGGCTGCGGGCCAGCAGGACCAATGTACGAATCCCCACTTCGACCGGACTGTTGAGCGGTTTCATCGGCAACCTCCTTTGCACCAGTGCAGCTTGTCGACGTTCGCCAGTTGGTGACACATGCCCTGACGCTGGCTGTTGCGGAACAGGTGCAGCAGGGGCGACCCGGTGAGGGTCATCTGCCCGGAAGCTTTGAGGACCTGCTGGAGGCGTTCCCACCCCGAGGGGTAGTCGATGGCAGCTACCTCGATCAGGTTGGTCAGCACGTCGTCCTGGAGCTCCTCGTAGGTGTCCCCCGCGATGCTCTCTCGGGCATACATGCGTAGGGCCTCCGCGTCGAAGAACGCCACTCGCTGCCGCCTAAGATGCTCTCCCGAATCGGGGTGCTCGAAGGCGTGCTGCACGGTGGCGAGGTCCTCGCCGAACCTCTCCTGGTAAACGTCCAGGAGCTGCTGGAGGTAGCGCGCTTCGTTGACCTGGGGCTCGGGAGGTGGAAGGAGTTTGCGGGGCTTGCCGGTGGGCGGCAGGTTGAAGCGGGAGGCGAACAGCGGCGACTTCCTGTAGACCTCCAGAACCTCGTCCAGGTTCACGGTCCAGAACATCGAGAAGTCCGTGCTCTCCGCCAACGCACGTGCGGCCGCCCGGGTCTGTGGGGACAATGCTGCGACCGGCTTGGTCCGCCCGTCCAGGTACGTGAGAAACCGGTCCTTCAGCGCGGCCGGAGTCAGCACCATGTCCTTGAGCCGGGGATGGATCTTAGGTGCCACGAAGATGTACCGGGCGGGGAGCGTCCGGCTCGTCTCCAGCGTCGCTACGAACGGTTTGATCATCTCGGGCAGCGCGTCGTCGAGCGTGAGGTCGTCGGTGTAGTGCTTGCACTGGTAGCAGTGCCAGACACCGTTCAGCCGCTGCTCGCTCATGAAGGCGACGACGTCGGCGCCGCGGTCGTTGGTCCCGCCCAGGACTTCCACGCCGAGGTAGCCGAACTCGCCCCTGCGCATGCGGACCCACTCGCAGGTGAACTGCTCCCACTGTTCCGGCGTCCAGTAGAAGACCTGCTGCAGGGGTGTCCGGGTGTCGAACTGGTTGTGCGGCACGACCGACGGTGGCGGCACATACTGCGACACGGACACACCGTCCGCGCTCCTCTGGCCACCGCCCTGCGGTGATGCGTCCACTCCTACCCCCGGTGCGCCGTTTCCCCCAAGTACACGCCGCTGCCCACTTCTACCATCGGAGATCGTCGTTGGACAGGGCGCCTCCATTGGAGCTCGGCGACGGCTCCGATTCGGCCGTCAGCGGCGTACCGATAACGCAAGCCGGTTGGTCGGGTCACCGGGGCGGGCCGCGTCGGGGCCCGAGCGCACCTCCTCACGCCGTCAGAAGGTCATCAGGCCACCACGGGAGCACATGAGCCCCCACGGGCCGCCAGGCGGGCACAGGCCGTTTCGCGTCTACTCCTCAGTGCGTCGGGATGGCTAGCCAAGATGTGCGACCCAATCCACCAGCAAGCCACTCACCCCACAACCTCTGGCTTCCCACAGCCGAGGACGGGGCTTCTGAACACTTCGACTTGACGGGGAACACGACCGCGGCCCGGACCCGGTCCCGGCTCTCGGTCAGGCTCTTGTCGGGCAGCCCCACCAGCGTGAACGCCGCCACACCGGGCTCCAGGTCGGCCTGGACCTCGACGACCACGCCTTCGACGCCGACGAGCGCCACGGAGCACGTACGCGCGAACCCCATCACGCCACCCCCTTGGCGTGCTCGACCACCGGGGCGCCGCGCCGCGGGAGGAGAACCCCGACCAGGTCGATGCGGACGCCGCCGGGCGGGGCGCCTCCGTGCGTGTGGATCCAGCGTTCGGCGAGGCGCCTCAGCCGGTCCGCCTTGTCGGGGGTCACCGCGGCCATCGGGTGCTCGAAGGAGCCGGCCCTGCGCGTCTTGACCTCGCAGACGACCAGGACGTCCCCGTCCCGGGCCACGATGTCGATCTCCCCGGTCCTGCCGCAGCGCCAGTTGCGCTCCAGGACCGTCATGCCGGCCCCCGTCAGCCTGCGGGCGGCGAGCGTCTCGCCGTACCTGCCCATCGCACCTCGTGCGTTCATGTCGGCACCACCTCCGGCGCCAACGATGAGGGCAGCTCAGCGAGCGTTTGGATCTTGGTGGACGGTCACGCGCTTGTGGAGAACCCGGTCACCCGCGCGGGTGCGGACCTCGGGGCCGTCAGCCGCCGGGCAGCTCCAGGTCGCTCTTGTTCAGCTCCTCGATGTTCACGTCCTTGAACGTGAGGACGCGGACCTGCTTGACGAAGCGGGCCGGCCGGTACATGTCCCAGACCCAGGCGTCGGCCATGGAGACCTCGAAGAACACCTCTCCCTGGACCGAGTGCACCTGCATCTCGTAGTCATTGGTGAGGTAGAAGCGCCGCTCGGTCTCGATCACGTATTTGAACAGACCGACGACGTCGCGGTACTCCCGGTAGAGCTTCAGCTCCATCTCGGTCTCGTACTTCTCGAGGTCCTCGGCGCTCATGGCATGTTCCCCTTCAGCCGTGCGGTCCCACCATTGTGCGCCAGTCCCGTGAGCCCCTAGACGATTTCGGTGTCCAGGGTCACCGGCCCGGCGGGCGGACCTTCGTCGAGCAGCTTGCGCAGCAGCTCGGCGAGTCTGGTCGGATACACCGTCTCATGTGCCCGGGTCAGTTCCCGACACGTCCACCAGCGCGCTCCGGCGACGCTGCGCCGCTCCAGTTCGGTCAGGCCGAGGGCCCGGGTCGTGGTCTGGCTGGTCCGGGCCAGGTAGTACCACTCGTCCTGGTCCCAGCGACGGCCCGCGAAGGGGAAGGAGCACCGGCGCCGCCACAGCACCGGGCCCAGCTCGATGTCGGTGATGCCGGTCTCCTCGGCCAGCTCCCGCCGTGCGGCCTCCTCGCGGGTCTCGTCGCCCTCCACGCCGCCGCCCGGGGTGAACCACCAGTCGTCGGCCGGGTTGTCGGGTTCGTGGCCGTGCAGGAGCAGGATGCGGTCCTCGGAGTCGAGCAGCACCACCCGGGCGACCCTGCGCAGTCCGCCCTCGTAGGTGTCCCGCCCGGCCGGTGGCGTCTCAGCGGCCACCGGTGCTCCCCGTCCCGGTCCGGGCGCGGGCCGCCGCGGCCCGCTTGGCGAACGGTCCGTACGCGGCGCCGCCGAGGATGAGCACGGCACCGGCGACGACCAGGGCCACCACCGTGCGGAGCGGGCCGGGCGACGAGAGGCCGCCCAGTGCCTCGAAGCCGGTCGGGCGCTCCAGCATGCCGTTCATCGGCCAGACCACGGCGTCGACGCGGGCGTCCACGGCGCCGCGCGACACGGTGCCGCCGACGGCGTCGGTGAGGTGGGCGGTGGAGTCCACGGAGTTGTCCCGCTCGTCGCCGAGCAGGAACAGGCGGCCCTCGGGCACGGTGACGGTGGGGAAGTCGCTGATCTCGGCCGGCGTACCGGCGGGAAGGTACGGCTCGTCGATCGCCTTGCCGTTGACCTTGAGCTTGCCTTCCTGGCAGCAGGAGACGGTGTCCCCGCCGACGGCGACGACCCGCTTGACCATCGGGGCGTTGGCCCAGGTCGCGTCCTTGAAGACGACGACGTCGCCACGGCGGACGTCGGCGCCGTCGATGCGCTGCGCGAGCACCCGGTCACCGGCGCCGATGGTCGGCGCCATCGAACTGGTGGGGACGGTGTAGGGGCGGTAGACCACCGCTCCCCAGGCGAACCCTCCGAGGAACAGCACCAGACCGAGTGCCACGGCGAGGCCGGACAGCCGCTGCCCCGTCCGGCTGCCCACCGGGGCCTTGCTCCCGCCGCCGCCACGCGGGGCCGTACGTGTCGTGCTCTCGCCACCCATGAAGCCGCACCTTACCCGGCGGTACCGGAACGGGGCAGCCCCTCCCGGAGCGGAGGCGACCACCCTCACGAGGCCCCGGCCGGGCCGAACGCACCGCCCGACGGAAGCGAAGCGGGGGGCGGCCGTCTTCTCGGCGAGTCCCGGCGTGTTCGTCGGTCGCGGCGAGATCGACGGGTTCCGACGGACTCAGCGGGTCGCAGCCGCGGGCTCGACGGACCTCGGCGACTCGCCGAGCCCCGCACGGCCAGGCGGCCCGCCCCGCCTCGGTTCTCAGTGCGTCTCCGCCGCGTCTCAGCGCGTCTCCGCCGCGGCGATGCGCCGGCGGCGCCACCAGACGACCGGGACGACACCGGCGAGCGCCAGTCCCTGGGGGGCGACCGACAGCGCGGCGGCGGCCGAGGAACGGGTCTGCGGGCCGTCCGCCTGCAGACCGTCCTGCTCGAAGGTCTCGGGGACCGGCAGGTTGTCCCAGCGGTTCATCGGCCAGGCGATCACGATGGCCCGGCCGACGACCTCCTCCACCGGGACCATGCCGCCGTGCTTGTCGGACTGGTTGTAGCGGGAGTCGCGGGAGTTCTGCCGGTGGTCGCCCATGACCCAGATGGAGCCCTCGGGGACCTTCACCTTGAACTGGCCGCCCTGGTCGTCCTGGCTGCACGGCGTGTTGCCCGGGTAGACGTACGACTCCTCGTTCAGCGCCTTGCCGTTGACCTTGAGCGGGCCGGTGCCCTCGCACTCGACGGTGTCGCCGCCGACCCCGATGACGCGCTTGATCAGGTCCTTCTCGTCGGCGGACGGCATCAGGCCGACCCAGCTGAGGACCGTCTGCAGCGCGTTCGGGTCCGGCGTCGGCTCGCCCGCGAGCCAGTTGTCCGGGTCGTGGAAGACGACGATCTCGCCGCGCTCGGGCTCGGAACCGAACCAGGGGGTGAGCTTGTCCACCAGGACACGGTCATTGATCGTGAGCGTGTTCTGCATCGAGGCGGACGGGATCGAGAACGCCTGCACCAGGAAGGTCTTGATCAGCAGGGCGAGCACCAGCGCGATGCCGATGAGGATCGGCAGTTCCTTCCAGAAGGAACGCTGCTTCTTGGCGGCCTTGGTATTGGGGGGCGGCGTCCCGCCCACGCCCTCGTCCTGCGTCCCGCTCTGTTCGTCCGTCACCCTGCCGTCCTCGGTCCCGGAGTCGTGTCCGAAGGCCGGGGCGCCGTCCGGGGCCGGGCCGGCCGACCCCACGGGGCGTCCGCGGTTCTCCTCGCCGTCGTGTCCGGACCGTGCGCCAACCGCCACATCCCCCACGCCAACTCCTCACTCTCTGCCACCGCCTGCGCCTCACTCGGTGCAGGCCCACCACTCCCATAACGAGCGGGAGTTCCGCAGGGGTCGGGAGTTGAATCATCGCGTTCGGATCGTAGGGGGCAACCCTATGCGACAGTTCGGGGGCGGCGGTCGAGGCGGAGGCCGAGTCGGACACGGACGCGTACGTTTTCGGTTCCTCCAGGGTGGTCCAGTGCCCGAACGGCCAGGCGATCACCATCGCCCGCCCCACCACCTCGTCCTCGGAGACCGTGCCGAAGTCGGTGTCCTGGTGGGCGCGGGAGTCGGCGGAGTTGGACCGGTGGTCGCCCATCACCCACAGGCGCCCCTCGGGGACCGTGACGTCGAAGGGCGTCCGGGAGGGGACGTCACCGGGGTACAGGTAGTCCTCGTTCAGGGGGACGCCGTTGACCGTGACGCGTCCCTGGGTGTCGCAGCACTTGACCCGGTCCCCGCCGACGCCGACGACCCGCTTGATGAGGTCCTTCTCGTCGTCGGACGGCAGCAGCCCGATGAAGGCCAGGCCCTCCTTGACCTGCTTGACGACCACGGGGTCGTCCTTCTTGGTGGTCTGCTCGCCCTGGAGCCAGCCGCCGGGATCGCGGAAGACGACGACGTCCCCGCGCTGCGGCTCGGAGCCGAACCAGGGGGTGAGCTTGTCCACCAGGACGCGGTCACCGATCCGGATGGTCTGTTCCATGGAGCCCGACGGGATCACGAACGCCTGGACCAGAAAGGTCTTCAGCACCAGCGCTATGAGAACGGCCACGCCGATGAGGAGCGGTATCTCCTTGACCGCGCTCCGCCTGCGGCGTCGCTTGACCTTGCGCTGCAGTTTTCGCCGCTCGGCCCGGGACCGGCCGCCGGACGGCGGGCCGGTGCGCCGCGAGCCGGTGGGCAGCAGGTTCTCGGTGGGGCTGCTGGGCGCCCCCCGCGGTTTGCCCCGGCTACCCATCGGCGCCCTCGGACCGGCGCGCACCACCGGCCGCTCCGTCCAGCACGGCACCGGCCGCCCCCTCGACCGGGGCACCGTCCGCTCCGTCCAGCACAGCACCGGCCGTACCGCCGGACACGTCGTCGCCCGTACCCGTACCCGCTCCGTCCGCCTCCCCCGCCTCCGCCTCCGGCACCCGCGCGTAGGCGTCCGGACGGTCCAGGTGGGTCGCGTGGCCGAAGGGCCAGACGATCCAGTCGGCGCGGCCGATCACCTCGTCGACCGGGACCATGCCGCCGCCCGGCGAGCCCAGGTGGTCCCGGGAGTCGCTGGACGCGGACCGGTGGTCGCCGAGGACGAACAGGGTGCCGTCGGGGACGACGATGTCGAAGGGCACCGTGGACGGGCGGTCGCCGGGGTGGAGGAAGGCCGACTCGTCGACCGACTGGCCGTTCACCCGGAGCCTCCCCTCCTTGTCGCAGCACACCACGTGGTCCCCGCCCACACCGACAACGCGTTTGATGTAGTCGCCGTGCCCGAAGAGCCCGGTGCCGTCGAAGACGACGACGTCTCCCCGCCGCGGCCCGTCACCGAAACGGTACGCCAACTTGTTTACGAGAACCCGGTCCCCGATCCTCAATCCGCGCTCCATGGACCCGCTGGGGATCTGGAACGGCTGGAGCACGAAGGTGCTCAGCAGCAGCAGGAAGGCGAGCAGTGCCAGGAGGGTCACGGTGATCCGGCCGCCCGGCACCCACCGCGCGATCCACCCCGTGAACGCGGAACGCGACCGTTCCTCCGGTCCCTCCGGTTCCGAGGGCTGCTCGGAGTCGGAAGGGCGGGAGGAGCGGTCGCGCTCCGTGTGCTGTGCTTCGGTGTCCATCGGGGCCAGATGCTATCCGGCCCCGGCGCGGACCTCGGAGGGCGCTCAGCTCTCGCGCTTCTCCTTGATCTTCGCGGCCTTGCCGCGCAGCTCGCGCAGGTAGTACAGCTTGGCGCGGCGGACGTCACCGCGGGTGACGAGCTCGATCTTCTCCACGATCGGGGTGTGCACCGGGAAGGTGCGCTCGACGCCGACGGAGAAGGAGACCTTGCGGACCGTGAAGGTCTCGCGCACGCCGGCGCCCTGGCGGCGGATGACGACGCCCTTGAACTGCTGCACACGGGAGCGGTTGCCCTCGATGACGCGCACGTGGACGTTGACGGTGTCGCCGGGGCGGAAGGCCGGGACGTCGCTGCGCAGCGACGCGGCGTCGACGGAGTCGAGCAGGTGAGACATTTCGTCTGCTTTCTTCGCTGATGCCACAGGTCATCAGCGGAAACTAGGTGTTTCGGAATCAGGGTCGTGCGGGTCGGGACGGGCGTCGTCTCCCCCTGTGGCAGGGGCGCGCTCCGGACGGACGCACAACAGCCGCCTATTCTTCCATGCCGGGGGTCCTGCGCCAAAATCGGCCGTACGGCTCCCCCTCCGGGTCGGGCTCCCAGCCCAGGATGGAGAGCATTTCGCGGTCCTTCTTGTCGAAGGCCGCGGGCTCGCACCGCTCGATCAGATCGGGCCGGTTGGCCGTCGTGCGCCGCAGGGCCTCGTCCCGTCGCCAGCGGGCGATCTTGCCGTGGTGGCCGCTGAGCAGCACGTCCGGGATGCCGCGCCCGCGCCACTGCGGCGGCTTGGTGTGGACGGGGCCCTCCAGGAGGTTGGCCATGGCGCCGGGGGCGAAGGAGTCGTCCCGGTGGGACTCGGCGTTGCCGAGGACGCCGGGCAGCAGCCGGGCCACGGCCTCGGTGACGACGAGGACGGCCGCCTCGCCGCCGGCCAGGACGTAGTCGCCGATGGACACCTCGTAGACCGGCATCCGGGTCGCGTACTCGTCGATCACCCGGCGGTCGATGCCCTCGTAGCGGGCCGGGGTGAAGATCAGCCAGGGCCGCTCGGAGAGGTGGCCGGCGAGTTCCTGGGTGAAGGGCCGGCCGCTGGGCGTGGGGACGACCAGGGCGGGCGCGCCCGAGCCCGTCTCGTAGCCGTCGGCCAGGACGGCGTCCAGCGCCTCGCCCCACGGCTCGGTCTTCATCACCATGCCGGGTCCGCCGCCGTACGGGGTGTCGTCGACGGTGTTGTGGCGGTCGTACGTCCACTGCCGCAGGTCGTGCACGTGGACGTCGAGCTGCCCACGCGCGCGTGCCTTGCCGACCAGGGAGACGTTCAGCGGTTCCAGGTACTCGGGGAAGATCGTGACGACGTCGAGCCGCATCACGCGCCGTCCTCTTCTTCGGCGGCGTCGCGCGAGGAGGCGATCTCGGCTCGGTCGTCGATCAGGCCGGGCGGCGGGTCGATGACCGCGCGCTGCTCGTCGAGGTCGATCTCGGTGACGATCTCGGCGACGAACGGCACATAGACCTCGCTGCCGTCGGGCCGCTCCACGACGAACAGGTCCTGCGTGGGCAGGTGGGAGATCTCCGTGATGCGGCCGACCTCGGTGCCGTCCTCGGTCACTACGTCGAGGTCGATCAGCTGGTGGTCGTAGTACTCGTCCTCGTCCTCGGGACGCTCGTCCGGGTCGACGTCGGCGATCAGGAGGGTGTTGCGCAGCGCCTCGGCGCCGGTGCGGTCGTGGACGCCGGCGAAGCGCAGCAGGAGCCGGCCGCTGTGGACCCGGCCGGTCTCGATGGTGAGCGGCCCCGCGGAGGCGGGGTCGGTGGCCAGGACGGCACCGGGGCCGAGCCGCAGCTCCGGCTCGTCGGTGCGGACCTCGACGGTGACCTCGCCCTTGATCCCGTGGGCGCGGCCGATGCGCGCGACTACCAGCTGCACTGTGGTTGATCTCCTGTCGGAACTGCGGCGAGCCGTACGGGACTGCTGCCGTACGGGGCTCACAAACGACTGCGGGCCGGGGACGGCCCAGTGGCCCTCCCCGGCCCGAGCCGGTGCTGCGTTCGGCGTCAGCGGACGTGGTCCACGTCGACGAGGTCGACGCGGACGCCCCGGCCGCCGATGGCGCCCACGACGGTGCGCAGAGCGCGTGCGGTGCGGCCGTTGCGGCCGATCACCTTGCCGAGGTCGTCGGGGTGGACCCGGACCTCGAGCACCCGCCCGCGGCGCAGATTGCGCGAGGCGACCTGCACATCGTCAGGGTTGTCGACGATGCCCTTCACGAGGTGCTCGAGAGCCTCCTCGAGCATGCTCAGGCCTCGGTCGACTCGGACTCGGCCGGAGCCTCGTCCTTCTTCTCGGCCTTCTTCTTCGGGGTGATCGCCTCACCCTTGCCCTCGTCGTCGCCACCGAGCGCCTCGAAGGACGGACGGGCCGACTTCTCGGCCGGCTGCAGCAGCGGCGCCGGGGCGGGCTCGCCCTTGAACTTCTGCCAGTCGCCGGTCTTCTTCAGGATGGCGAGCACGGGCTCGGTCGGCTGGGCGCCGACGGAGAGCCAGTACGCCACGCGCTCGGCGTCGACCTCCATCACCGACGGGTTGTACGTCGGGTGGTACTTGCCGATCTCCTCGATGGCCCGGCCGTCACGGCGGGTACGGGAGTCGGCGACGACGATGCGGTAGTGAGGCGAACGGATCTTGCCCAGACGCTTCAGCTTGATCTTGACTGCCACGGGAGTGGGTTCTCCTGGATTTGACGTGGGTGGGCACGGCGGGAAGGCCGCGTGGGGTTGCGGTACCCGAGTGCCCGATGGACGCGTCAGCCGGAGGAGAGAGGGGTCCTGTGCGACTGTCGAGTACAGCTAGCCATTGTGCCACACGCGTGCGGACCCGCCGGACCGAGGGCCGGTCCGGGGGGGCGGACCGGGCACCGCGCACCGCGCCCGGATCCGGCTGCCACGAGCAGCCGGATCCTCAGCTCGCCGCCGCGCCGACCACCTCCGGGATACGGAACGGCTTGCCGCAGCCGCCGCACATGATCGGGGCCTGGGCCAGCACCGACGGGACGACCCGCACGTTGCGCCCGCAGTCGCAGACGGCCTTCACCCGCACCCCTCCCCCGGAGGAGCCGTGGCGGGCGGCCGGGCCGCGGAAGCTGCGGGCGGAGTCGGTCGCGGTCGCGGCGGTGTGGGCCTTGAGGGCGCGCTGGAGGCGCTCCATCGTCGGACGGTAGCGGCGCTTCGCCTCGGGGGTGAGCGTGACCAGCGAGAAGCCGCTGCTGGGATGCGGCTCCTCGGGGTGGTCGAGGCCCAACTCCTCGGCGATCGCGAGGAATCGACGGTTGTGATAGCGCCCCGCGCGGGAGGTGTCGCGTACTCCGCGCGCGGCGGCGATGCCGTGGACTGCCTCATGGAGCAGTCGCTCGAAGGAGAGCTCGTGCCCGCAGGCGGACGACGACTCTCCGATCAGGGACTCGGGCGCGGCAAGATCCGGCAGCTCGGTGTGGTGCCGCTGAATGTCGGCCCACGCCTGCGCCAGCTCTGCGGCGAGAACAGGTGGTGTCGTGCTCACGTAATGACAACGAGCCGGGGTGCCGCTGTGTTCCTATTCCGGGGCATCCCAAATAATTTGCACGTACCCGTCAGTTGCCGCTGATGCGTCGCGACGAGGGCGGGTGCGCTGATCTGCGGAGAAGCCTCACAGCTCACCACAAGCTGGTGCGTAGTCCGACGTACGCGCCGGCGCGTA
>MUMD01000768.1 GCA_002155895.1 Streptomyces rochei
GCCTGGCCCCGGCGCCGCTGCCCCTCGCCGCGCGGACCCCGCTGGCCGGAGTCGGCGCCCAGCTCAAGCACACGTTCACGCTGGCGGGAGACAACCGGGCCTATGTGGGTCCGCACACCGGCGATCTGTCCGACATGGCGACCTACGAGGCGTTCCGCCGGTCGTACTCCGACCTGAAACGGCTCACCGGCATCGAGCCGGCCGTGCTGGCCCACGATCTGCACCCCGGCTACCTGTCCACGCAGTGGGCCCGGGAACAGCCCCTTCGCCGGATCCCGGTACAGCACCACCACGCGCACGTGGCCGCCGTCGCTGCCGAGCACGGGCTGAAAGGCCCCTTCCTCGGGGTCGCCTACGACGGTCTCGGACTCGGGGACGACGGCACCCTGTGGGGCGGTGAGATCCTGCTCGCCGACCTGAGCGGCTACCGCCGTGTGGGCCGGTTCGCCACCGCGCCCCTGCCCGGCGGTGACGCGGCGGTGCGCCATCCCTCCCGCACCGCTCTGGGGCATCTGCTGAACACCGAACCCCTGGGGCTGGCTCTTAGACACATCT
>MUMD01000769.1 GCA_002155895.1 Streptomyces rochei
TCGGCGAGCCGGTCGCGCAGCCGCTCGAAGTGGTGGAACTCGGCCGACGCCATCTTCGCCAGCTCCGCCTTGTCCGCCAGCGTGGGCGCCAGCTTGGCGTCCTCCGCGAGCCGCTCGAACGCCGCCAGCTCGCCGTACGCGAGCGCGCCGAGCAGGTCCACGACCGCGGCGCGGTACTGCGGATCGGCGGCGGCCGTGGCCCAGTCCAGGGCGGCGACTCCGGTGGCCGCGGGGCCCTCCTCGGCTCCGGTGGTCTCGGCGGGGGCGTCTGCGGCGTTGCCAGGCTTGTCAGAGCTCGTCATGCAGCGCACAATAGCCCGCCCCTCGCCTGCGGGAAGGCCCCCGGTCGGCCCAGGTCGGCGCCCGAACGGCCGTCCTCGATCAGTGTGACGACGACTACGTGACCAAATCGGCCATCGCGTGTGCACGAATCCGGGGTATGGTGGTAATGCGCCTGCCGAGTATGTGACGTACGGGTACGTGACATCATCGTCGGGCCGCACGCATGAGGATGCCCGGTCGGTGGCCCGATCGGCTCCGACCCGACAGCCCTCCCTCCGTACGCCATGCTGCGTAC
>MUMD01000770.1:0-368 GCA_002155895.1 Streptomyces rochei
CCTCGGGCGCGGGAGCGGGCGTGGCCCCCTCGGGCTCGGGTGGGGACGTGTCCCCCTCGGGTCCGGGTGCGGACGTACCCCTCTCGGGCTCGGATGAGGCGGCGTCGGCCACCGCGTCGGGGGCGGGACCGGGGTTGGCGTCGGGCTTGAGGTCGGGGTCGGAGATCGTGTCCGCCTCGGGCCCGCCCACGGCGGTCTCGGCGGCGTCGGACCCGGCCCCGGCCTGCTCCACGCCACCGGTGTCGGGCACGCGCCCCGGGTCTTCCGCACCCTGCGGGCCGGTTTCCTCCCGTACCTCGCGAGCCTCCCCGGCGCCCGCGCCGCTCCTCGCGCCCGCCTCCGCCTCCGCGACCGCGCGCAGGGCCGTC
>MUMD01000770.1:405-722 GCA_002155895.1 Streptomyces rochei
CCGGCGCGTACCAGGACGGCCATGTCGCCCCAGGGGACGCCGTCCTCCAGGTGCGCCCGGCGCAGGATGTCGGCGACGTTGTCCAGCTCGGTGCCGGAGGTCGGGTACGTGTACACCTCGACGCGCCCGCCGTCCCGTACGGGGGTCAGCTCCCGGTGGGCGCGCACCTTGTCGGCGGGAAGGCGGGTCAGCGGCATGCGCTGGGTCAGCAACCGGGTGGCGGCCAGCAGACCGGCCCCCGCGCGGCGCCGGTCGAGGTGCTGCGGACCTCGCGCCGCGCGGGAAGGCGGACGGGAAGTCGAGGATGCCGTTCACGT
>MUMD01000771.1 GCA_002155895.1 Streptomyces rochei
CGGCGGCTCCCTGGGGTGGGTGGCGGATCTTCGCTGCGGTGCGGGTGTTGCCGGCGGTGCGGTGCGGGGGTGTGGAGGGAGTGGATGCAGGGGGGTGTCAGTGGTTCTGCCGGCGGGGCAGGATCAGCAAGGCGTCGCCGACCGGGCGTTCGCCGGCTGCGTCCGACGGGGCGTTGATCACCGTGCCGCCGGTCACCATCGTCGTGGAGCCGCCGCCGTCGAGGTTGACGGCGTCGCGCAGGCCCAGGGACTGGGCGACCTCGGCGCTCTCGCCGATGCTCAGGCCGAGGGAGGCGGTGCTGCGGCCGTCGGCCGTGACGAGGACGGTCCTGCCGGCCGCGTCCACCCCGGCCAGCGTGCGCGGGTTGCGCTTGTGGACCCAGCCGTAGTACCAGCTCGGGTCGTCCGGGTGGACCATGCCGTCGGTGGCGAGGGTGACGTGCAGGCGTCCGTCGCGGACCAGTTCCGGACCGGCGTTGAGGATGTCCGTCTTCGCGGTGGGCCGGACGCGGTGGCCTCGTTCGTCCAGGAGGGTCGTGCTGACGCGGAGACGGTCGCCGAGGTGTGCCGCGGCCGTCAGGTCGGCCACGCGTCGGCCCGTCGCCTGTACGGAGCTTCCGCCCGGCGGGAGGGCGCCGCCTCGCGGTGAGCGCAGTTCCACCACCCGGTC
>MUMD01000772.1 GCA_002155895.1 Streptomyces rochei
CCGCCGGGCACGCCTGTGGGACCTGACGACCGGCCGCGAACTGCGGGCCTTCACCGGCTTCTCGACCGCGGTCACCGATGTCGAGCTGGCCCCCGACGGCGCCCTGCTCCTGGCCGGCGACGAACGCGGCCGCCTGCTGACCTGGGCTCTGGACTGGGAGTACGACTTCGGCGCGGCGACCGGGGTGCTGCGGACGGAGTCCGAGCCCGTGATCGAGGAACTGCGGGCCGAGGTCGCCGTCGAGCTGCCGTCCCGTGACGACAGCCGCCCGGCGCTCGTCGAGGCGATGGCCCGCATCGGCGAGCGGCAGCGGCACGCTGTCATCCGCACCCTGGAACTCGCCGCCGAACTCGACAAGGTCCCCTCGCGCGACGACACGGGCTACCGCCTCTACATGCACTCCGTGGCCGAGGACCTGGCGAGCCGGGAGCCCGACACGACGCCGGGCACGGCTGAGGCGCTCACGCTGCTGCTGAGACCGGAGGCGGAACTCAACCGGTCCGAGACCTTCTGGGCCGGCCACTTCGCCGCCGTGCTCCAGGACGACCTCGTCGCGC
>MUMD01000773.1:0-197 GCA_002155895.1 Streptomyces rochei
CCGGCCGTGCGCACGCCGCGCGCGTGGAGCACGCTCGCGAGCAGCGCCGACGCCTGCGCCACACCGGAGACGACCAGGAGCCGCTCCGGGTCGGCCACCACGCCCCGGCGCCGCGTCAGCAACTCGGCCAGCGCGGTCCGCAGCCGCGGCAGTCCGCGCGGGTCCGGGTAGCCGAGGGCCTCGTGCGGCAGCTCCGC
>MUMD01000773.1:213-511 GCA_002155895.1 Streptomyces rochei
CGCCCGCTGCGCAGGTAGCCCTCGGCCGTCAGCTGCTCGTACGCCTCCGTGACCAGGCCCCGCGAGACCTTGAGGTCGGCCGCCAGGTCCCGGCTCGACGGCAGGCGGGTGCCCGGCGCGAGCCGGCCCGAGCGGACCGCGTCGCGCAGGGCCGCCTGCAGGGCCCGGCCGCGCGAGCGAGCCGGTGCCGCGGCGGCGGGCAGCAGCAACTCCCAGGCCGCGCTCGCGTCGACGGGATCCGGACGGCCGTCCGGACCGGTCGGTACTGGCACCATCGTCGATTCCCCCCCCGCATCCC
>MUMD01000774.1 GCA_002155895.1 Streptomyces rochei
GGATCTTCCGGACGTATGGGCACGCCTTCGCAAACAGCCGCACAAACAACCGCATGCGTGGAGGGAGGGCGGGGAACCGCCCACCCATCCTCACAGGGTTTCCACATCGTTATCCATCGTTGCCCGTCTCGCCTCGATTCCGCGCCGCCCGATCACGTAAGTTCGGTGTCAGGTAATTCGCGTGAGCAAAGCCGCGCGTGTGGCACCGCGCAGTGGAGGGGGCTGCGCGGTGCCAGGTCAAGCGGGGGCCCGCCGGGGGAGTCACCCGGTGGAGGGAAGTGCGGGCGGCCGGGTCGACGGCTCGTGACGCGGGCGCCGGTGTGTGGGGATGCCACCGAACCGCCCCCCGGTGCACTCGCGACGCAGCCCTTTCTCCCTCTCCTCTCCCCTTCTTCTCCTCATCCGCTCTCTTTTGGCCACGATTCGCGGCGGAATAGGTGCTTCCGGGGCCCTCCGGGCGTCGCCGGATGATTTCGGAGAGTAGTTGTGGCACGCCGATGCGCGCGACATTCCTTACGAAGGGTTATGGTGGAAACCCCCCCTCGGGCCGGTCCGT
>MUMD01000775.1 GCA_002155895.1 Streptomyces rochei
CCCCGCCGCCAGCCCGGCCACCGCCCCCCACCGCACCCACCGGCTGGGCACGAAGAACGCTGCCGCCACGGCGTACGGAACCCCCGTGAGCGCCACCCGGGTTTCGGCGCTTCCCAGGTCGACGTCCCCGCCGTAGGCGGCCAGACCCGCCACGACCCCGAGCGTTCCGAGGACGAAGACCAGCACGGCCCAACCCAGCCGCCGGCTCATGGAGCCGCACAACGGCACCACGGTCCTGGCGGGCAGACCCGCCACGGTCAGCAGACCCAAGGCCAATGGCACCCCCACCAAGAGGACCGGAGCCGTCGCTGCGGTCCCACCGCCCCAGGCCGCCGCCACCAACCCGAAGCCGAGCATCGGCACGGCGGTCGCCATGGTCGCCCAGACCAGAAGGAGATGCAGGGCCGTGAGCGTTCCTCTGCCGTTTCTCACCCCACGGAGCCTGTCAGGCGACGCAGGGTCGGACATGAGTACGCGTACTCAGCCCGGCCCGGCCCGGCCCCGCTCAGGCGTCGGTCACCGAACGCGGTAACGGAGGTGGACGACGCCGTTGCCGAAGCGGTGCTCGTCGACGAGCTCGAGGTCGATGCGTGCGTCCGTCGGTAGTGCCGGGTTGCGCCCGCCGAGGACGATGGGCCAGACGAACAGGGCGATCTCGTCGACCAGTCCGGCGGCGAGGGCCTGTGCGGCGAGGTTCGGGCCACCGACCAGGAGATGCCCGCCGGCGGTGGCCTTCAGGTCGTGTACCGCACCGGGGTCGAAGCGACGTTCGAGGCGCGTGCGGGCGGTGGACGGCTCGGCGAGGGTCGAGGAGTAGACGACCTTGTCCGCCGCCTGCCATGCGCCCGCGTAGTCGGCCATGAGGTCCGACCGCGCGGCCAGGAAGGGGTCGGTCTCCCAGACGGCCAGCGTCTCGTACATGCGCCGCCCGTAGAGGTACGTGCCCGCGGATCGCATGAGGCCGGTGATGAAAGCGAAGACCTCGTCATCCGGCGGAGCCCAGTCGAAGGCGCCGCGTTCGTCCTCGGTGCAGCCGTCGAGCGACATGTTCGAGGCGTAGATCAACTGTGCCATGACCGCTCCTTCATCACCGTCGAGAGACCTCGACGCCCTCGCCGCCCCACCATAGCCC
>MUMD01000776.1 GCA_002155895.1 Streptomyces rochei
GGCCCGCGTCCGCCGGGCCCCTCGGCCGCGGGCCCTCGACCGCGGGCCCTCAGCCGGGGTCCCTAAGCCAGGGTCCCGAACCCGTGGGAACCGGGGGGGGGACCTCAGCCGGCGGGCTCTGCCCGCGCCGGCGACTCGCTCTCCCCCGCCGCACCGAGCACGGCCCGCACCCCGGCGGGCCCACCCCCACGCACCTTCCGCTCGACCAACTGCCGAACGAGCGCGACCAGCTCGGCGGGCTCGAAGGGCTTGGACAAGAACGCATCGGCCCCGGCATCGAACCCGGCGTCGATCTCGTACTGCGTACAGGCACTGACGATGGCGATCGGAAGCTCCCGCGTACGCGGATCGGCACGCAGTCGGGCGGCGGTCCGCACCCCGTCCAGCCGAGGCATGACCACGTCTAGCGTGACGGCGTCGGGCCGCACCTGATGGACGACATCAAGACACTCGGCACCATCGGCCGCGGTCACGACCTCGAAGCCCTCCAGCTCGAGATTGACCCTGATCAGCTGCCGGATGACCTTGTTGTCGTCCACAACAAGAACCCGGCCAGACGCCTTAGGCACAACTCGAGAGTAGGTCCGGACCGGCCACCGCGTCCGCGTTTTCCCCACTTCCACCCCACGCGGGGTGCGCGGGGTGGCCGCGGTTGACGCCGGGGGTGTGGGT
>MUMD01000777.1 GCA_002155895.1 Streptomyces rochei
CCGGACGCGGAAGCCGGGAACGGTGGGGCGGTCCTACCGTTCCGCCTTGCTCTTGTGCCCCCGGCCCCACTGCAGGCCCCATCCGTAGAGCCGGTCCAGCTCGCCCTGGAAGCCGTACACGAACTTCACCTCGCGGCGGACGAGGATCTCGCCCTTGACGTTCTCGATCATCACCACGGCGCAGGACCGGGCCTGGGGGTGGCGCTCGTCGAGGCCTATCTCGATGCGCGGGCCGTTGCTCGGGTAGAGCGTCACGATGGCGTGGGTGCGGTCGAAGGCGGGCGTCTGGTCGTAGATGTAGGCGAAGAGCAGCAGACGCTTGATGGCGTCCTTGTGGTCCAGGTTGACGTAGATCGTCTCTCCGGAGGCCGAGCCGAACCGGTCGTCACCGCTGAGCTTGACGTACGGCGGGTCGTTGACGTCGCCCAGGAAGCCGCCGAGCGGCTGGACGACNNGGCTGTGGCCCACGACCTCGGGGGGCTTGAGCGCCTTGAAGGGGTGGCGCAGCAGGCTCTCGCGCTGGGCGCCCATGATGTCCGAGGTCCGCATCCGCCAGGAGAGGTTGATGCGGAGGTTGCCGGTCGCCGCGCCCTGTTTGGTCAGGGAGACCTGGCTGTGCCGTTTGGTCAGCTGGATGGAGTTGGTCGCCGCGCTGCCCGAGTCGAACTCGGACTCGCGCCCGCGCCACAGACCGTCCAAGAAACCCATTCCCGCCCCCACGTCGACTCGACCAGCCACTGACCGCGGACCGCCGACG
>MUMD01000078.1 GCA_002155895.1 Streptomyces rochei
CCCCCGGGGCCAGCCGCTCCCACCCCAGCTCTTCCCAAGTCGCGCTCATGACCGCGACGCTATCGGGGCACGCGGGCCGAGAGCGCGTCGGCGACGGCGACCGGCCCGGTGACCGGCCTTGCCGTGGGTGTACCCCACAGCCGTACACTGGGCCGGGGAAGTCTGGCACTCGCGCGCCGTGAGTGCCAGGACACACGGGCAGGACAACGGGCGGACGACTTCTGGAGGTGTGCGCGATGCTCAGTGAACGCAGGCTGAAGGTGCTGCGCGCGATCGTCCAGGACTACGTCGGCACCGAGGAGCCCGTCGGTTCCAAGGCCCTCACCGAGCGGCACAACCTCGGCGTCTCCCCGGCCACCGTGCGCAACGACATGGCGGCCCTGGAGGACGAGGGTTTCATCGCCCAGCCGCACACCAGCGCGGGACGCATCCCGACCGACAAGGGCTACCGGCTCTTCGTCGACAAGCTGGCCGGCGTCAAGCCGATGACCGCGCCCGAGCGTCGCGCCATCCAGAACTTCCTGGAGGGCGCCGTCGACCTCGACGACGTGGTGGCCCGCACGGTGCGGCTGCTCGCGCAGCTCACCCGGCAGGTCGCCGTCGTGCAGTACCCGTCGCTGACCCGCTCGACCGTGCGCCACGTCGAGCTGCTCTCGCTGGCGCCCGCGCGCCTGATGCTCGTGCTGATCACGGACACCGGGCGGGTCGAGCAGCGCATGGTCGACTGCCCGGCACCGTTCGGCGAGGCGTCCCTCGCGGACCTGCGGGCGCGGCTCAACAGCAGGGTGGCGGGCCGGCGGTTCGCGGACGTGCCGGGGCTGGTCGAGGACCTCCCGGAGGCCTTCGAGGCCGAGGACCGGGGTACGGTCTCCACCGTGCTCTCCACTCTCCTGGAGACGCTGGTCGAGGAGAACGAGGAGCGGCTGATGATCGGCGGCACCGCCAATCTCACCCGCTTCGGGCACGACTTCCCCCTCACGATCCGGCCGGTGCTCGAAGCACTGGAGGAGCAGGTCGTGCTCCTCAAGCTGCTGGGCGAGGCGAAGGATCCGGGCGTGACCGTCCGTATCGGTCATGAGAACGCCCACGAAGGACTCAACTCCACGTCCGTCGTGTCGGTGGGCTACGGTTCGGGCGGCGAGGCGGTTGCCAAGCTCGGCGTGGTCGGTCCGACCCGCATGGACTACCCGGGAACGATGGGAGCGGTACGCGCAGTGGCACGGTACGTCGGACAGATCCTGGCGGAGTCGTAGGTGGCCACGGACTACTACGCCGTACTCGGCGTGCGCCGCGACGCGTCCCAGGACGAACTCAAGAAGGCGTTCCGGAGGCTCGCGCGCGAGCTGCACCCGGACGTCAACCCCGATCCGAAGACCCAGGAGCGGTTCAAGGAGATCAACGCCGCCTACGAGGTGCTGTCGGACCCGCAGAAGAAGCAGGTCTACGACCTCGGCGGCGACCCGCTGTCCCAGGCGGCGGGCGGTGGCGGGGCCGGCGGCTTCGGCGCGGGCGGCTTCGGCAACTTCTCGGACATCATGGACGCGTTCTTCGGCACGGCGTCGCAGCGCGGACCGCGCTCGCGCACCCGCCGGGGCCAGGACGCCATGATCCGCATCGAGGTCGAACTGGACGAGGCGGCCTTCGGCACGACCAAGGACATCCAGGTCGACACGGCCGTCGTCTGCAACACCTGCAACGGCGAGGGCGCCGCCCCGGGCACCTCGGCCCAGACCTGCGACATGTGCCGCGGTCGCGGTGAGGTCTCGCAGGTCACCCGGTCCTTCCTGGGCCAGGTCATGACCTCGCGGCCCTGCCCCCAGTGCCAGGGCTTCGGCACGGTGGTCCCGACCCCGTGCCCGGAGTGCGCCGGCGACGGCCGCATCCGCTCCCGCCGCACCCTCACCGTGAAGATCCCGGCCGGTGTCGACAACGGCACCCGCATCCAGCTCGCGGGCGAGGGCGAGGTCGGCCCCGGTGGCGGCCCCGCCGGCGACCTGTACGTCGAGATCCACGAGCTGCCGCACTCGACCTTCCAGCGCCGCGGCGACGACCTGCACTGCACGGTCACCATCCCGATGACGGCGGCGGCCCTCGGCACCAAGGTGCCGCTGGAGACCCTGGACGGCATGGAGGAGGTCGACATCCGCCCGGGCACCCAGTCGGGCCAGTCGATCCCGCTGCACGGCCGGGGCGTGACCCACCTGCGCGGCGGCGGCCGGGGTGATCTGATCGTCCACGTCGAGGTGACCACCCCGACCAAGCTCGACCCCGAGCAGGAGCGCCTGCTGCGCGAGCTGGCCAAGATGCGCGGCGAGGAGCGTCCGCAAGGGCAGTTCCAGCCTGGCCAGCAGGGCCTTTTCTCCCGCCTGAAGGACGCCTTCAACGGGCGCTGACGGGCAACCGGCCGGGTGCCGGACAGGGTGTGACGCCAGGGGCCGTCCGATGCGGATGCTCCTGGCGTATGCCGACGGAAGCCCGGATTCGGACTTGTTCGGAGGACGTGACAACATGCGCTCATGTCCTCTGCACTGACCGATCTCTTCCCGCTTCCGATCGTGCAGGCGCCCATGGCGGGCGGCGTCTCGGTGCCGCAGCTCGCCGCCGCGGTCTGCGAAGCGGGCGGGCTGGGCTTCCTCGCCGCCGGGTACAAGACCGCGGACGGGATGTACCAGGAGATCAAGCAGGTGCGGGGGCTGACGGCCCGCCCCTTCGGCGTCAACCTCTTCATGCCGCAGCCCGAGACGGCCGACCCGGCCGCCGTCGGCGTCTACGCCCACCAGCTGGCCGGTGAGGCCGCCTGGTACGAGACCGAACTGGGCGACCCGGACTGCGGGCGCGACGACGGCTACGAGACCAAGCTCGCGGTGCTGCTGGACAACCCGGTACCGGTGGTGTCGTTCCACTTCGGCGTCCCGAGCCGCGAGGTCGTCGACTCCCTGCACCGCGTCGGCACCTTCGCCCTGGTCACCGCGACCACCGCGGACGAGGCCCGGGCCGTCGAACGGTCGGGCGCCGACGCGGTGATCGCGCAGGGCGTCGAGGCCGGCGGCCACCAGGGCACCCACCGGGACAACCCGGAGACCGGCGGCTCCGGCACCGGTCTGCTGTCGCTGGTCGCCCAGATCCGGGAGGCGGTGAGCCTGCCCATCGTCGCCGCGGGCGGCATCATGCGTGGCGCCCAGATCGCCGCCGTCCTCGCGGCCGGCGCGAGCGCCGCCCAGCTGGGCACCGCCTTCCTCGCCACCCCCGAGTCCGGCGCGCACGCCCTGCACAAGCAGGCCCTGACCAACCCCCTCTTCGTGCGCACCGAACTGACCCGGGCCTTCTCCGGCCGCCCCGCCCGCGGACTGGTCAACCGCTTCCTGCGCGAGCACGGCCCCTACGCCCCCGCCGCCTACCCGGAGGTCCACCACCTCACCGCGCCCCTGCGCAAGGCGGCGGCGAAGGCGGGCGACGCGCAGGGCATGGCCCTGTGGGCGGGCCAGGGGCACCGGATGGCCCGGGAACTGCCCGCCGGGCAGCTGGTGGAGGTGCTGGCGGCCGAACTCGCCACGGCCGGCACAGCGTTGTCGGGCTACGCGACGGGAGGTACGGGCCGATGACGGCACCGGTGTTCGTGGTCGACTCCCTCGGGCCGGGCGACCTGCCCGGCGGGGAGTACGTCCTGGACGGCCCCGAGGGGCGGCACGCCGTCTCCGTCAAGCGGCTGCGGCCCGGGGAGGACGTCGTCCTCACCGACGGCCGCGGACGCTGGGCCGAGGGCGTGGTGAAGGCCGCCGAGGGCAAGGACCGCCTGGTCGTCACCGACCTGGAGAGCGTCCACGAGGAACCGCCGGGCCGGCCCCGCATCACCGTCGTCCAGGCACTGCCCAAGGGCGACCGGGGCGAGCTGGCCGTGGAGACGATGACCGAGGTCGGGGTCGACGCGATCGTGCCCTGGGCGGCGTCCCGCTGCATCACTCAGTGGAAGGGCGACCGGGGCCTGAAGGCGCTCGGCAAGTGGCGGGCGACGGCCCGGGAGGCCGGCAAGCAGTCCCGCCGGGTCCGCTTCCCCGAGGTCGCGGACGCGGCGACCAGCAAGCAGGTTGCGTCACTTCTGGCCGACGCCGACTTCGCCGCCGTGCTCCACGAGAGCGGCGAGGAGCCGCTGGCCGCCACCGAACTCCCCGCCGACGGCGACATCGTGCTGGTCGTGGGGCCCGAAGGCGGCGTCTCGCCCGAGGAGTTGGCGCTCTTCGCCGAGGCCGGCGCCCGGCCCTACCGGCTGGGACGCAGCGTCCTGCGCACCTCCACGGCGGGCACCGCCGCGACGGCCGTCCTGCTGGCCCGCACCGGCCGCTGGTCCTGACGGCGCCCGCCGCAGGTCCCGACGGCGCCGGTCGCACGGGCGCGACCGCCGACGGCCGTCCCGCCCGACCGGCCCGGGCCGGGTGAGCCCCCGGGGTGGTGCGGAGTGGCCATATGCGCCCTACCGCCCGTACCGCACCGGTGGCAGGCTTCCCTCCATGGGGGCGTTGAGACGGAATTGGCGCACGGCGTGGACGGTCGTCGGCTCGGTCGTCGCCGTCGGCGGTCTCGCCGCGTGCGAGCCGGGCGGGCTCAGCTCGGCGTCGGTGGCGTTCACGACCGACCAGACGGTGACCCGTGAGCTGGAGCGGCAGAAGGCGGACGTCCGGTGGCTCACCTGCACCGCCTCCTACGGCGACCGGGAGACCGCCGCCCCGGACGACGAGAACGCCGTGGCGTCCGTCGACTGCGAGGGCAGGACGGACGACGGCAAGGAGATCACCGTCGACGGCCAGGTGACCCGCGTCGTCAACGGCGCCTGCGTGCGCGGGGAGCTGACCGCGAAGGTGGACGGCAAGCAGTGGTTCCGGGTCGACGGACTGGGCAACTGCGACGCCACCAGCGCCCCGGCCGCCGACCCGACCGGACAGCGGGGGCCCGGGCCCACCGTGACCGTCACCCGCACCATCTGGTGCCCGGACGACCCGCACTGCCGTCCCGTGGAGGGCAAGTAGCGCCGCCCGCCGGTGGCCGGTAAGTGATCCAAACCTCTGTCGGCGGACGCCGCCCCTGCATAGGGTGAGGGGGTGACTCAGCCCGCAGCGCCTGCCTACCTCCGCTTTCCGCACCCGCACGGCGAGTTGGTCGCCTTCACCGCCGAGGACGACGTGTGGCTCGCCCCGCTCGACGGCGGCCGGGCCTGGCGGGTCAGCGCCGACAACGTGCCGGTGAACCACCCGCGCATCTCGCCCGACGGCACCACCGTCGCCTGGACCTCGACCCGCGACGGCGCCCCCGAGGTGCACATCGCGCCCGTCGACGGCGGCCCCGCCCGGCGCCTCACCCACTGGGGCAGCGCCCGGACCCAGGTACGCGGCTGGACCGCCGACGGACGGGTCCTCGCCCTGAGCACCTACGGCCAGGCCAGCCTGCGCCGCAGCTGGGCCCGTGCCGTGCCGCTCGACGGGGGACCGGCCGAGACCCTGCCGTACGGGCCCGTCGGCGATGTCGCGGCCGGACCGCACACCGTGCTGCTGTCCGCCCCGATGGGCCGCGAGGCCGCCTGGTGGAAGCGCTACCGGGGCGGCACGGCCGGCAAGCTCTGGATCGACCGCGAGGGCGACGGCGAGTTCGTCCGGCTGCACGACGGACTCGACGGCAACATCGAGTACCCCCTCTGGGTCGGCGACCGCATCGCCTTCCTCTCCGACCACGAGGGCACCGGCGCCCTCTACTCCTCCCTCGCCGACGGCTCCGACCTGCGCCGGCACACGCCTCTCGGGGGCACCTCCCGCTCGAGCGAAGCCGGGAGCGGCGGAGGTTTCTACGCCCGGCACGCCGCGACCGACGGCACCCGCGTCGTCTACTCGTCCGCCGGGGAGCTGTGGACGCTGGACGACCTCGACGGCGCCGAGCCCCGCCGCCTCGACATCCGGCTCGGCGGCCCGCGCGTCGACCTCCAGTCCTACCCGGTCAACGCCGCCCGCTGGTTCGGCTCGGCCTCCCCCGACCACACCGCCCGCGGCAGCGCCGTCGCCGTACGCGGCGGCGTCCACTGGGTCACCCACCGCTCCGGCCCCGCCCGCGCCCTCGCGGTGACGCCCGGCGTCCGCACCCGGCTGCCGCGCACCTTCCGCGCCGACGGCGAGGAGTGGGTGGTGTGGGTGACGGACGCCGAGGGCGACGACGCCCTGGAGTTCGCGCCCGCCACCGGACTCGCGCCCGGAAGCAGCCCGCGCCGGATCGCCGCCGGGCAGCTCGGCCGGGTGCTGAGCCTGGCCATGGCCCCCGACGGCAGCCGCGCCGCCGTCGCCTCGCACGACGGGCGCGTCCTGCTCGTCGAGCGCGAGACCGGCGAGGTCCGCGAGGTCGACCGCAGCGACAACGGCGACGCCTCCGGCCTGGTCTTCTCGCCCGACTCCGCCTGGCTCGCCTGGTCCCACCCCGGCCCCGACCCGCTGCGCCAGCTCAAGCTCGCCAACACCACCGACCTGTCGGTGAGCGAGGCGACCCCGCTGCGCTTCAAGGACTACGCGCCGGCCTTCACCCTGGACGGCAAGCACCTCGCCTTCCTCTCCACCCGCTCCTTCGACCCGGTCTACGACGAGCACGTCTTCGACCTGGCCTTCGTCGAGGGCGCCCGCCCGTACCTGATCACGCTGGCCGCGACCACCCCGTCGCCGTTCGGCCCGCAGCGCCACGGCCGCCCCTTCGAGACCTCGGACCGCGAGGAGACCCCCGACAGCGAGGGCACCCCCACCACCCGGATCGACATCGAGGGCCTCGCCGACCGCATCGTGCCCTTCCCGGTGGAGGCCGCCCGCTACTCCGGGCTGCGCGCCGCCAAGGACGGTGTGCTGTGGCTGCGCCACCCGGTCACCGGTGTCCTCGGCGCCTCCCGCGCCACCCCGGACGCCCCCGACCCGCACACCGAGCTGGAGCGCTACGACCTCGCCCAGCAGCGGATCGAGCACCTCGCCTCCGACGCCGACCACTTCGAGGTCAGCGGCGACGGCAAGCGGGTGCTGCTGTGGACCGACGGCCGGCTCAAGGTCGTGCCCAGCGACCGGCGGGCCTCCGGCGACGAGGACAGCGACACCAACATCACCGTCGACCTGGCGCGGGTCCGGCAGACCGTCGACCCGGCCGCCGAGTGGCGCCAGATGTTCGACGAGACCGGCCGCATCATGCGGGACCACTTCTGGCGGCCCGACATGAACGGCGTCGACTGGGACGGCGTGCTCGACCGCTACCGGCCCGTCCTGGACCGCATCGCCACCCACGACGACCTCGTCGACCTCCTCTGGGAGGTGCACGGCGAACTCGGCACCTCGCACGCCTACGTCACCCCGCGCGGCGGCCACGGCTCCGGCGCCCGGCAGGGCCTGCTCGGCGCCGACCTCTCCCGCCACGAGGACGGCACCTGGCGCGTCGACCGCGTGCTGCCCTCGGAGACCTCCGACCCCGAGGCCCGTTCCCCGCTCGCCGCGCCCGGGGTCGCCGTGCGCGCCGGGGACGCGATCCTCGCGGTCGCCGGCCGGCCCGTGGACCCGGTCACCGGGCCCGGACCGCTGCTGGTCGGCACCGCGGGCAAGCCGGTCGAGCTGACCGTCTCCCCGTCCGGCGGCGGCGAGCCCCGGCACGCGGTCGTCGTCCCCCTCGCCGACGAGGAGCCCCTGCGCTACCACGCCTGGGTCGCCGACCGCCGCGCCTACGTCCACGAGAAGTCCGGCGGCCGGCTCGGCTACCTGCACGTGCCCGACATGGTGGGCGCCGGATGGGCCCAGCTCCACCGCGACCTGCGCGTCGAGGTGGCCCGGGAGGGCCTGGTCGTCGACGTCCGCGAGAACCGCGGCGGGCACACCTCCCAGCTGGTCGTGGAGAAGCTGGCCCGGCGCATCGTCGGCTGGGACCTGCCGCGCGGCATGCGGCCGACCAGCTACCCGCTGGACGCGCCCCGCGGCCCGGTCGTCGCCGTCGCCAACGAGTTCTCCGGCTCCGACGGCGACATCGTCAACGCGGCGATCAAGGCGCTCGGCATCGGTCCGGTCGTCGGCACCCGCACCTGGGGCGGCGTCATCGGCATCGACAGCCGCTACCGGCTGGTCGACGGCACGCTGATCACCCAGCCCAAGTACGCCTTCTGGCTGGAGGGGTACGGGTGGGGCGTGGAGAACCACGGCGTCGATCCGGACGTGGAGGTCCCGCAGCGGCCCCAGGACCACGCGGCGGGCCGCGACCCCCAGCTGGACGAGGCGATCCGGCTGGCGCTCGCGGCACTGGAGGAGACCCCGGCGAAGACCCCGCCGAGCCTGCCGGAGCTGCCGCCGACCGACTGACACACCGGTCGGTACGATGCCCGACAGAAGATCACCGGTCACCCGGTGGTCCCGTGTTCCAGTGTTCCAGTGTGAGGAGGCCCCATGGCGGGCGAGCCACAGGACGACTGCCTGTTCTGCAAGATCGTCGCGGGCCAGATCCCCGCGACGATCGTCCGCGAGACGGAGACGACCGTCGCCTTCCGCGACATAAACCCCCAGGCCCCCACGCACGTCCTGGTGATCCCCAAGGCGCACTACCGGGACGCCGCCGCCCTCGCGGCCGGCGCCCCGGAGGTCGCCGCCGACGTCCTGCGCGAGACTCAGGCGGTCGCCGAGGAGGAGAAGCTGGACAGCTACCGCACCGTCTTCAACACCGGCGCCGGCGCCGGCCAGACCGTCTGGCACACCCACGCCCACGTCCTGGGCGGCCGCGGCCTCGAGTGGCCCCCCGGATAAAGCGGCGCGACCACCATGTCCGTACGCGAACTCGTCGTCCTCGGGACCGCCAGCCAGGTCCCGACCCGGCACCGCAACCACAACGGCTACCTGCTCCGCTGGGACGGCGAGGGCATCCTGTTCGACCCCGGCGAGGGCACACAGCGCCAGATGCTGCGCGCCGGGGTCGCCGCCCACGACCTGAACCGGATCTGCGTCACCCACTTCCACGGCGACCACAGCCTCGGCCTGGCCGGGGTCATCCAGCGGATCAACCTCGACCAGGTGCCGCACGAGGTCACCGCCCACTTCCCGCGCTCCGGGCAGCGCTTCTTCGACCGGCTGCGCTACGCCACCGCCTACCGCGAGACGGTCGCCCTCACCGAGGCCCCCGTCGACACCGACGGCACCCTGGCCGTCACCCCCGCCTACACCCTGGACGCCCTGAAGCTCTCCCACCCCGTCGAGTCCTACGGCTACCGCCTCACCGAGCCCGACGGCCGCCGCATGCTCCCCGAACGCCTCGCGGCGCACGGCATCAAGGGGCCCGACGTGGGCCGCATCCAGCGCGAGGGCTCCCTGGACGGCGTACCGCTGGACGAGGTCAGCGAGGTCCGCCGCGGCCAGCGGTTCGCGTTCGTCATGGACACCCGGCTGTGCGAGGGCGTGCACGCGCTCGCCGAGGGCTGCGACCTGCTGGTCATCGAGTCCACCTTCCTCGACGAGGACGAGACCCTGGCCACCGACCACGGCCACCTCACCGCCGGCCAGGCCGCGCGCGTCGCCCGGGACGCGGGCGTGCGCCACCTGGTCCTGACCCACTTCAGCCAGCGCTACCCGGACCCCGAGGAGTTCGAGCGGCAGGCGAGGGCGGCCGGGTACGAGGGCGAGCTGACCGTGGCCCGCGACCTCATGCGCATCCCGGTTCCGAAACGTCGGTGAAACCGCCGTACGATGCTCTGATGCCCCTGCCCAAAGCTGAACTGCACCTCCACATCGAAGGCACCCTGGAGCCGGAGCTGGCCTTCGCGCTGGCCGCCCGCAACGGCGTGTCCCTGCCGTACGCGGACGAGGACGCGCTGCGCGAGGCCTACCGCTTCGAGGACCTGCAGTCCTTCCTGAACCTGTACTACGAGCTGATGGCCGTCCTGCGCACCGAGCGGGACTTCGAGGACCTCGCGAACGCCTACCTCGCCCGCGCCGCCGCGCAGGGCGTCCGGCACGCGGAGATCTTCTTCGACCCGCAGGCACACCTGGCCCGGGGCGTGGAGATGGGCACGGTCGTCGAGGGCCTGTGGCGGGCGCTGGGCACCAGCCGGGACAGGCACGGCGTCTCGACCCGCCTGATCATGTGCTTCCTGCGCGACGAGTCCGCCGAGTCGGCGATGCGCACCCTGGACGCCGCCAAGCCCTACCTGGACCGCATCACCGGTGTCGGCCTGGACTCCGCCGAGGTCGGGCACCCGCCGGTCAAGTTCCGCGAGGTGTACGAGGCCGCCGCCGCCCTCGGCCTGCGCCGCGTAGCGCACGCGGGGGAGGAGGGGCCGCCCGCGTACGTCGTCGAGGCCCTGGACGTCCTCGGCGTCGAGCGGATCGACCACGGCCTGCGCGCGACGGAGGACCCGGCGCTGGTGGAGCGGCTGGTGCGCGACCGCGTCCCGCTGACGCTGTGCCCGCTGTCCAACGTCCGGCTGCGCACCGTGGACACCCTCGCCGACCACCCGCTGCCCGCCATGCTGGACGCGGGTCTCATGTGCACCGTCAACTCCGACGACCCGGCCTACTTCGGCGGTTACGCCGGCGACAACTTCGACGCCGTGCGCGACACCCTCGGCCTCGGCGAGGACCGGCTGCGGGAGCTGGCCCGCAACTCCTTCCTCGCCTCCTTCCTGGAGGACGAGGAGGACCTGCGGGCGCGCTACCTCGCCGAGGTGGACGCCTACACGTTCCCGGCGGCGTAGGGCTCAGCCCGTCCCGGACCCCGGTGTGGCCGCGGCCTGCCGGGGCCCCGCCGTGTCGTAGGCGCGCCGGACGGCCACCGCCGGAGCCTCCACGTCGATCTCCACGACCGGCTGCTCCACCGCGCCGACCTCCGGGACGGCGCCGCTCGGCGTGCCCGTGGCGGCGGCGACCAGCGCGGCCGGGGTGCCGCCGCGGCGGCGGATCGCGCCGGGCAGCAGCGGGCGCCCGCCGGTGTGCAGGGCGACGGCGGTCATCGGCGCGGCGACCAGCAGCAGACCGCCGGCCAGCACCAGGCCCATGCCCGCGTAACCGGCCTGCGCCGACAGCACGCTGCCGGTCAGCGGCCCGGCCGCGGTGCCCAGCGAGGACGCCGAGCCGACGAGCACTGCCCACCGTCCGCGGGCGTCGAGCGAGGCGGCGAGCCCGATCAGGTACGACAGCACCACCGGGTACAGCGTGTTCCAGGCGATCTCCCCGGCCGCGAAGGCCGCCGGGGTGGTCGCCGACGCGGTGAGGGCGATGCACAGGGCGATCACCAGGGTGCCCGCGCCGATCGGCATCGCCCGTCCCAGCCGCGGTCCGAGCGCGCCGGCCACCAGCACACCCACCAGACCCGCGCCCAGCGCCACGGCGAGGACGACCCCGAGGCCGGCGTCCCCCAGGCCGGCCTGGGTCAGCCCGATCCGGCCGCTGACACCCCACAGGGAGTTTTGTGCGAGGGACCAGCACAGGACGGCGGCGGCGAGGACCGGGCCCGAACGGCGCCGGGGGAGCGGAGTGTCGGTCCCCGCGTCGTGCCCGGCCGGCGAGGCGGTGGTCCCGCCCGGCAGCCGGCCGGTCAGCGGCCACACCGCGAGCGCCGTCAGCGCGATCGCCGCCAGCGGCAGCCCGTGCGACCGGCCGAGGTGAGGCACCGTCAGGTACACCGCGCCGGCCAGCGCGGACACGCTCAGCAGGCCCGCGGTGGAGGCGCGGTGGGGGTCCTTCTCGGCGGCGATGCGGGTGGCGGCGACCGTGGTGGCCGTACCCGATCCGAAGCCGCCGACGACCGCGCCGGCGACGACGGCCCAGACGGTGGTGGTGAGCGCGGCGGCGCCGTAGCCGAGGACGGCCAGGGCGAGTCCGAGGCGGGCCAGCGCGCGGGCGCCGACCCGCTGCACCCGGGAGGCCAGCAGGAAGCCCGCGGTCGCCGAACTCAGCAGCAGCGCGCTGCCGACGGCGCCGGCCTGCGTGGTGGTCAGGGAGAGGCTGGTGTCGAGCCTGCCGACGGTGGTGGGCAGCAGATAGGGAGGCAGGTACCCGGCCGTGAAAAGGGCGACGAGGGGCCAGGGAGTGGTGCGGGGGGCGAACACGGGCGTTCCCAGGGCATGCGAAAGGAGGGTGGGAAGGGGAGGGGGCGACGACCGTCGACTGACCGGAACGCGCGCGCAATTTGTATCAAGCGCGGGCAGGCCGAAAACAGGCGGGGCGGTGTGATCTAGGTCACACTCCCGTTTGGGGTAGTGGGGTCTGGGTACCAGCGTTCGCTAACGCCAGTCGACCGAGCCGCCCGCGGCCGGAATCGATGCCTCCACCTTGGCCCTGACCTCCCGCATCACCGCGACGATCCGCGCCTCGTGAGCGGGCGTCAGCCGGGCCACCGGCACCGAGCAGCTGATCGCGTCCAGCGCCGGGATCTCGTAGCGCAGCGCGAAGCCGAAGCCGACGATTCCCGTCACGCCCTCCTCGCGGTCCACGGAGTAGCCGCGCTCCCGGGTCCGGGCGAGATCGGCCGCCAGCGACTCCCGGTCGGTGTGCGTGTTCGGGGTCAGCGCCTCGTACGGGCCCTCGGGCAGCTCCGCGTCCGGCCGTTCGGCCAGCAGTGCCTTGCCCAGCGCGCCCGCGTGGGCGGGCAACCGGCGCCCCACCCTGCTGATCGTGCGCAGGTACTCGTGCGACTCCCGGGTCGCCAGGTACGCCACGTCGTGCCCGTCCAGCCGTCCCAGGTGGATCGTCTCGCCCAGTGCCTCGGACGCCTCGTCGAGATACGGCCGCACCACCCGTACCCGCGGGTCGGAGTCCAGGTAGCTGGTGCCGGTGAGCAGGGCGTGGATGCCGATGCCGTACAGCGAGCCGGTGACGTCGGTGCGGACCCAGCCGCGGGAGATCAGGGTCTGGAGCAGCGCGTACATCGAGCTGCGCGGCACGCCCAGCTCGTCCGCCAGCTCCTGGAGCCGGGCCGGGCGGTCCCCGCGGGCGGCCAGCACCTCCAGCAGCTCCACCGTGCGCGCCGCGGACTTCACCTCGCGGACGCCGCCTGCCGCGCCACCTGTCTCCGCCATGCCGCCGATCGTAAACGGATGGCGTCGACCCATTGACGCCCCCGGGTCACCTCTCTAGTCTCCATCTTCATACGTGGACGACATCTACATAGGGAGACAGGAGACGGTGGAGATGACGAGCGAGGGCACTAACGCGGGCCCCGACACCGGCACCGCACGGGCGGCCGTGGTCCGGCGGCTGCGCGAGGGGATGGCCCGCAGCGTGCTGTCCTTCCCGCTGACCAGCTTCCGCGACGACGGTTCGCTCCACCCCGACGGCTACCGCGCCTACGTCGCCCAACGGCTGGCCGCCGCCCCCGGCGCCCTCTTCCCGGCCTGCGGCACCGGCGAGTTCTTCTCCCTGGACGAGGACGAGTACCGGCAGGTCGTCACCATCGCCGTGGAGGAGAGCGGGGGCCGCGTGCCGGTCGTCGCCGGCACCGGCTACGGCTGGGCGCAGGCCCTGCGGTTCGCCCGCGTCGCCGAGGAGGCCGGCGCCGACGCCCTCCTCGTCATGCCGCACTACCTCACCGCCGCCCCGCAGGAGGGCCTGGTCGCCCAGGTGGAGCGGATCGCCGCCGGTACCCGGCTCCCGCTCGTCGCCTACCAGCGCGGCCAGGTCTCCTACACCGCCGAGTCCGTCCGGCGCCTCGCCCACGTCCCCGGCGTGATCGGCCTCAAGGACGGGCACGGCGACCTCGACCGGCTCCAGCGCATGGTCCTCGCCGTGCCCGAGGACTTCCTGTTCTTCAACGGCGCCGCCACCGCCGAGGTCCAGGCCCGCGCCTACGCCGCCGTCGGCGTCCCCGCCTACTCCTCCGCCGTGCACGCCTTCGCCCCCGAGATCGCGAACGCCTTCCTCGCCGCCCTGCACGCCGGCGACTTGGGCACGGTCGACAAGCTGCTGCGCGACTTCTACGTCCCGCTCGTCGAACTGCGCGACCGCGTCCCCGGATACGCCGTGTCCCTCGTCAAGGCGGCGGCCCGGCTGCGCGGCTGCCCCGTCGGCCCCGTCCGCGCCCCCCTCACCGACCCGTCCGCCGCCGACCTGGCCGCACTCAAGACCCTGCTCGCCACCGGACTCGACCTCGTAGGAGCCGCCCTGTGACCCGCGACCTCACCATCACGGCCGTCCGCCTGACGCCGATCCTGGTCGCCGACCCGCCCCTGCTCAACACCCAGGGCGTCCACCAGCCGTACACCCCCCGCCTGATCGTCGAGGTGGAGACCGCCGACGGGATCACCGGCGTCGGCGAGACCTACGGCGACGCCAAGTACCTCGAACTGGCCCGCCCGTTCGCCGACAAACTGGTCGGCCGTCAGGTCGCGGACCTCAACGGCCTGTTCACCCTCGCCGACGAGGTCGCCGTCGACTCCTCCCGGGTCTCCGGTCAGGTGGACGTCGGCGGACTGCGCGGCGTCCAGACCGCCGACAAGCTGCGCCTGTCCGTCGTCTCCGGCTTCGAGGTCGCCTGCCTCGACGCCCTCGGCAAGGCGCTCGGCCTGCCCGTGCACGCGCTGCTGGGCGGCAAGGTGCGCGACGCCGTGGAGTACAGCGCGTACCTCTTCTACAAATGGGCCGACCACCCCGAGGGCGTGGCCGCGGAGAAGGACGACTGGGGCGCCGCCCTCGACCCGGCCGGCGTGGTCGCGCAGGCCCGCGCCTTCACCGAGCGGTACGGCTTCACCTCCTTCAAGCTCAAGGGCGGCGTCTTCCCGCCCGAGGAGGAGATCGCCGCGATCAAGGCCCTCGCCGAGGCGTTCCCCGGCCACCCCCTGCGCCTGGACCCCAACGGCGCCTGGTCCGTGGAGACCTCGCTCCACGTCGCGGCGGAACTCGGGGACGTCCTGGAGTACCTGGAGGACCCCGCGCTCGGCACCCCGGCGATGGCCGAGGTCGCCGCGAAGACCGGGGTGCCGCTCGCGACCAACATGTGCGTGACGACGTTCGCCGAGATCCCCGAGGCGTTCACCAAGGGCGCCGTGCAGGTCGTGCTCTCCGACCACCACTACTGGGGCGGGCTGGGCAACACCCGGCAACTCGCCGCCGTCTGCCGCACCTTCGGCGTCGGCGTCTCCATGCACTCCAACACCCACCTGGGCATCAGCCTCGCCGCCATGACCCACGTGGCGGCCACCGTCCCCGACCTCCACCACGCCTGCGACTCCCACTACCCCTGGCAGTCCGAGGACGTCCTCACCGAACGCCTCACCTTCGACGGCGGCAAGGTCGCCGTCTCCGACGCCCCCGGCCTCGGCGTCGAACTCGACCGCGACAAGCTGGCCTTCCTCCACCGCCGCTGGCTCGACGACGACGGCACGCTCCGCGACCGCGACGACGCGGCGGCCATGCGGGTCGCCGACCCGGACTGGGTCACCCCGGCCGTGCCGCGCTGGTGAACCGTCCGGTGGACCGCGCCCCACGGTGACCGTCCGTGAGGCGCCCGTGGAACACCCCTTCCCCCCGCCCCCTCGCCACGACCGGAGCCGCTCGTGTCCGAAACAGCAAGTCCCGAGGTGCATTCCCCAGCCGTACAGTCCGCCGTCCACAAGATCTTCCGCCGTGTGGTCCCGCTCTTCTTCGTCATGTTCGTGGCGAACTACATGGACCGCGTCAACCTGGGCTTCGCCCAGGACGAACTCCGCGCCGACGTGGGCCTGTCGGCCGCCGCGTTCGGTCTCGGCGCCGGCGTCTTCTTCATCGCGTACGCCCTCTTCGAGGTCCCCTCCAACATGCTGATGGAGCGGTTCGGGGCCAAGGTCTGGCTCACCCGCATCATGATCAGCTGGGGTGTCGTCGCCACCGCGATGGCCTTCGTCAACAGCGTGGAGATGTTCTACGCCCTGCGTTTCCTGCTCGGCGTCGCCGAGGCGGGCTTCTTCCCGGCCGTCATCTACTACTTCAGCCGCTGGCTCCCGGACTCCCACCGGGGCCGGGCCACCTCCGTCTTCCTGATGGGCTCCGGCACCGCGACCGTCATCGTCGGCCCGATCTCGGGCGCGCTCATGGAGATGCACGGCATCTGGGGTCACGCCGGCTGGCAGTGGATGTTCTTCATCGAGGGCGTCTTCTCCGTCGTGCTCGGCTTCGTCGTCTACCGCTTCCTCGACTCGGGCATCGAGCAGGCGACGTGGCTGACCGACGAGGAGAAGACGGGCCTGGTCGCGACGATCGACGCCGAACAGGCGGAACGGGACGCGCGGCGCGGCGGGAAGACGGCCGAGGTCTCCCGGTGGAGGCTGCTCGCCGACCCCCAGATGCTGCTCTTCCTGTGGATCTACTTCGCGATCAACGTCGCCCTGTACGCGGTGACCTTCTGGCTGCCGTCGATCGTGGACGACATCGGCGGTGTGAGCGACTTCCAGGTCGGGCTGCTGACCGCCGTGCCCTGGCTGTGCGCGCTGGTCGCCCTCTTCGTCAGCGGCCGGATCTCGGACCGCATCGGCAAGCGCCGGCCCGTGCTGGTGGTGCTGCTCCTGCTCGGCGGCTGCGGCACCCTGCTGGCCGTGTTCGTCTCGCCCTGGGTCGGGCTCGGCGCCCTGTGCCTGGCCGCGATGGGCTTCAAACCGGCCTCCCCGGTCTTCTGGACCATCCCGCAGAGCTATCTCGACGCCCGCGCCGCGGCACCCGGCATCGCGCTGATCAACTCCATCGGCAACCTCGGCGGTTTCGTGGCCCCCACCGCCTTCGGCATCATCGAGGACACCACCGGCTCCACCAAGGGCGGCCTGGTCGGGCTGACCGTCGTCGGCTTCCTCGCCGCGCTGAGCGTGCTGCTGGTGCGCGGCGGCGGACGCAACGACCGGGTCCGCGCCCGGCCGGCCGAGGCGGCCGCTGCTCCGGCCCCGGAGGCCACCCCGGGCGCCGCCCGCAGTGCGCACCCGGGACCGGCCACGGCCTGACGCCACGCGGCGTCACCACCGCGCTGTCGGTGGCTTGGTGCACACTGGCGGGGTCCGCACCATGCCAGGGAGCGCACCGTGACAGCGTCCACCGTGTCCACCGACGTGCCCGACGTGCCCGTCATGCCGGCCGACGAGAGAACGCACCGGCACGTCCCGCCCGAGGGATCGCACCGCCAACCGCAGGTCGATCCCCTCGCCGACCTGCGCACCCCGCAGGACCCGCCCTGGGACGTGTACCTGACCGGCACCGTCTTCCTCGACGTGATCTTCACCGGGCTCGACTCCGCCCCGGTGCGCGGGACCGAGTCCTGGGCCCGGGGGATGGGGTCGAGCCCGGGCGGCATCGCCAACATGGCGACCGCACTGGCCCGCCTCGGCCTGCGCACCTCGCTGGCCGCCGCCTTCGGCGACGACCACTACGGCGACTACTGCTGGGACGCGCTCGCCCGGGGCGAGGGCATCGACCTGACCCCCTCGCGCACCGTGCCCGGCTGGCACTCGCCGGTGACGGTCTCCATGGCGTACGAGGGCGAGCGCACGATGGTCTCCCACGGCCACGAGCCGCCCCCCGAGGAGCCGTCCCCGGACTGCCCGCCCGGCGCCCGCGCCGCCGTCGCCTCCCTCACGCCCGGCGTCAGCTCCCCCTGGATCGCCCGCGCCGCCGCCCGCGGCACCCGCGTCTTCGCCGACGTCGGCTGGGACGACACCGGCGCCTGGGACCTGGCCTCGCTGCCCGACCTGGCGCACTGCGAAGCCTTCCTGCCCAACGCGGAGGAGGCCATGCGCTACACCGGCGCCACCTGCCCCCGGGCCGCCGCGCACGCCCTGACCGAGCATGTGCCGCTCGCCGTGGTCACCCTCGGCGCGGACGGCGCCTACGCGGTGGACCGGCGCACGGGGGAGAGCGCCGAGGTCCCGGCGATCGAGGTCGAGGCGCTGGACCCGACCGGCGCCGGGGACGTGTTCGTCGCCGGGTTCGTCACCGGCACCCTGGCCGGCTGGCCGCTCGCCGACCGCCTGGCCTTCGCCGGACTGACCGCCGCCCTCTCCGTCCAGGAGTTCGGCGGGTCGCTGTCGGCGCCGGGCTGGTGCGAGATCGCCACCTGGTGGCGCAAGGTCCAGTCGCTGGAGGACCAGGACCCGGCGGCGCTCAGCCGCTACGCGTTCCTGACCGACCTCGTCCCGGACGACCTGGTGGCCCCGTGGCCCCTGCGCCGCGCGGTCCCGACCATCGGTTACCGCCCGCCGACGCCCTGACCGCGCACGGCTCCGGGCGTGCTCAGAAGCCGAGCCGGCGCAGCTGCTTGGGGTCGCGCTGCCAGTCCTTGGCGACCTTCACGTGCAGGTCGAGGAAGACCGGGGTGCCGAGCAGCGCCTCGATCTGCTTGCGGGACTTGATCCCGACGTCCTTCAGGCGCTTGCCCTTGGGGCCGATGATGATGCCCTTCTGGCTGGGCCGCTCGATGAAGACATTGGCGTGGATGTCCAGGAGCGGCTTGTCGGCCGGGCGGTCCTCGCGCGGCAGCATCTCCTCGACCACCACCGCGATGGAGTGCGGCAGCTCGTCCCGCACGCCCTCCAGGGCGGCCTCCCGGATCAGCTCGGCGACCATGACCTGCTCGGGCTCGTCGGTGAGGTCGCCCTCGGGGTAGAGGGCGGGGCCCTCGGGCAGCAGCGGGGTCAGCAGGTCGGCGAGCAGGTCGACCTGCTTGTTCCCGGTGGCCGACACCGGGACGATCTCCGCCCAGGTGATGCCCAGCTCCTGGCCCAGCTGGTCGACGGCGATCAGCTGTTCGGCCAGCGTCTTGCCGTCGACGAGGTCCGTCTTGGTGACGATCGCGACCTTGGGGGTCTTCTTGATCCCGGCCAGTTCCTTGGCGATGAAGCGGTCGCCGGGGCCCAGCTTCTCGTTGGCCGGCAGGCAGAAGCCGATGACGTCCACCTCGGCCCAGGTCGTGCGCACCACGTCGTTGAGCCGCTCGCCCAGCAGCGTGCGCGGCTTGTGCAGCCCGGGGGTGTCCACCAGGATCAGCTGGGCGTCCTCGCGGTGCACGATGCCCCGCACGGTGTGCCGGGTGGTCTGCGGACGGTTGGAGGTGATCGCCACCTTCTGCCCGACCAGCGCGTTCGTGAGGGTGGACTTGCCCGCGTTGGGGCGGCCCACGAAGCAGGCGAAGCCGGCCCGGTGAACAGTCTCGGCCGGTTCTTCGGATGACTGGGTACGAACGCTCATGGCGCCCATTGTCCCTGATCCCCGGAGCCCCGCCGTACCACGGTCGCCGCGCCCGGCCGGCCCGCGCCCGCCCGGTGGGGACGGCCGAGCCCCGGCCTCCTCCCGAGGGGAGGAGGCCGGGGCTCGGCGGGGTGGGGCGCGGCGGCGTCAGCCGAAGGCCTTGACCGCGTTCCAGTCCACGGTCAGGACGATCTTCACCGGAGCGTTCGTGTTGGTCCGGGACGGGTGGTAGATCCGCGTCTGGCCGTCGGACCGCAGGCGCGCCCAGATGTCGGGAATGCCGTCCCCGCTGACGTCGGGGATGCCGATGGCGGTCGGCACGTTCGCCTCGGTCCACGAGGTGCCGTAGGCGACGTCACCGTTGAGCGACCCGGTGGCGAGCTTGAGCGAGACGAGGTCGACGCTCCCGCTCACGGACCCGGGCCTGCCGTGCCGGACGTACATGTTGCCGTTGTCCAGGTTGCGCCAGAGCAGGTCCGGGGTCTTGTCGCCGTTGATGTCGGCGACGTTGACGATCTCCCGGCGCGCCCAGGCGTCGTCGTTCATCAACGTGGCCGTCTGGAAGGAGGCACCGGTGTACCCCGACAGCGTCCAGAACTGCGCGCCGGCCCGCAGGACCAGATCGGGGTGCCGGTCGCCGGTGATGTCGCCGACCGCCTTGATCTGCGTCCAGGTCGACGGGGCCGGGACGCCCGCGGGAAGCCGGATGCTCAGCCGCTCGCCCACGTCGAAACTGCCGTACCCGTCACCCGGGTAGAGCCAGAACCCGCCGTCGGGGGTGACGGCGAACAGGTCGGTGGCGCCGTCACCGGGGTAGGCGTCCGCGTAGTGGGTGATCAGCGACGCCTTGCCGGTCGCCGGGTCGTACCAGTGGCCGGCGGGGTGCAGCTTCGTCTCGCCGGACTTCTCGTCCTTGGTGTACGCGGCGCCCAGGCAGCCGTACAGCTCGCCGCCCTCGTTGCCCACACAGTTGAACAGGTTGCCGTTCGCGTCCACGATCAGCAGGTCCGGGACCCCGTCGCCGCCGGTGTCACCGGGCGCGTCGGCCGTGTCCCGCGGCGGCACGTAGAACGCGTAGTCGGCACGGACACTGCGGTTGCCGTGCGCGTCGTAGGCGTACACGTTGAGCCAGTTCGGACCGGCGTGCGGCGGCTTCAGCGCGGGAACGGTGGCCTTGCCGGAGGCGTCCGCCGTCACGTAGACCCAGTTCAGGCCCTCGATCGCGTACTGGAACTTCGCCGCGCCCGCGGAGGTGAAGGTCACCGAGCCCGTCGAGCCGAACTTGACCGTGGACCAGGTCTTCCCGTCGGACGTGGCCTCCAGGAAGACCGGGCTCTCGACCTCGGGCTGCGGGGGAGCGCTGGCGTCGACGGTCAGCCGGCAGGGTTCGGTGCCGGGCGGGAAGTACGTCGAGACCGCGTTCGAGGTGTCGACGGACCGTACGTCCCACGAGTAGGTGGTCTTGTCCTCGAGAGGCAGGGTGGCGGGGATGACCACGCGTGCGGTGCCGCTGGAGTCGGGCTTCGCGGTGTAGGTCTTCGCGGTGCCGCCGGTCTTCCAGAACCGGAACTCGAGCGCTTCGAGGTTGCCGTCCGCGTCCTTGGCGTTCGCGGACAGGGTGACGTTGGTCTTGCCGATGGTCAGGCCCCCGCCCGGCCCGGGGGAGCAGTTGCCGCCCGGGGAGGACTTGCCGCCGGTGGGCTCGCTCGGCTTGCGGTTGTAGACGACCGTCAGCGTCGCCGAGGTGGCCCGGAATTTGCGCCAGGTCTGGGTGTCGGACTCGCTGGTGGCCCGCATGCCGAAGGTGATGTTCGACCAGCCGTTGTCGGCGCCCTTCTGCGCGGCGGCGTCCACCTCGAACGACTCGTACTCGTCCGGGCAGTCGCTCGAGGACCAGCCGTGCGCGAAGGAGTGCCTGTCGAGCGACGTGGACCAGCTCGGCTGCTTGTTCCACGTCGTGCCCGAGGAGATCGCCCCGGTCAGGTAGAACTGGAACTCGCGCTTGGTGCAGGACCAGGAGTGGTTGTTCAGCACCTTGAACTTCGCGTCGGAGACCGCCGCGCCCTTCAGTGAGCTGCTGAACTTCATGCGCCAGAACGAGCGGGCCGTACCGTTGGTGTCGTTCTCGTGGCCGACCCGGGCGTCCGAGGTGCCGGAGCTGAAGTTGGTGCCGTTCCAGAAGCTGCTGTTCGGGTAAGGCTTGTACGCCACCGTCCACGCCTGCCAGGGCCCGTTGAGGGTCGGGTCCACGAAGACCGGGAAGCGGGTGTCCGCGCCCGAGAGCAGGTCCGAGTCGCCCAGGCCGAGATCCATCCGGGCCGAGCCCGTCCGGTCGCCCGCCAGCCGCACCGGCAGCTGCGTCTGCCGCGCTCCGGGCTCGATGCCGCTCAGCCCGGACAGCTTCAGCACGTCGGCCGGCGTGGCGACCGACGTACGGCGCTCGCCCTCGGGGAGTTCGGGATCACGTCCGTCGGAGTCCCAGGCGAACGGCGTCGGAACGGAACCGATCTCCTTGCCCGTGCCGTCGAGCACCATGACCCGGCCACCGTCGCCGGCGTACTGGAACACAGCCGTCCGGGAGCGCAGACCGTAGGAGACCTTCGCCAGCGCCTCGCTGCGCGCGGCCTCGCGGGTCTTCACGATGAGCAGCTGGGCGAACCCGCCCTCCTCTCGGGCCACCAGGAGCAGGTCGACGCCCCGCAGCACCTCCGGGTACAGGGCCCGGGGTCCGTCCAGCACCGGCTCGGGCAGCTCGCCCGGCCAGGTGTAGGCGACGGTGTGGCCGTCGATGTCCAGCTCCGCCAGCACGGTCTCCCGCCCGGCGGAACCGTCCGCCAGCGGCAGCCGCGCGTAGGAGCGGTCGGCGCGGTCCTTGCCGGGCGTGCCGCTGGAGAACCGCACCGGCATCGCGGGGTTGACCGGGCGGACGCCGAGGGTGTCGCCGGCCTTCCCGGTCCGCCGCAGACGGTTGTCGATCGGCGCCCACGCCCCCTCGGCGTTCCTGGCTCGCCTGGGCAGCGCGGTGATCTCGGTGCGCATCTGGCCGTCGGGCAGCGCCCAGGTCTGCGAGGTGGCGGTGGTCGCCGTGTCGACGAGCACCTGCTTGCGGGTGCGCCGGGCCTCGGACGCGGCGGCGGCCTCGTCACGGGGACCGGAGGCCGCGGGCTCGGCCTTGGCAGGCCGGTTGGCCTGTGGGGCCGGCGAGTCGTCGGGCAGCCACCAGGGCAACAGGGTCGCGGTCAGGGCGGCCAGGACAAGGCCGACGGTGAGGGCCAGCCTGGTGCGCGTGCGCACGAGGGGGCTGAGGAAACGGGGCGGCGCGGACACGGCGGTGGTCACTCCCGTGTGGACCAGGCGGATGGGGCAGCACGGACAACCCCGGACGGCGGGCCGCGGGGCATGGGCGCGCACACGATCACACGATCGACACGCGGCGTCCACGTATGAAGAATTTATGAATTTGTGATGCCCGTTCCGTGGTCGCGGACAGCGGAAGCCTCGGTGTCGCATCTACGGCTTTTGATCACCTGTTGTGCGGTGATGAGAAGGGTTTTTCGCCATAGATCTCGTCGGTCGCGAGAAGTGACGCTCTGATGCGACATCAGACGTGGCGGTAATCACAGGAACTGAGATTCGTATCGATTTGTCGATCTTGAAAGCTGTGGCGCTCATGACAGAGGGTGCGGGCACATTCGTTTGCCTGGGTGGGAGTCGACGCGCATGCGTGCTCAGAGTCCGCTGTCCTGGCTGGGGCGTAGACGCCCGGCCCTGACGGAGTCACAACGACGGCGTCGTCGGCACGGCCGAGTGGCGACCGTCCTCCTGTTGTCCTCGACGATGATGGTCACGGCCCTCAACGCCGAGGCATGGGCGGTGCCGGGCCCCGGCATGAGCCGCGAGAGCTCGGTCGACCTCCCCGACCTGCCTCAGAGCACCTCCCTCGAAGGGGACGAGGAGGCGGAGAAGAACCTCACGACCGCCCCCGTCGTGCCCGTCGACCCGTATGCGCCGAAGGCCGTGACCCCCTGGACCGACGGCAGCGGCACCGCCACCCTCGGCCCGGACGCCGAGGCCGGCACCACGGTTCCGGTCTCGAACGGACTTCCCGTCGCCGTCGGTGTGCCCGAGGGCACCGACCCCGCCGCCGTCGCCGGCGAGTGGAAGGTCGACCTGGCCGCGCCCACCGCGTCCCAGGAAGCCGGCGTCTCGGGCCTGATCATGCAGGTCACCCCGCCGGCCACCGCCGACCCGGCCGCGCAGGTGGCGCTCGCCGTCGACACCACCTCCTTCGCCGACCTCTACGGCCCGCAGGCCGCCGACCGGTTCGGTCTGGTCCTGCTGCCCGAGTGCGTCCTGACCTCGCCCGACAGCGGCGACTGCGCCGCCGAGGGCGGTGCTCAGACCATGTCGGGCAAGGCCGACGGCAAGGCCGAGCGGCTGTCCAGCGAGGTCGAGGTGGTGCCGGCGAAGGAGGCGCCCACCGAGGCGAAGGCGCCCAGGAACGCCACCACCCACAAGATCCTCACCGGCTCCGTTCCGGTCGCCGACCTGCTCGGCGGTGACGCGGCCGACCGTCCGGTCCCGGAGTCCGGAGCCGCGGGTGACGACTCCGCCCCGAAGCCGTCCGGCGCCTCGGCCCGCACGGCCTCGGCCCGCACCGGCGCCGTCCAGGCGGTCGACGCCTCCGGTCCGCGGGTGATCGGTGCCATGGACACCGGCGCCTCGGCCGCCGGCGACTTCACCGCCACGCCCCTGCTGTCCTCGGGATCCTGGTCGGCGGGAGCCTCGTCCGGCGCCTTCACCTACGGCTACGACGTCCAGGTCCCCGAGACCGCGGGCGGCCTGATGCCGAAGATCTCGCTGGGCTACTCCTCGCAGTCCGTCGACGGGCGCACCTCCGCCACCAACAACCAGGCGTCCTGGATCGGCGACGGCTGGGACTACAACCCGGGCTCCATCACCCGCACCTACGCCAACTGCCGCCAGGACTCCAAGAAGGCAGGGTCGAACAACGCCACCCACCGCACCGCGGACCTGTGCTGGGGGTCGGAGAACGCCACGCTCTCGCTGGGTGGCATGACCACCGAGCTGGTGTGGGACAAGGACCAGGGCAAGTGGTTCACCGCCAACGGTGACGGTTCCAAGATCGAGCGGATCGAGGACCCGGAGACGAAGAACGGCGCCAGGAACGGCGAGTACTGGGTCGTCACCACCCGCGACGGCACCCGCTACCACTTCGGGCTCAACGAACTGCCGGGCCACACCGACGGTCAGCCGGTCACCGACTCGGTGCTGACCGTCCCCGTCTACGGCAACCACCCGGGCGAGGACTGCTACAAGGCGGGCGACTGGGCCGGCTCCTGGTGCACGCAGGGCTGGCGCTGGAACCTCGACTACGTGGAGGACGTCCACGGCAACGCCATGTCCCTGTGGTGGAAGAGCGAGCAGAACTACTACGCCCGCAACTTCAACTTCAAGGCTCCCGTCGTCTACGACCGCGGCGGATACCTGACCCGCATCGACTACGGCCAGCGCAAGGACAGCATCTTCTCGAAGCCCGCGCCGGCCCGCGTCAACTTCACCGTCGACGAACGCTGCTTCAGCGAGGGCACGCTCACCTGCTCCGAGGCGAACTTCACCGACAAGGACCCGGGCAAGTACCGCATCTGGTACGACACCCCGGCCGACCTGCGGTGCTCCTCCGGCAAGACCTGCTGGAACGCCGGCCCGTCCTTCTGGAGCCGCATGCTCCTGAAGGAGATCCAGACCTCCGCCCAGCGGCGCACCGACACCGACGCCCGCCAGGTCGTCGACCGGTACGCGCTCAAGCAGAGCTTCCCGGTCCTGAAGACCGGCCCGAACACCGCCCTGTGGCTGGAGTCGATCCAGCGCACCGGCTTCGCGCGCAACGGCTCCGGAGACGACAGCGTCCGGCTGAACGCGGTGCGCTTCGAGTCCAACGCGGACGACATGCCCAACCGGGTCATGCGGCCGAACGACCCCCGCCCCGGCTTCTCCCGCCTGCGCGTCGCACGCGTCATCAACGAGTACGGCGGCGAGACCGTCGTCACCTACAAGCCGGCCGCCGGCGACTGCGCGACCGGGACCGGACTGCCCGGCAAGTCGGACACCGCCGCTCTGAAGACCAACACCCGGCTGTGCTACCCGCAGTTCTGGAGCCCCGATCCCGAGGACGAGGAGATCGACTGGTTCCACAAGTACGTCGTCGACTCCATCGAGGAACTGCCCAACGTCGACGGCTCCTTCGGCACCCGCACGGGCTACGACTACAAGAACGCCGGCTGGAAGCTGGCCGAGTCGGAGTTCACCAAGAAGTCCACCCGCACCTACTCCCAGTTCGCCGGGTTCGAACAGACCACGGTGATCACGGGCACCGACGAGCCGTCCATCGGCAGCAAGAGGTCCAAGGCCGTCACCCGCTACTTCCGCGGCATGGGCGACACCGTTCCGGTCAAGGACATCACCGGCGCCGAGATAGCCAAGGACCGCGAGCCCTTCGCGGGGCGTATCGCCGAGGAGCTGACCTACACCGACGCCTCCGACGCCGACACCGACTGGCTCTCGCGCAGCGTCACCGTCCCCGCCGCCACCGAACTGGCCCGGCGCGACCGCGACGACGGCCTGAGCCCGCTGCGCGCCTGGCGCGTCACGGAGCCCAGGGAGATCGCCTACACCAAGTCCTCCGGCACCGGCGACGACGACCGTACCCAGAGGGTCGTCGAGACGAAGACCGAGTACGAGTCGACGTACGGCCTCCCCACCCAGGTCGAGTCCCTGGGTGACACGGGCAGGACCGGCGACGAGTCCTGCACCCGCAGCGACTACCTCCACCACCCCGGCAAGAACCTCATCGGCCTGACCAAGCAGCTCCTGGTCTCACCCACCACCTGCGCGAACGCCGACTTCTCCGACCTGTCCACGCTCAGCGGAGCCACCCGCACCGCCTACGACGGCACGGGCTACGGCACCGCGCTCGCCGGCACCACCCGCGGCCTGGCCACCGAGACCTGGTCCCTCAACGGCGCCGGCACCGGCTTCCAGACCAACGGCACCAGCCAGTTCGACGCCGTCGGCCGGGTCGTGAAGCAGACCGACCCGGACGGCAACTCCGGCACGATCACCTACACCCCGGCCACCGGGCAGGTCTTCGAGGTCACCGAGACCAACGCCGCCGGCCACACCCAGAAGACGGTGCTGGAGCCCGGCCGCTCCACGACCCTGAAGACCACCGACGCCAACGGACACGTCAGCGAGGCCAAGTACGACCCGCTGGGCCGCCTACTGGAGGCGTGGGGCCCGGGCCGCACCCCGTCCACCTCGTCCGTACCGGACCTCAAGGCGGTCTACACCGTCCCCGAGTACGACCCGGAGAACCCGGACCGCAAGCCCCCGTTCGTCACCAGCTACACCCGCGGCCACAACGACCGCGTCGAGACCTCCGTCACCCTCTACGACGGCCTCGGCCGCGAGCGGCAGACGCAGGAGGAGGCGGACGGCGGCGGCCATCTGATCACCGACACGCTCTACAACACCTCCGGTGAGATCTGGCAGACCAACAACGCCTATCTCACCCACGAGGCCAAGACCGGCGAGCTGTTCACCCCGCTCGCCGACACCGCCGTCCCCAACATCACCCGCTACACCTACGACGGCCTCGGCCGCGTGGTGGAGGAGACGCCGGTCCTCAAGGTCATGGACCCGGAGACCAAGGAGGCCACCTCGCAGCCGGTGCCGGCCAAGGCGACCCGCTACGAGTACGGCCAGGACTGGTCCAAGGTGATCAACCCGGCCGGAACCTCCTCCTACCGCGTCTACACCGACGCGCTCGGCCGCACCTCCCGCGTGGACACCTTCAACTCGGCGCCCAGCGGCTTCACCTCGATGCGGTACACGTACGACAACCGCGGCCAGCTGGTGAAGGCGGTCAACTCCGCCGACCCCACCCACGCCTACACCTGGACCTACGACCACCGCGGCCGGCAGACCAGCGCCACCGACCCGGACACCGGCACCACCCGCACCACCTACGACCACCGCGACCGGACGCTGACCACCACCAACGCCCGCGGCGTCACCGTCTGGAACGGCTACGACGTCCTGTCCCGCCCGACCCAGCAGCGCCTGGGCGACTCCACCGGCAAGCTGCTCTCCGACCTGGGCTACGACTCGGCCCCGGGCGGCAAGGGCATGCCGGCCACCGCCACCCGCTACACCGACGGCGAGGCCTACACCCAGCGCGTCAACGGCTACACCAAGGACTACGACCCGACCTCCACGACTCTGACCCTGCCGCAGTCGCTGGCCGACACGTGGGGACTTCGGACGTCCTACACCTACGGCTACACCTACGACGACACCGGCGCCCTCAAGGAAGCCACGCTGCCGGCCGTCGGCCGACTCGACGCCGAGAAGCTCGTCGTCCGCTACAACGAGTACGGCAAGCCCCTCTCCGTCTCCGGGAAGGACTGGTACGGCGCCGAGACCGTCTACGACTCCTACGGCCAGGTGCTGCGCTCCACACTGGGCGCCCAGCCGTACCGGGTGTGGACGCAGAGCTCGTACGACGAGTCCACCGGTGAACTGAAGGACCAGTCGGTCTACCGCGAGCAGACCGGCGACCAGAGCGTGGTCTCCGGCAACCTCGTCTCCAACCGCTCCTACACCTACGACCCGTCCGGCAACGTCACCTCGATCCGCGAGCACTCCGACGGCATCGCCGAGCGCCAGTGCTTCGCCTACGACCCGCTCGGCCAACTGAAGACGGCTTGGACCGCCAAGGACCAGACCGCCTGCGCCGGCCCGAAGAAGAGCGACGGCACCCTCGACGTGGCGGCCGGCAAGGACGGCTCCGGCTACTGGCAGGAGTACGAGTACGACCTCGTCGGCAACCGCACCAAGCTGACCGAGAAGGACCTCACCGGCGCCACCGCCAAGGACGCCACGACCACGTACTCCTACGGCAAGGCCGACGGCACTCAGCCGCACACGCTGACCAAGGTGTCGAAGTCCTACACCACGCCGCAGGGCGCGCAGGTCAAGGCCGAGGCCGAGCGGCTGTACGAGCTGACCGGCGAGACCAAGTCGGTCACCTCCGTCGCCAACGGCGACAAGCAGGAGCTGACCTGGACCTACGACGGGAAGATCGACCGCATCAAGGGCCAGGGCACCGGGGGTGAGACCCCGTACGTGGGCCTGGCCGAGAAGTGCCTCGACCTGAGGAGCGGCACGGCGGCGGCCGGTCAGCCCGTCCAGCTGTACGCCTGCAACGCCACGACGGCGCAGAACTGGCGCTTCGCCCCGACGCCCGGGGCGGCCCAGACCGACCCCGACCGGGGCACCCTGATCGTCCACGACGACTGGTGCCTGCGGCCCGCCGGCAACACGGCCGGCTCCGCCCTCCAGATCCAGAAGTGCGACGGCTCGGCCGCCCAGGAACTGAAGCGCAACGCCTCCGGCCAGCTGACCCACGTCGCCTCGGGCCTGTGCGTCGCGGTCAAGGACGCCGACTCGGCGGACTCGACCCCGGTCGTGCTCGCCGCGTGCTCCGCCGGCAAGGCCGAGCAGCAGTGGTCCGCGCAGAACGACACCCGCTACATCTACGGGCCCGACGGCTCACAGCTGCTGCGGATCAAGGACAAGCAGGCCACCCTGTACCTGGGTGAGGCCGAGGTCACCGTCCGGCCGGGCGGCGCCCTGGTCCACACCCAGCGCACCTACTCGGCACCCGGTGGCGCGGTCATGCGCTACGCCAACGGCAACGGCGGCGAGACCCTGGTCGCGCTCGCCGGCGACCACCAGGGCAGCACCTACGCCGAGGTCGCCCTCTACGGCGACATGGCGGTCCGCATCCGCAAGCAGGACCCGTTCGGCAACCAGCGGGGCACCGGGGCGGTCGGCAACGACCTGCAGACCCACTCCGGATTCCTGGGAGCCACCCGCGACGACTCCTCCGGTTACCAGCCGCTGGGCGCCCGGCTCTACGACCCGGTCGTCGGACGCTTCCTGTCCGCGGACCCGGTGCTGGACCTGAACGACCTGCTCCAGTCCAACGGCTACTCCTACGCGCACAACAACCCGGTGACGATGTCCGACCCGACGGGCCTGGCCATCTCCCTGACCGCCTCCGAACGGGCCGCGGCCCTCGCGGGAGCGGGGCTGTCGGCGGCGGAGGTATCGCAGGCGCAGGCCACCATGGGCAAGTCCCTGACCTCGGTGATCCTCGGCGCGGCCTGGAGCACGCTGAAGGACTTCATCGGCATCAGCGACGCCATGGCCTGCTTCGGCGGCGACATGTGGTCCTGCGCCGGCATGGTCCTCGGGGCGATCCCCTGGTTCAAGGCCGGCAAGATCCCCGGTGTCCTCAAGGCCATCGACCGCACCATCGACGCCATCCAGGCCTTCCGGAAGGCCAAGAAGGCGGCGGAAGCCGTGCTCAAGGCCGCGAAGGCCGCCGAGGCGGCGGCGCTGAAGGCCAAGAAGGCGGCGATCGCGAAGGCCAAGAAGGAAGCCGCGCAACGCGCCAAGAAGAAGGCGGCGGAACAGGCGAAGAGAACCGCCGACAAGGCCGCCGCCCAGGCCAAGAAGACCGGCAACGCCGTCCAGAAGCGGGCCCAGGCCAAGGCGGCTCCGAAGGTGTCGTCCGTCAGCAAGGCTTCGGGCGGAGGCAAGAAGGCGGCCTCCAAGCCCGGCGGCAACTCCGGCGGCTCCTCCCGCAGCAAGGGCGGCAGCAGCGGAAGCGGCGGCTCCGGCAAGGCGGACGGCGGTTCCTGCCCGATCAACAACAGCTTCGTGCCGGGCACGCACGTCCTGATGGCCGACGGCACCACGAAGCCGATCGAGCAGGTGAGGGCCGGCGACAAGGTCGTCGCCACCGACCCGAGGACCGGCGAGCGCCGGATCGAGACGGTCACCGCCGAGATCAAGGGCGAGGGCCTGAAGCACCTGGTCAAGGTGACGATCGACACCGACGGCACGGCGGGCACGAAGACCGCCGACGTCACGGCGACCGACGGCCACCCCTTCTGGGTCCCCGAACTCGGCAAGTGGCTGGACGCCACCGACCTCCGGCCGGGCCAGTGGCTCCGGACCAGCGCGGGCACCCACGTCCAGATCACCGCGGTGCAACGCTGGACGAACCCCGGGGCGACGGTCCACAACCTGACGGTCGGCAACGTCCACACGTACTACGTGGCGGCGGGGGCGGCGCCGGTACTGGTCCACAACTGCGGTACCGGCGGGGCAGATCCCGACCACCTCCAGGACTTGGTCGACGACATGACCGACCTGGCCGGGGGAGGCGCCGGCTGGCGCACCATGGGAGCACTGCACGCGGATACTCCGAGCGGAGGCCTGGACCTCGTCGCGGTGGGTGCGCGCGCGGACCTCACCCAGCGGCAGTGGACGTCTCTGCCCTCGCTCGGCAGTGGCACCCTCGCCATCCGCGTTCCGCAGCCGGCGAGGACGGTCGCCAAGGACGACCTGTGGCACGCCGAGGTAAAACTGTGGACGGAAGCGGCGGGTATCCTCCAGATCCAGCCGCGTCTGCTCGTGGTCAGCAGACCTATCTGCCCCGCGTGCCAGAACTTCCTGACAAGACGAGGTGCGAGCATCACCTCAGACACCACAGCACAGTGGTAGGCGACTGACGAGGGCTGTAGGGGGGAGCGGAGGGACTCGCTCCCCCCTACAGCCGTAATGACCGTCCGAGAGGGAGCAAGTACATGCAGAACGCGGCCCGCGGCGCTGCCCTGGCCTCCAACGCCTCTGTGGTCCTGCGGATGGGGGGCGCGGTCTTCGTCGCCTGTCCGGACGACCGTCTCCAGTCCTTGTACTACCGGTTGGACGCGGGGATGAGAGCCGTCTGGCGCCATCTGCGCGGCTCCGACATCCATCCCGGGGTCGTGCGGGAGGCCGAGGAGGCCAACCGTGCGCTGGGCGAGCAGTCCCGGGCACTCGGCCTTCCCCAGGAGTTCGTCCTGGGCTACCGCGACCTCGCCGCCACGGCGCTCGCCCATTTCGCGCGGCGGGAGGAGGTGTCGCGGGAGGAGGTGTGCACGAGGGCCCTGGAGGTGGTCGGCTTCCTGGAGGCCGAAGTGGCCGACGCGCAGGGTGCGGTGGAGTTCGAGCGCTCGTGCCAGGTGGCTGTCGGGTCCTTGCTCGAAGGCTGGGCCGACGACCCGCTGGCCACGATGAGGAAGATACGTCACGAGACCGGTGTGTGGGCTCTGGCCTACCAACGGTTCGTGGCCCCGGCACCGGGAGCCGATCCCGACGTCGCGGACTGACCCGCTTCGGGAAGCGGGTCAGTCCGTCGGCCGGAGAGGCAGGCGTACGACCTCGGTCAGCCCGCGCTCACCGTGGCCCGCACCGTGCCGTCGGGTCCGGCGACCAGGACCGGCGTCCCGGGACCGCCCAGGTCCCGCACCGCCGCCCGGTCCTCCTCCGACGCCACCTCGGCCTCCGTGACCACCGCCGCCGCCTCCAGGGACTTCGCGCCGGACGCCACCGCCATCGCCACCGCCGTACGCAGGGCGCTGAGCCGCAGGGAGTCCAGGGCGACCGTGCCGGCGACGTACGTGCGGCCGGTCTCGTCGCGTACGGCGGCGCCCTCGGGGACGCCGTTGCGGGCCCGGGCGGAGCGGGCCAGGGTGACGATCTTGCGGTCCTCGGGGTCGAGGTCGGGAGTCTCGGTCATGGGGTGAGCATACGGAGCCCCGGCCGGTACCCGCCGGGTCACCCCGCCACCGGGTACATCGCCCCGCGGCGGCCCTCCGGCGAGGCCAGCCACTCCAGCTTGCCCGCGCTGTTCGCCTCGTCCAGCGGTGTGTGCAGGACGATCGTGAGGTCGGGCCGCGCCGGCACCTTCAGGGCCGTCGACTCCAGGCAGAGCAGCCCGACCAGCGGATGGTCCAGCTCCTTGCGGATCTGCCCCGCGTCCTCGATGTCCCGCTCCTCCCACAACGCGGCGAACTCGGCACTGGCCTCCTTCAGCTCCGCCAGCACCTCCTGGAAACCCTCGTCCTCGGGGTTGGCCGCGCAGGTGGCACGGAACTGGGCGACGACCGTGCGCGCGTTCTGCTCCCAACTGCGGGCGCGGGCGCGGTACAGCGGGTCGGTGAAGAAGTCGAGGATGCAGTTCCAGGTCGTCCCGGGCCGCATGCCCAGCACCGCTCCCGCCGCGTCGTTGTACATCACGCAGTTGTAGTAGCGGTCCATGATGTGCGCCGGATACGGCATCCACGTGTCGATCAGCCGCCGCAGCCCCTCACACATGTCCCGCTTGGCCGGCTCCACCTCCGCGGCCGGCGGGTTCAGCCCCGCCAGCACGTACAGGTGACGGCACTCCGCGTTGCTCAGCCGCAGCACCCGGGCCACGGAGTCCAGGACCTGCGGGGAGACCGAGATGTCGCGGCCCTGCTCCAGCCACTGGTACCAGGAGGCGCCCACCCCCGCGAGCACCGCGACCTCCTCGCGGCGCAGC
>MUMD01000778.1 GCA_002155895.1 Streptomyces rochei
GCTCCTCGGTGGGGGGCGGGCGGTACACACTCGGCGGACAGTCTGGCCCGGCCCGAGGGTCATGTACAGACCAACTCCGGCCCGGGGCCACCGCGCGGACCGGATGCTCCCCTCACCCATGGCTCCCGGCTCGGCACGGCGCTCGGTCCCCCGCCGGGTGATGCTGGAAGGCAGACGGCGACGGCCTCGGCGCATCGGCCCCGCGCGCGGTGGAACGCGGTAGAACAAGAAGGCCGGCATCGACAGGACGTGCCGCGTGGAACGGCGAAGGCGGGGCGTGGGATGAGTGGAGCCGGGTCTGCCGCATTCGACGGGGACGCCGCGTCGCGCGGACCGGTGCGTCCCAGCGGTCTCCTCGACGTGCTGAACGTGGCCTCGGTGGTGCTGGACACCGAGGGCCGGATCGTGCTGTGGAGCCCGCAGGCGGAGGAGCTGTTCGGCTACTCGGCACCGGAGGCGCTGGGACAGTACGCCGCCCGCATCATGGTCCACGAACGCCACCTCGACCTGGTCGTGAAGCTGTTCGCCGACGTCATGAGGACCGGCCGGAGCTGGGCCGGGGCCTTCCCCGTGCGCCGCAAGGACGGCGGCACGCTGCTGGTGGAGTTCCGCAACATGCGCCTCCTGGACGACCGGGGGGACGTCTACGCGCTGGGGCTCGCGGTCGACCGGTCGACGGTGCGCCGGCTGGAGCAGGACGTGGCGCTGTCCACGCGGGTGATCCGACAGTCCCCGATCGGGCTCGCCGTCATGGACACGGAGCTGCGGTACGTCTCGGTCAACCCCTCCCTGGCCCGGATGAACGGACTGCCGGCCGAGG
>MUMD01000779.1 GCA_002155895.1 Streptomyces rochei
CACGGCCACTTCGTCAACGGGGGTGAGGCGTTCCCGCGTCCCGCCCCCGCCACCGGGCGCGCAGCACCGCGACCCCGACCACCGCCGACCCCGCGATCACCCCGGCGGCGATCACGCGCCCCAGGCCGGAGCCGGCGCCGTCCACCGGGACCGCCGACGCCGTCAGGACCACCCCGGCGCCCGCGCAGGCCGTCGCAGCCTCCACCCACACGCGTGCCGTCCCGCGCCCCCACCGCCACGGCCACGTCTCGCTCGTCACCAGATGGGCCACCAGCAGTGCGGCCACGCAGGCGCTCTCCCACCGGGTGGGGTCGCCGGCCGCCGCGATCACCACCACGCCGGACGCCGACACCGTCGTCCGGTGCCGCAGCAGCAGGTGGGACCAGCGGGTGGACTCCCGCGACGGCCGCCGGTCCGGCGACGGGGCCGCCCAGAGCGCGAAGGCCACCGCGCAGGCGAGCAGGACCGCGTCCCCCGCCCCGTTCACCGTCGCCCACGGCCGCCAGGCCGCCACCACGGCCGCCGCCGCGAGGACCCGCGCCGGCAGGGTGGTGACCCAGTACGCCAGGTACGCGCGGACGCCGACCCGGGTCTCGAGTGCCGTCATCGCGCCCGCCCCCTTCCGCCGACCCGTCCGGCCGACAGCGGGGCCAGCGCCAGATCCAACGACTCGCCCACGACGTGCCGCAGCACCGGCACCCCGCTGTCCCGCAGGGCGAAGCGCATCGCGTCCCGGTCCGCGTGCCACAGGCGCAGCCCCAACCCGCCCGCCTCGTCCCCGTCCTCGACCCGCGGATCGCCGCTCGGGATCTCCACGACGACCGGCCGGCGCCCGCGCGACCGGAGGTCCCGCAGCACCTTCAGGACCCGCGCGTCGCTCAACGGGGTGAAGACGTACACCAGCGCTCCCTCCGGCAGCGCGGGCGGCGGCAGCCGCTCCAGGCCGGGCGCGTCGAACCGCCGGTCCTTGCGGACGTCCAGGACGCTCTCCACGATGCGGTAGAAGGCCGCGTCCCCGGTGCCCGGTGCCAGCCAGCGCGTGGTGCCGCCGGTCGAGACGACCCCCACCCGGTCGTGGGTGCGCAGGTAGGCCCGGGCGAGTCCGGTGGCCGCCCGCACCGTCTCGTCCAGGGAGGACAGACCGGTCACCGGGTCGACGACGTCCCCGAAGGCGTCGATCAGCATCACCGTGTCGGCGGCCCGCTCGGCCGCGAACCGGTGCAGTTGCACCGACCCGCGCCGGGTGGTCGACGGCCAGTGGATGCGCCGCTGCCGCTCCCCGGGCACCCAGGGACCCACCCCGACCACCTCGACCC
>MUMD01000780.1 GCA_002155895.1 Streptomyces rochei
CCGCCGCTTCGTCCACCGGGCCACGCCGTACCCGCCGACCAGACCACTCGCGGCGACCACCGCGCTGGGAACCCTCGCCATCTCCGCCTCCTGCCGCACCGACTGCTCCGGCCGAGGCTAATCGCCACCGGGCCGACCGCACGCGCCGGGGTGAGCCCCGAGCCGCCGGCTGCGACCGCACGCCCCACCAACGGCCCTTTCCGATGAACCGACCGCGACCCAACGGGTAGACGCATCGTTAGGGGCGGTGACGGACGGTGATCGGCTAAGGGGTGGAGAGCGATGAGCAGGCAGAGTCCGGGCACGGACCATCAGCCGCGCACCCGGCAGATCGCGGTGGACGGCGCCCGCGTCGCCTGCTGGGAATCAGGACCCCCCGACGCCGAACCCGTCCTCCTCCTGCACGGCTACCCCGCCGACCACCACTGCTGGCGCCACCAGGTCCCGCCCCTGTCGCGCGGTCACCGGGTCATCACCCCCGACCTCCTCGGCTGGGGGCGGTCCGAGCGCCCGCTGCACCTGTCCTTCGACTACGACACCGAGGTCGCGCGGCTCGGCCGGCTGCTGGACGCGCTGGAGCTGGACTCGGTGAACCTGGCCGGCCACGACTACGGCGGCTTCCTCGCCCTGGGCTTCGCCCAGCGCCACCC
>MUMD01000781.1 GCA_002155895.1 Streptomyces rochei
CGCCCGCGCCGAGGTCGCCAAGACGACCGTCACCCCGGAGATCACGGCCTACGTCGTCGACCTCTGCCGCGCCACCCGCGAGTCGCCCTCCCTCCCCCTCGGCGTCTCCCCGCGCGGCGCCACAGCGCTGCTCTCCACGGCCCGCGCCTGGGCATGGCTCACGGGCCGCGACTACGTCACCCCGGACGACGTGAAGGCCCTGGCCCTCCCCACGCTCCGCCATCGTGTGCAGCTCCGGCCGGAGGCCGAGATGGAAGGCGTGACCGCGGACTCCGTGATCAACGCGATCCTGGCCCACGTCCCCGTCCCCCGCTGATGGCGCTCACCGGACGCGCAGCGCTCCTCGCGGCCCTGGGATCGCTCCCCGTAGGCATCTGGGACCCGAGCTGGACCGGCATCCTCGCCGTCAACGGCCCGCTGGCCTTGGCCTGCGCCTGCGACTTCGCCCTGGCCGCCCCGGTCCGCCGCCTGGGCCTGACCCGCTCCGGCGACACCTCGGCCCGCCTGGGTGACACCGCCGACATCACCCTGACGGTGACCAACCCGTCCAACCGGCCGCTCCGTGCCC
>MUMD01000782.1 GCA_002155895.1 Streptomyces rochei
CCGGACGGCGCCGTCCGGCACGGCCGGCAAGCATACGGCGATCATGCCGGGTGCCTGGCCCTCGGATGCTACTCGTGGGTAACCTTCGGTCATGAGCGCAGACCAGATGTCGATAGGCGAGTTGCTCGCCGCCACGGTGCCGATGGTCAGGACCCTGAACCTCGCGTACCTGGAGACCACACCGGAGAAGGCCGTGCTGGCCCTCCCCGACCAGAGCGAGTACCGCAACCACGTCGGCGGACCGCACGCCGGAGCCATGTTCACGCTGGGCGAGTCGGCCAGTGGCGCGATCGTGCTGGCGGCCTTCGGCGACCAGCTCTCCCGGGCGGTGCCGCTGCCGGTCAACGCGGAGATCGCCTTCAAGAAGATCGCGCTCGGTCCGGTCACGGCCACGGCCACGCTCGGCCGCCCGATCGCCGACGTGGTGGCGGAACTGGACGCGGGCAGCCGTCCCGAATTCCCGGTCAGTGTCGCCATCCAGCGGGAGGACGGCGCCGTCACCGGTGAGATGACCGTCACCTGGACCCTGCGTCCCAACGGCTGACACCCGCTGAACAGGTAGGCTTCCCGGGTCGCCTCGATCGAGGCGACCCGGGAAGC
>MUMD01000783.1 GCA_002155895.1 Streptomyces rochei
CTCCGCGCCCGTCTGGACAGGCTGTGCCCGAGGAGAGCGATCCCTGTGTCGCGTGTTTGTGGAAAGTTCCCCTGAGGGGTTCGGCCTGGTTGAGGCAGACTCCTGAGCTGCCTTCATCCATGGAGCACTACCTGCCTGCGGAGGAGTTCGACTCTTGCGCGTCCGAGCGTCTGGAGTGTGAGCGCCTTGATCCGGTTGTCCTGAACTTCAAGGACACCAAGTTCCGCAGCTGCGCAAGGCAACTGATGATCGGACCGAGGTCGCGTACGAAGTTGTGGGCGAACCGGCCGCGGCTGGTCGGGACGGCGGCGGCTCGTGCGGATTCGACACCCCGACGGTCGCTCGCCCTGAACCCGGTGATCATGCAGGCGGCAGAGCGCACCTGCTCGGCGAGCGCAGCCAGGCCAAGGGAGGTGGCCAAGACCGCCTCGGGGGTGAGTCCGGTCGCATGCAGGCGGACACGGCACGTTGTCACGCTGTCGGGCCGGTCGGTCGCGAGACCGAGGGCGGTCTGAGCTGCCCCGAGTTTCGTA
>MUMD01000784.1 GCA_002155895.1 Streptomyces rochei
GTGCGGGACACGGGGCGCGGGGCTCCTGTCGTCGGGGCGAGGGCGGGGGTGAGCCTTCGGGCGACGGTGGCCGGGCGGGATACCGTCCAGCGTACGGCCGGTGTGCGAGGGGCCGGATACGTGCGGGTTTCAGCGGTGTGAACGCGATCCGCCGACCGGCGTCGTGGGGACGGCGCTGCTCGCCACGACCCTGTCCTCCGTCGTCATCGCCCCCGCCGCTCACGCGGCGACCACGGCGCCCGCGTGCATCGACGAAGCGCCGGCCGCGTCCCGTCACCGCCGGGCCCCGGGCGGCCGAGTCAGCCGGCCTCCACGGCGTCGCGCAGGATCTCCTCGGCCTCGGTCAGCGACCGTGCCAGGGACTGCGGCTCGGGCAGCAGCCGTGCCAGCAGCGCGTCCGTCCGGCCGCCCAGCCCGGCCCGTTCGACGAGGCCCTTCTCGTTGGTGACCCACTCCCCCCGCGCCGCCAGGACCGCGTGTGCCGTCTGGGTCGTCGCGAGGGCGATCGCGCCGGCGACCTGGGTGAGGGCGCCCTTGGGGGCGTGTCCCGCCTTGGCGTAGGCGAGGGTGGCGGTCGCGGCGCCGTACCAGCGGTCGGGGGCGGTGCTCCGCAGGGCCTCGGGGTAGGCGGGGCGGGGCAGTCGGCCGCGCAGCACCCGGTTGATCGCCAGCTCGGCGACCACCAGGTACGTCGGGATGCCCGCCAGGTGGAACATCAGCGGTTCCACGCCGAAGCGTCCCGCCTCGGCCTCGGCCACCTCGTGCTCGACCGCGTCGAGGTCGCGGTAGTGCAGGTCGACGCGGCGCTCGTCGATGGTCAGCCAGGCACCGCCGTTAAAGACGCCGCCGCCCCAGGCGCCGACCTCGCTGACCTCGCCGGCCCAGCCGAGGGCGCGGACGTCGTCCGGGTCGAAGGCGCCCCGGTAGTAGACCGCCAGGTCCCAGTCGCTGTCGGGCCCGTGGGTGCCCTGGGCCCGGGAACCGCCCAGGGTGACCGCCCGGACGGTGGGGAGGGCGGCGAGGCGGTCGGCGGCGGTGTCGAGGAAGACCTGGTCCGGGAGGGAGGGCACTGCGGAGGGCTCCTGTGGCGGCGGGGCGGGTGTGAGGGGCTCGTGCAGCCTAGGCG
>MUMD01000785.1 GCA_002155895.1 Streptomyces rochei
CGGGTGAGAGATCTGCGTACACTGCCGGGCCGTCCGAACTGCCGGTCAAGGCGGAGTCAGAAAATTCCGCCGGCACCGTAGCCCGGCGCCCACCGCGCGGAACATGGCCCGCCTCTCATCGACGGCGTGGCCTCGGACACACGCATCCGGTCCTTACCGAGGAGAAGCCCTGAGTACCACCGTCCTCTCCGAGGCCGTGCCCCTCGTCCTGCTGCTGGCCGTGCTGGTCTTCGCCGTGCTGCGCCCCCGCGGCCTGCCCGAGGCCGCCGCGGCCGTCCCCGCCGCCGCACTGGCGGTGGCGCTGGGCACGGTCACCCCGCACCAGGCGTGGGAGCAGACCCGCACCCTGCTGCCGGTCGTCGTCTTCCTGACCCTGGTGCTGATCCTGGCGCACCTGTGCGCGAAGGAGGGCCTCTTCGAAGCCGTCGGAGCGATCGTGGCCCGCCGCTGCGGCGGCAGCCCTCGACGCCTGCTGGCCGGGGTGTTCGCGATGGCCTGCCCGGTCACGGCCGTCCTCAGTCTCGACGCCACCGTCGTCCTGCTCACCCCCGTGGTCCTCGCCACCGCGTCCAAGGCCGGCGCCCGGGCCCGCCCGCACGTGTACGCCACGGCGCACCTGGCCAACTCCGCGTCACTGCTCCTGCCGGTGTCCAATTTGACCAACCTGCTGGCGTTCACGGCCAGC
>MUMD01000786.1 GCA_002155895.1 Streptomyces rochei
CGACGGGTGCCGTGGGCCGGCCGCGCCGGACGCGGGGAACGTCCCGCGCGGCCGGCCCACGGCACCCGTCGTCGGACCCACCGCCGTACGCACCGGCGGTCCCGAGCGGGCCCCGGCGCGGGACACGGGCCTCGGTGCGCACCCCGGCGAACAGGTCGTGGCGGAGGTGGCGCCGTGACCAGGGGGCGGCCCGGCGGAGAGGAACCGGTCACCACCGCGTACGTCGCCCCGCCCGAGGCGCCGGAGGTGTCCGCGCCGGCCGGGAGCGGGCACCGCCCGGTGTCCGAGGCCCCGGCGACGCGCGCTCCCGCACGCCCGGAGCCCACCGCCGGCGACCGCGTCGAGGGCTTGCTGCTCGGTCTCGCCGCCGGGGACGCCGCCGGGTGGCCCGCCGCCCGGCACCGGGCCGCGCGGATGCCCGAGTGGACCCGCCGCCTCACCCGCGAGCTGGACACCTTCGCCGAGCAGAACGCCACCACCACCCTCCCCGTGCCCATCGCCCTGAACCAGCCCCCGGAGCCGCTGCGCCTCGGCCCCTCCGACGACGCCGAGTGGGCGGCGTTCTCGGCGGAGGCGCTGCTGCGGGCCGGGGACGACGGCGCGCTCGGCGACCTGAGCCGGGAGCGGCGGATGCGGGCGGCGATCGACCTGACCTGGAACGCCGTCGCC
>MUMD01000787.1 GCA_002155895.1 Streptomyces rochei
GGCCGGGGCGCGGCGCCCGGGGCCGGGCGGCCGGGGCGCGCCGCGCGGCATCACCCGCCGGGCCGGCACGCCGCCTGACCCCGCGCCGCACCCCGGCGCATGCCGGGGCGGCCGGGCTAGGCGCGCCGCGGGGCGTCGTAGGGTGTGGGAGTGCCTGAGGCGGACGGAACGGGCGGCAGTGGCCCCGCGGCTCGGGCGAGGAGATCCGATGGACACCGACCGACGGCCCGACGACGACGCCGAGTTCACGGCGTTCTGGCAGGAGCGCCGGGTCTGCTTCCTGTCGACGCCGCGCGCCGACGGCACCCCGCATCTCGTCCCGGTCGGGGTGACGTACGACCACGCCACCCGGACCGCGCGGGTCATCACGAGCCGGGGCACCGCGAAGGTGCGCAACGTCGAACGGGCGGCGAGTCCCGTGGTCGCCGTGGGCCAGGTGGACGGCAGGCGCTGGTCCACCCTGGAGGGCGTGGCGACCGTGCGGTACGACGCCGAGGCGGTCCGCGACGCCGAGGCCCGGTACGCGGCCCGCTACCGGCGGCCCCGGGCCAACCCGGAGCGGGTCGTCGTCGAGATCGCGGTACGGCGCTTCCTCGGCACCGTGCGCCCCGGCGCGGGAACCGCCGGGGCCTGACGCAGCAGAGCGTGCGTCNNCCGGGACCAGCAGGGAACGCACCACGAGCGTGTCCAGGAGCACCCCGAAGGCCACGATGAAGGCGATCTGCAGCAGGAAGGCCAGCGGGATCACGCCGAGGGCGGCGAAGGTGGCGGCGAGCACGACGCCGGCCGAGGTGATGACGCCGCCGGTGGCGGTCAGGCCCCGCAGGATGCCCTCCCGCACGCCGTGCTCCAGCGACTCCTGCCGCACCCGGGACATCAGGAAGATGTTGTAGTCCACGCCCAGGGCGACCAGGAACACGAACCCGTACAGCGGGACGGAGGCGTCGGTGCCGCTGAAGCCGAACACATGGGTGAAGACGAGTGACGAGACGCCCAGGGTGGCGACG
>MUMD01000079.1 GCA_002155895.1 Streptomyces rochei
CCGCCGCCGAGCCGGCGCCCGCCGCCGAGCCGGCGCCCGCCGCCGAGGAGGCCGCTCCGCGTCGCAGCCGCCGTCGTGCCACCCGCTCGGTGACCACGCCCGCCGAGCCGGTCGCCGAGGCCGCGCCCGAGCCCACCGCTCCCGCGGCCGAGGCCGAGCCCGCCGAGGCGCCGCGCGCGGAAGCCGTGGCAGCCTCGGAGGAAGCCGCCGAGGACGCCGCTCCCCGCCGTACCCGCCGCCGTGCCACGCGGCGCGTCTCCGCCCCGGCCGAGCCGGCCGCCGAGGTGCCCGCGGAGCCGGCCGCCGAGGTGAGCGAGCCCGCCCCGGCCGCCGAGACCGCCGAGCCCGTGGAGGAGGCCGCTCCGCGCCGTGCGCGCCGCCGGTCCGCCCGCAAGGCCGCCACCGGTTTCGCCGCGCCCGCCCAGGGCGCCGCCGAGTCCGAGGACGCCCCCAAGCGCCCGTCGCGTCCGGCCGTGGCCGTCTTCCAGGCCCCCGTGTTCGCCGAGCCGCAGTTCCAGACGCCCGAGCGGGCCGCGGCCGAGGCCGCCGCCGAGGCGGCCGGTGCCGAGCCGGCGCAGGCGGAGCCGGAGGAGACCGAGGAGTTCCCCGAGGAGCAGCCCGCCGGGTCGCGCCGTCGCCGCCGTCGCCGGGGCGCCGCCGAGGAGAGCGCCGAGGACCGGGCCACCGCCCCCGCCGCCGCGCAGGACGAGCCCGAGGGCCGGGCCGACACCGACGCCGACGAGTCCGGTGAGGACCACGACGACGCCGAGGGCTTCGAGGAGTCCGGGTCGCGCCGCCGCCGTCGCCGGGGCGGCCGTCGCCGTCGCCGGGGCGAGGGCGCCGAGGGGGAGAACGGCGAGTCCGCCGACTCCGACACCGAGCACGTCGCCGCCGGGCAGGCCGCCCAGGACGCCGAGGACACCGCCGAGCAGGCCGAGGAGGACGACGCCGAGGAGAACGGCGAGTTCACCGGCGAGAGCGGCGGCTCCAGCAGCAGCCGTCGCCGGCGCCGCCGCCGTCGCCGGGCCGGGGACTCCTCCGGTGAGGCCGACTCGTCCGCCGACGACCCCGAGCGCACCGTCGTCAAGGTCCGCGAGCCCCGCCCGAAGCCCGAGCCGTCCGACGAGGTGCAGTCCATCAAGGGCTCCACGCGTCTGGAGGCCAAGAAGCAGCGCCGCCGCGAGGGCCGTGAGCAGGGCCGTCGCCGCGTGCCGATCATCACCGAGGCCGAGTTCCTGGCCCGCCGCGAGGCCGTCGAGCGCGTCATGGTCGTCCGCCAGCACGGCGAGCGCACCCAGATCGGCGTCCTGGAGGACGGCGTGCTCGTCGAGCACTACGTCAACAAGGAGCAGGCCACCTCGTACGTCGGCAACGTGTACCTCGGCAAGGTGCAGAACGTGCTGCCGTCGATGGAGGCCGCCTTCATCGACATCGGCAAGGGCCGCAACGCCGTCCTGTACGCCGGCGAGGTCAACTTCGAGGCGCTCGGCATGGCCAACGGGCCGCGCCGCATCGAGTCCGCCCTCAAGTCCGGCCAGTCGGTCCTCGTGCAGGTCACCAAGGACCCGATCGGCCACAAGGGCGCCCGCCTGACCAGCCAGGTCTCGCTGCCCGGCCGCTACCTGGTCTACGTGCCCGAGGGCTCGATGACCGGCATCAGCCGCAAGCTGCCCGACACCGAGCGCTCCCGCCTCAAGACCATCCTCAAGAAGATCGTCCCCGAGGACGCGGGCGTCATCGTGCGCACCGCCGCCGAGGGCGCCAGCGAGGACGAGCTGCGCCGCGACGTCGAGCGGCTCCAGGCGCAGTGGGAGGAGATCCAGAAGAAGGCCAAGGGCGGCAGCTCCAGCGCGCCCACGCTGCTGTACGGCGAGCCGGACATGACCGTCCGGGTCGTGCGCGACATCTTCAACGAGGACTTCTCCAAGGTCGTCGTCAGCGGCGACGACGCCTGGCAGACCATCCACGGCTACGTGTCGCACGTGGCGCCGGACCTGGCCGAGCGGCTGTCCAAGTGGACCAGCGAGGTCGACGTCTTCGCCACGTACCGGATCGACGAGCAGCTCGCCAAGGCGCTGGACCGCAAGGTCTGGCTGCCCAGCGGCGGTTCGCTGGTGATCGACCGGACCGAGGCGATGGTCGTCATCGACGTCAACACCGGCAAGTTCACCGGTCAGGGCGGCAACCTCGAGGAGACGGTCACCAGGAACAACCTGGAGGCGGCCGAGGAGATCGTGCGCCAGCTCAGGCTGCGCGACCTCGGCGGCATCATCGTCATCGACTTCATCGACATGGTGCTGGAGTCCAACCGGGACCTGGTGCTGCGGCGCCTGCTGGAGTGCCTGGGCCGGGACCGGACCAAGCACCAGGTCGCCGAGGTGACCTCGCTGGGCCTGGTCCAGATGACCCGCAAGCGGGTCGGCCAGGGCCTGCTGGAGTCGTTCTCGGAGACCTGCGTCCACTGCAACGGCCGCGGTGTCATCGTCCACCTCGACCAGCCGACGGCCGCCGCCGGTGGCGGTGGCGGCAAGCGCCGCAAGCGCGCCCGGGCCGGCGCGGACCAGCCGCACGAGCACGAGGCCGTGGCCGGCGTCGAGACCGGTGTGACGGCGGAGCAGGAGGCGGACACCGAGTCCGAGGCCGAGGCCGCCGCCGAGGTGGCCGAGCCGGTCGCCCTCCCGGCGCCCGAGTTCACCCCGGACGAGGAGCTGTACAGCAGCGCCGCCGAGGCCGAGGCCGCCGCCACGCGCGGTCGTGGCCGGCGCCGCACCAGCCGCCGGGCGTCGGCCCCGGCGGGCGCGCCGAAGGCCGCCAAGGGCGAGAGCCCGGCCGCCGACGGGGAGCCCGCCACCCAGGCGCCCACCGCGCAGGACGTCACGGCCGCCGAGGAGGCCGCGCGTCCCGTCGTCCAGGAGCCCGCCGCCGAGGTGCTGGCCGAGCCCGCGGCCGTCGAGGACGCGGTCTCCGGCGCGCCCGCCCCCGAGGCCCCGGCCGCCGAGGAGGGCGCACCCAAGGGCCGTACCCGCCGCCGGGCCACCCGGAAGGTGTCCGCACCGGCCGGATCGCCCGCGGGTGCGCAGGCCGCCGTCGTGACGGTCCCCGAGGCCGCGCCCGAGCAGCCGGAGGCCCCCGCGCGGACGGCAGCCGAGGCCCCGGCGGCCCCGGAGCCGGCCGAGCAGCCCGCGGCGCCCGCCGAGAGCGCCGCACCGGCCCGCCCGCGCCGGCGCGCCGTGCGCAAGGCCACCGCGCCGACCGCGCCCGAGGAGACGGCCGTCGTGGTCGTCCCGTCGGCCCCGGCCCAGGACGCGGCCGAGCCGGCCGCGACCGCACAGGCCGCACAGGCCGCGGAGGCCGAGGCGGCCGCGGAGGCCGCCGACGAGGCCGCACCGGCCAAGAAGGCGGCGGCCCGCAAGACGGCCAAGAAGGCGACGGCGAAGAAGGCCGCCACCAAGAAGACGGCGGCCAAGAAGACGACGGCCGCCAAGAAGGCCACCGCCAAGAAGGCGGCCAAGACGACGACCGCCAAGAAGGCCACGGCGAAGAGCACGGCCAAGAAGACGGCGTCGAAGAAGACCGCGGCGGCCGCCCAGCAGGGCCCGTCCTCGGTCACGGCCGCCACCGACGAGGGCTGATCCGGTACCCGTCGCACCCCGCGTGGTCCCGCCCGATCGAAAACCGATCGGGCGGGACCACGCGTTTTCCCGGGCGTCCGCGGGCGCATCATCACCGGGCGGCCACCTTCCCGTTCCCGTGAGAGAGAAGATCACGTGCCGGTACTGACGAGGCTCATTCCCTCCCCGCTCGCCGTGGACATCCGCCCGGGCGCGCTCGACGACCTGGCGGACGTCCTGGCGGACGAGCGGATCTCCCGGTCCGGCCGGCTCGCCGTGGCGATCAGCGACGGTTCGGGGGCGCGGCTGCGGCGGAGACTGGAGCCGTCCCTGCCCGGCGCGGAGTGGTTCGAGGTCGGCGGCGGCACGATCGACGACGCGGTGCGGCTGGCCGACGGGATGAGGTCGGGCCACTACGACGCGATCGTCGGCCTCGGCGGCGGCAAGGTCATCGACTGCGCCAAGTTCGCGGCGGCCCGGGTGGGCCTGCCCATGGTCGCGGTGGCCACCAACCTCTCCCACGACGGCATCTGTTCGCCGGTGTCGATACTCGACAACGACGCGGGCCGCGGGTCCTACGGGGTCCCGACGCCCATCGCGCTCGTCGTCGACCTCGCGGTGATCCGGGAGGCACCGATCCGCTTCGTGCGCTCCGGGATCGGCGACGCCGTCTCCAACATCTCCGCGGTCGCCGACTGGGAGCTGGCGCACCGGGTGAGCGGCGAGAAGATCGACGGCCTCGCCGCCGCCCTGGCCCGGCAGGCCGGCGAGGCCGTGCTGCGCCATCCCGGCGGCTGCGGCGACGACGGCTTCCTGACGGTGCTGACCGAGGGCCTGGTGCTGTCCGGCATCGCCATGACGATCGCCGGGCACACCCGGCCGTCCTCCGGCGCCTGCCACGAGATCAGCCACGCCCTCGACCTGCTGTACCCGAGGCGCGCGGCCAGCCACGGCGAGCAGGTGGGCATCGGCGCGGCCTTCGCGACGTTCCTGCGGGGCGACCACGAGGGCGCGCTGCTGACGGCCCGGACCCTGCGGCGGCACGGGCTGCCGGTGGTGGCCGAGGAGATCGGGTTCACCGACGACGAGTTCGTACGGGCCGTGCGGTTCGCGCCGCGGACCCGGCCGGGCCGGTACACCGTCCTGGAGCACCTCGACATGTCGCCGGAGCGGACCGGGGAGGCGTACGCCGAGTACGTCGCGGCGGTGGCCGGCTGAGGCTCCCGGGGCCCGGTTTGACCCCCGTCGTGCGGCCCCGTAATCTTGACCGTCGGCGTGTCGACTGGCACGTCACATCCCCGTAAACCTCATTCCTTCCGGGTGCGGGCCCTCGCGGGCCGGGACCGGGAGAGGCCGTCCGCGCATGTCGCGGGGCGGCTGGACTGCGGGGGTGCCGTTCCCGAGCGAGAGAGTGAGATCCGCGTGTACGCCATCGTGCGCAGCGGTGGTCGCCAGCACAAGGTTGCTGTCGGCGACATCGTTGAGGTTGACAAGATTTCCACCGCCAAGGTCGGCGACACGGTCGAGCTCTCGACCCTGCTCGTGGTCGACGGCGACGCTGTGACCAGCGACCCGTGGGTGCTGGCCGGCATCAAGGTCCAGGCCGAGGTCGTGGACCACCACAAGGGCCAGAAGATCGACATTCTGCGCTACAAGAACAAGACCGGCTACCGCCGTCGTCAGGGCCACCGCCAGCAGTACACGGCGATCAAGGTCACTGAGATCCCCGCGGCTGCGAAGTAAGGGACTGAGGAGAGATGGCACACAAGAAGGGCGCATCGTCCACCCGTAACGGTCGTGACTCCAACGCTCAGCGCCTCGGCGTGAAGCGCTTCGGTGGTCAGGCCGTCAACGCGGGCGAGATCCTGGTCCGCCAGCGCGGCACCCACTTCCACCCGGGTGCGGGCGTCGGCCGCGGCGGCGACGACACGCTGTTCGCCCTGCAGGCCGGTGCGGTGCAGTTCGGCACCCACCGTGGCCGCAAGGTCGTGAACATCGTCCCGGTCGCCTGACCGGACACTTTCGCGAGGCGGACCTCACTTCCCTCAGGGGAAGCGGGTCCGCCTTTCGCGTGTTACCCAAGAGACATTCCCCGCAGCATTCCCCGCGTCGGGCGGGAAACAGCAGGCAGTAACTGGAGGCACATCCCATGACCACCTTCGTGGACCGCGTCGAACTGCACGTCGCCGCGGGTAACGGAGGCCACGGCTGTGCCTCCGTCCACCGTGAGAAGTTCAAGCCGCTCGGCGGCCCGGACGGCGGCAACGGCGGCCGGGGCGGCGACGTGATCCTCACCGTCGACCAGTCGGTGACCACGCTCCTCGAGTACCACCACTCCCCGCACCGCAAGGCCACCAACGGCAGGCCCGGCGAGGGCGGCAACCGCTCCGGGAAGGACGGCCAGGACCTGGTCCTCGCCGTGCCCGACGGCACCGTGGTCCTCGACAAGGCGGGCAACGTACTGGCCGACCTCGTCGGCAACGGCACCTCGTACGTCGCCGCGCAGGGCGGCCGGGGCGGCCTCGGCAACGCCGCGCTCGCCTCCGCCCGCCGCAAGGCCCCGGGCTTCGCGCTGCTCGGTGAGCCGGGCGACGTCGGGGACATCGTCCTGGAGCTGAAGACCGTCGCCGACGTGGCGCTGGTCGGCTACCCGAGCGCCGGGAAGTCCTCGCTGATCTCCGTGCTGAGCGCGGCCAAGCCGAAGATCGCCGACTACCCCTTCACGACGCTCGTCCCGAACCTCGGCGTGGTGACGGCCGGCGAGACCGTCTACACCATCGCCGACGTCCCGGGCCTCATCCCGGGCGCCAGCCAGGGCAAGGGCCTCGGCCTGGAGTTCCTGCGGCACGTGGAGCGGTGCAGCGTGCTGGTGCACGTCCTGGACACGGCGACGCTGGAGTCCGACCGCGACCCGGTCTCCGACCTCGACATCATCGAGGCGGAGCTGCGCGAGTACGGCGGCCTGGACAACCGGCCCCGCATCGTCGTCCTCAACAAGATCGACGTGCCCGACGGCAAGGACCTCGCCGAGATGGTCCGCCCGGACCTGGAGGAGCGCGGCTACCGCGTCTTCGAGGTGTCGGCGGTGGCCCACATGGGGCTCAGGGAGCTGTCCTTCGCGCTGGCCGAGCTGGTCGCCGGGGCGCGCGCGGCCCGCCCGAAGGAGGAGGCCACGCGGATCGTCATCCGGCCCAAGGCCGTGGACGACGCGGGCTTCACCGTCACCCGCGAGGAGGACGGCCTCTTCCGGGTGCGCGGCGAGAAGCCCGAACGCTGGGTGCGCCAGACCGACTTCAACAACGACGAGGCCGTCGGCTACCTCTCCGACCGGCTCAACCGCCTCGGTGTCGAGGAGCAGCTGATGAAGGCCGGTGCCCGCAGCGGCGACGGCGTGGCCATCGGCCCCGAGGACAACGCGGTCGTCTTCGACTGGGAGCCGACGGTGACGGCCGGCGCCGAGATGCTCGGCCGCCGCGGCGAGGACCACCGCTTCGAGGCCCCCCGCCCGGCCGCCCAGCGCCGCCGCGACCGGGACGCCGAACGGGACGAGGCACAGCGGGAGTTCGACGGCTTCGAGCCCTTCTGAGCCTGAGCCGGGGGAGACCGTGAACGAGCCGGGGCCGGGGCACTGTGCCCCGGCCCCGGCTCGTCGGTGTCGGTCGGTTCTCGCTGCCGGCGGACCCGCCGTCAGTGCCGGCGGACCGAGGGCGCCTTCAGCCCGAACTCGGCACTGCTCAGCAGCCGCCGCATGGCCTGCGCGATCGGCCGCTCCACGAGCCGCTGGACGACGTACGACAGGACGATGAGGCCGCCGGTGAGGGCCAGGACCAGCGTCCAGGGGTCCACGTGGTCCCCGAAGCGGTGGAGGATCGTCACGCCGATGACGTCGTGCAGCAGGTACAGCGGGAAGGTCAGGGTGCCGGCGACGGTCAGCCAGCGCCCGCGGATCCAGGTCGTCCAGCCGAGCGCGATCGCCGCGATCAGCAGGAAGAACACCGTGGTGGACACGATCAGCCAGCCGCGCCACGGAGCCCAGGTGTCCCAGTTGTTCCGCCCGCCGTGCGGGGCCAGCAGGAAGTGCAGCGCCAGCAGCCACGACATGGCGACGATGCCCCACAGCAGCGGCGTCGGCCGGTACCGGTACATGAGGTAGAAGGCCATGCCCGCGATGAAGAACGGCGCGGACGTCGGGTTGACCAGCAGGGTGAGCAGCGGGATGCCGGCGCTGGGCGCGAGCACCGCGGCGACCGTCCACAGCCCGCAGAAGATCACCACTCGCTGGTACGTGAGGCCCTTCCACACCACGACCGCGAAGGTGAGGTAGAAGCAGAGCTCGGGCCAGAGCGTCCAGTACACCGAGTCGAGGTTGTCGACGCCGAGCGGCGTCTGCAGCATCGTGAAGTTCGCGAAGAGCATCCGCGGGTTGGGGTGGCCGAACGGCGTGTCGAAGAGGTAGATCACGCTGGCCGACACGATGATCGCCACCCAGTACATCGGGTACAGCCGGGTGACCCGCGAGATGAAGAAGTCACGCGGGGTGCGTCCCCAGGCACTCATGCAGATGACGAAGCCGCTGATGAGGAAGAAGAGGTCGACGCCGAGCCGGCCGAAGGCGAAGTAGCGGTGCGCTTCGGGGAACAGCTCACCGGGCGGGCGGCCCCAGACGAACTCCATCGCACCCGGGGTCTGGCCCACGAAGTGGAAGAGGACCACCGCCAGCGCCGCCAGGAACCGCAGGCCGTCCAGGGCGGCCAGCCGGTTCCTGCGCACGACCGGCCCGGCCTGCGGCACCTCCGCCTCGGCGGAGGACCGCGGCGCGGGTACCTCCGGGGCGGCCGGTTCGTCGATCACCGGCCCCGTCGAGCGGTCCGACGGTACGGGTGGATCCGTCTGGCGCATTCATCTGCCTTTCCGGCGGTGATGTTCCGTGCACATGAAGCTCTCGGGAGCGCGGCCCGGCGCCGACGAACGGCGGGCACGGCCGCGGGCGTGCCTCGCGGCACGTGCGGCCGGGTGCCCGCCGTTCGTCGGGTTCCGGGACTCAGCGCTCCAGGAAGTCGAACAGCTCTTCCCACTGGTCGGTGATGGCCGACGGGGAGTACCGCTGCACATTGGCGCGCGCCTTCTCGCCCATCGCGTCCCGCAGTTCCTGGTCCTCCATCAACCGGCCCAGCTGACGGGCCAGTTCCATGGTGTTGCCCGGACGGGCCAGGAGACCGTCCTCCTCGTCCTGGACGATCTGGCGGACGCCGGGCGCGCAGTCGAACGCCGCGCAGGGCACCGCACAGGCCATCGCCTCGAGCAGCGCCAGCGGGAAGCCCTCGCCGCGGGAGGACTGGACGAAGACGGAGGCGCCGTGCAGCGCTCCCACGACGTCGTCGGTCTGACCCGCCCACTCCACCGAGTCGTCCAGGCCCAGCCGGGTGCACTGCTGCTTGAGGGCGCTCTCGTCGGGCCCGGAGCCGTAGATGCGCAGCCGCCACCCCGGGTGCTTGGGCGCCGTGTCGGCCCAGGTGTCGAGGAGCATGTCGATGCCCTTCTGGTGACCGAGACGGCCGATGCTGGCGACGACCTTCTCGGTACGGGAGGAGGGTACCTCCGGCATCATCGGCAGCGGGTTCGGCATGAACCCGACGTTGTTGAGGCCGCGGCCGACCCAGAGGTCCGCGTCCTCCTGGGTCAGCAGCAGGAGCCGGTCGACGTCCTTGTAGTACCGCTGGACGCGCCAGAAGCGCGAGGAGCCCTTGGAGTACTCGTAGGACTCGTGGCTCATGCCGATCACCGGGTGACCGGCCGTGTCGGCGAGGGCCACCCACTCCATGGCCCACACCTGGGTCACGATGATCATGGCGCCGGGACCGGCGGCGCGGAAGAGGCGCGACAGCCGCTCGGCGGCCTCGTGCATGCCCGCCTCCCGGGCGGCCTCGCGCCGCCGGGCCGCCACGTTGACCCGGTCGCGGAGGTTGCGGACGTGCCAGGGGCCGGGAGGGCGCTCGTCGTAGAGGGTGACCGTCTCGAAGGGCGGGTTGTCGCCCAGGTCCATCGGGACCTCGGGCGGGGCGATGCCGACGATGGTCACACGGTGGCCGCGTTCGGCGAAGAGCTTGGCCATCAGCGCCTGCCAGCGAGCGACGCCACCCAGTTCGTTGACCTCGTTCGCCACGAAGATGATGTCGCGCTGAGTCATCGGGCTTCTCCCTCGGCACCGAAGAAGCGGTCCACGATGCGCGCGGCCGCGTCACCGCGGTCGTACTCGCCGTACTGGCTCATGAATTCCTTGATCCGTCCTTCACAGCCGGACGCGAGGGCGTCCAGGTCCGACAGCACGTCGAAGAGTTCCTCCGACGTCCCGACCACCGGCCCGGGGGCCTGTTCGGACAGGTCGAAGTAGGTGCCGCGGCTGTTGCGCGCGTACTCGTCCCAGTCGTAGGTGAAGAACACCATGGGCCGCTGGAGCAGCGAGTAGTCGAACATCACGGACGAGTAGTCGGTGATCAGGACGTCCGAGAGCAGCATCACCGGGGTGATGTCGGGCTCCTCGCTCACGTTGATCACCCGGCCGGCGACCGACGGGGGCAGCGTGACGTTGTTGAGGTAGTGCGTGCGGATCAGCAGCGTGAACCGGTCGCCGAAGCGGTCCGCGAACTCCTCGACGTCGAAGGGGAACTCGAACTTGCGCACCTTGCCGTTGGCCTGCGCCCGGAAGGTGGGGGCGTACAGGACGACGGGGAGGTCGCTGCGGATGCCCAGCCGCTCGGCCAGTTCCCGCGCGGCCGGGTCCAGGGTCGCCGACTCCCGCGCCCGCACCAGGGCGTCGTTGCGCGGGTAGCCCGTGCGCAGCAGCTTCTCCTCCGGTATTCGGTAGGCCCGGGCCAGCGTCTTCTCGTCGTGCTCGCCGCGCACCACGAAGTGGTCGAAGCGGTCGATGGACCGCTGGTACGCCTGCTGCTCGTGCTCGGGCATGATCCGGTAGTGCGGCTCGTCGAAGCCCATGCGCTTGAGCGCGGAACCGTGCCAGGTCTGGATGTACGTGGTCTCGGGCCGCTTGGGCAGCTTCAGCGGGAAGCCCTGGTTGTCGATCCAGAACTCCGCCTGGGCCAGCGCCCTCAGGTACGGCCAGGACCAGCGCCGCACCAGCTCCACGTCCTCGGGGAAGCCCTCGGGGCGGGAACCGGCGTACGACCAGTAGTACTTGAACGGCAGACCGCGCCGGCGCATCTCCTCGTAGATGGCGCGGGGGCTGTCGCTGTACTGCTTGCCGAGGTGGCTCTCGAAGACGACGGTGCCCTTGCGCACCGGCAGCACCCGGATCATGCGCTCGAACGTCTCGATCTTGCGCGGACCGGAGTGCAGGTCCTTGCGCACCGAGGAGACCTTGCGCACCATCTTCTTCGCCATGCGGGCGGGCGGGCTCTGGATGTTGCGCTGCACCAGCGACGAGGTGCGCTGCGCCAGCTTCCCGTGCTGGGTCAGCCGGAAGGCGAGGTGCCCGTTGGCCGAGGCGTGCGGCAGGATGCGGTCGGCCATCATCCGGCCCAGCCGCGGCCGGATGCGGATCTCGCCGGCGCCCTCCAGGTCGGTGCGTCCGACGGTGAGCCGGCTCGTGGTGCGGTGCTCGCCGTCCACCGTGAGGTGCAGGCGCACGTCCCAGACGTCGTCGACGAGGCCGACCGGACGCAGCCGGCTCGCCAGCGCGGCCGTCGCCTGCCAGGTCACGGCCTCGCCCTCGTGCCGGATGTCCGTCACCGGGAAGCGGAACGACTGCAGGCTCTTGCGGCGGGCGCGGAACTCCAGTTCGCCCTCGAGGCGCGCGTCCGGGGGGATCACCCCGAGCGGGTTGACCAGGGAGCCGGCGAGGACGACACCCGCCGCGTTCTCCTTGTAGCGGGTCACCGCGTTGCGCAGGTTGAGGCGCTGCACCGGCCTGGCGTGGTAGCCGAGGTCGGTCACGTCGAGCACGGCGCGGCCCATCGGGTCGTCCAGGTGCTCGGCGCACCAGTAGACCCGGCCGTCCCGCTCCAGCAGGGGGCTGGAGACCTTGGTCTTGTTGATGAGCGTGTCGATGGCCGGCATGAGGTGCTCCCAGTCCTCACGCAGCAGCAGGTAGGCGCAGAGCCGGTGGATCGGGGACAGCTCCGCGTACGCCTCGTCGGGGAAATGCCGGATGTAGCCGTTGGCCATCTCGGCGAAGTGGTGCCGGTACTCGTCGTCCAGGAAGGGCAGCTCCCGGAGGTAGAGGACGAGGTCGTGCTTGAGGAACTTGATGTCCTTGTGCAGCTTCAGCTCGTCGTGGCCCTCTTCGGCGAGGATGCGGTCGATCCTGCGGTGGATCTCCAGCCGGTCGGCGAAGTTGTTGATCTCGTGGCGGCGGTTGCTGATCGACTTCTCTTCGGTCTTCTCGACCACGTTCCAGTGGTAGACCGTGTTCGGGATCAGCGTGATCCTGGACGCCGCCAGGTAGGCCTGGGCCGAGAACAGCAGGTCCTCGTAGTGGATGCCGCGCGGGAAGGTGAGGCCGCTGTCGAGGAGGAACTCGCGCCGGTAGCACTTGTTGGTCGACAGGGTGTCGAAGACGAGGAGGTCGGGGATCTCCGCGATCGAGTCGAAGGTGCGGGTCTGCCGGTACAGCCACTGGTACCACTTGGCCGTCTTGCCCGACCGGCTGTCGGTGTGGACGCGCAGGCAGAGGCCGGAGACGAGGTCGGCGCCGGTGCGCTCGGCGGCGTCCAGCATGTTGCGGCAGGCGTTCACCTCGAGGGTGTCGTCACTGTCGAGGAACATCACGTAGCGGCCGCGGGCGATGGCTATGCCCTGGTTGCGCGGCTCGCCGCAGCCGCCGCTGTTCTCGGCCAGCTGGATGGCCCGCACCCGGTCCGAGGAGGCCGCGAGCTGCTGGGCGACCTGGAAGGAGCCGTCGGTGGAGTGGTCGTCGGAAATGATGACCTCGACGTTCTGCAGCGTCTGGTCGAGAACCGACTGCACCGCCGTCGGCAGACGATCGGCGTCGTTGTAGACGATGACAACGACGCTGATGTCGGGTGTTCTGTCGTGGTGCTGGGACACAGCAGCAGCTACCTCTGGCTCAAAGGACGGATATCGGGTCTGACGTGGCAATGCCTGGGCCGGGGGGCGGAGCAGGCACCCGCTCGTCCAACGGCACGATCGGCGGCAGTTCCTCCAGCGGCTCTCCCAGGAAGACGTGCCGGACCACCCGTTCGGCTGCGTGTCCGTCGTCGAAATCACAGAAACGCCGTCGGAACCGGGCACGCGCCTCGGCCGCCCGCTCGTCGCGCCACCGCGCCGAGCGGAGCAGTTCGGTCAGTTCTTCCTGGGTGGTGGCCACGGCCCCGGGTGCCTCCCGCAGGACATCGAAGTACGTTCCTCGGACGACGGAATAAGTGTCCCAGTCGTCGGCGAAGATCACGATCGGGCGGTCCAGGTTGGCGTAGTCGAACATGGCCGACGAGTAGTCCGTGATCAGACCGTCGGAGGCCAGGTAGAGCCGTTCCACCGAGGGGTGGGACGACACGTCGACGACGCGTCCGGCGGACTGCAGGTCGGCGAGGCGGGAGGAGGCGCCGTAGAAGTAGTGGCCCCGCACCAGCAGGGTGACGTCGGGGCCCAGCTGTTCGGCCAGGCGTTCCAGGTCCAGGCGGGGCACGAAACCGCGCTGGTACTCGCGGTGGGTGGGCATGTAGAGCAGGGCCGTGGTGCCCTCGCGCAGCCCGAGGTCCGCACGGGCCGCGCGGACGTCCTCGGCCGTGGCGGTGACCAGGATGTCGTTGCGCGGGTAGCCGGTCTCCAGGGAGGTGTAGTTGCTGGGGTACACCCGCTCCCACACCCCGGTCGAGAACCGGTTGGAGCTGAGGCTGTAGTCCCAGCGGTCGACGCGCTGCAGGAGCTTGCGGAAGTCCATGTTGGTGGACGCCGGGTGCTTCTGCTGGTCCAGGCCCATCGTCTTCAGCGGGGTGCCGTGGTGGGTCTGGACGTGGATCTGCCCCGGCCGCTTCACGACGGTGTCGCCGAAGTTCACGTTGTTCACGAAGTACTTCGCGCGGGCCACGGCCGCCCAGTACTCGCGCGACCCGACCCGGACGTAGTCCACGCCGGCGGGCACGTGCTTCACCGCGTCCGGCCGCACGGCCCACACCCGGCGCACGTGCGGGGCCAGGCGGCCCAGCTCGGCGTCGATGGCGGCGGGGTTGCAGGAGACGCTGCGGCTCCAGTAGGCGGAGAAGACCGCGAGGTTCTCGTCGAGGGGCAGCTTGAGCTGGGACCGGTAGAAGACGCCCATCGCGCCGCGCTTGGACCGGTTGAGCACCCGTCGGGTGCCGCCGGTGACCCGCCGGCGGGTGCGGACCGCGGCCAGCGCGCTCATCATGGCCGGATAGGCGTCGCGCTGCAGCAGCGCGTACTTGTGCCTCCGGCGGCCCTCCGGCGGCTCGAAGCCCTCGGGCAGGCGCGCGCGGTAGTCGGCCGCGGCGCGGTGGAAGAACTCGGCCCGGGCGTCGCGCGGCAGCCGGCCGGGGCGCTCCAGGATGGTCAGGTAGTGGTCGACCATCTTGCGGAACAGCGGACCGCGCCACCGGTCGAGTTCCCGGTGCCCTTCGAGGAAGTCGAAGACCCGGCTGTACTGGTCGAAGACGTCGAAGTGCTTGCGGCTGACCGTCTTGAGGATGTTGCCGCCCTCGCGCCGCTGGCGGTACAGCACGCAGACCCGGTCCAGTACGGCGATCCGCTCGGCGCTGATCATCGAGCCGAACGTCCAGGGCGCGTCCTCGTAGTACCCGGGCGGGAAGGTCAGCCCCGTCCGCTCGACGAAGTCGCGCCGGTAGGCCTTGTTCCAGACGATCTGCAGCAGATCCAGGAGCTGCGGGCGCTCGGCGAGCGAGAAGACGTCCGGCCCGTCGGTCTTGAGCAGGTCGGCCCGCAGATTGGGGCGGACCGAACCGTCCCAGTAGGTGCGGGCGTAGTCGTAGACCAGGATGTCCGGGTCGCCGGTGGCCTCCAGCCGGTCGGCGATCGCCTTCAGCGCCCCGTCGGACAGGGTGTCGTCGCTGTCCAGGAAGAGGACGTACTCACCTCGCGCCTTCTCCAGCCCGGCGTTGCGGGCCCGTCCCAGCCCGACGTTCTCGGTGAGGTGAATCACATGAATGCGGGGGTCGCGGCGCGCGTACTCGTCGAGGATGGCACCCGAGCCGTCCGGTGAGCAGTCGTCCACGGCGACGACCTCGAAGTCCGGATAGTCCTGCGCGAGTATGGAGTCCAGACACTCGGGCAGGTAGCCCCGCACTTTGTACGCGGGGACGACGAGGGAGAGCTTGGGCATCCTTTAACAACCTGTTCCGAGACTGGACCACGGGAGCGCGGGCTGGGACCGGAACGCGCTCGGAGCGTCGGTGAGCCTGAGCGCGCCGCCGCATCAGCGTAAAGGATTCACGTGAAGTTTCCGTGGGCGAGGTGGTGGGCCCCGTGGACCTCCAGCCGTCGCCCCTTCCGTGCCTTTTCTGCTGTTCACCCCACATGCCCGACTCGATTTTCCGCAGCCCGCGGGCGACTCTGCACTCAGTGACGAAGATCTGGGAGGCACGAGGATGAGCTGGCTGGTCACAGGCGGCGCCGGGTACATCGGTGCGCACGTGGTGCGGGCCCTGGTCGACGACGGCGAGTCCGTGGTCGTGTACGACGACCTGTCCACCGGGAGCGCCGAGCGGATCCCCGAGGGCGTGCCGCTGGTGGTCGGCAGCGTGCTGGACCGCTCCGCCCTGGACGCCGCGATTCGTGACAATGCTGTGACAGGTGTGGTGCACATCGCGGCCAAGAAGCAGGTGGGGGAGTCGGTGGAGCAGCCGCTCCACTACTACCGGGAGAACGTGACGGGCCTGCAGACCCTGCTGGAGGCCATGGCGTCCGCGGGCGTCGGCCGGCTGGTCTTCTCCTCCTCGGCCGCCGTGTACGGCATGCCCGACGTGGACCTCGTCACCGAGGACACGCCCTGCCTGCCGATGAGCCCGTACGGCGAGACCAAGCTGGTCGGCGAGTGGCTGATCGCCGCCGCAGCCCGGGCCCACGGCATCCGTGCCGCGTCCCTGCGCTACTTCAACGTCGCGGGCGCGGCGGCCCCCGAGCTGTCCGACTCCGGTGTCTTCAACCTCATCCCCATGGTCTTCGAGCGCCTGGAGGCGGGCGAGGCCCCGCGCGTCTTCGGCGACGACTACGCCACGCCGGACGGCACCTGTGTGCGGGACTACATCCACGTGGCGGACATCGCCTCCGCCCACCTGGCGGCGGCCCGGCGCCTGGCCGACTTCCCCGAGGGCACCGCGCTCACCCTCAACATCGGACGCGGGCAGGGCAGCTCGGTCCGGGAGATGGTCGACCGCATCCTCAAGGTCACCGGCAGGCAGGACGTCGCCCCGCAGGTCACCGAACGCCGTCCCGGTGACCCGGCCAGGGTCGTCGCCTCGGCGGACCGCGCCCGCGAGCTGCTCGGCTGGTCGGCCCGCCACGACCTGGACGACATGATCGAGTCCGCCTGGCAGGGCTGGCGCCGGCGGCACGGCTGACCTCCGCCCGCCTGATCCCCCGAGCCGAGCGGGCGCGGCGGATCAGGCGCGGCGCCGCGCTTGCGGGGCGCTGACGGCGGGCGGCGGGCCGGGCTGCCGCCGGGGTCCGGGGAGCGGGACCTCGGTCGCCACGCGCTCGGCCATCCGCGCCCGGTGCTCCCCGGCCGCGTCGCACAGCGCCCGTACGGCCCCGGCGAAGCGCTCCTGGGAGGGCGGTTCGGCCGGACCCAGCAGACGCAGGGCCAGCTCGGCGCGCGCCCCGGCCAGCCGGTCCCGCTCCGGATCGCGGACCGCGTCCAGCAGCGCGGGCACCCCGGCCGCGTCCGGCGTCAGCACGGTCGCCGCCGCCACCGTCGGGAACGTCTTGCGGAACCCGTCCTCGGCGAGCCCGCTGGTGTTGGCCACCGCGTAGGGCTTGCCGCTCGCCAGGAAGTCGCTGACGACGCTCGACACGTCGCTGATCAGCAGGTCGGCCCGGTTGAAACAGGCGTACAGCGGCGGCCGGGCGTCGGTGACGACCTGGTGCTCCCATTCGGGCAGTGAGGCCCAGTACGCCTCCTCCCAGGCGGCCGCCGCCCGGGCCACCGCCGAGGCACGCCCCGGTTCCGGCGCCGGCTGCCGCAGCATCCGCTCCGCCTGGTCGGCGGCCGGGCGGAAGCCGGCCTTCGTGAGCCGGTCCAGTTCCGCGGTCCGCCGGACCAGTTCAGCGGCCGCCGACGGGTCCGGGCGCGGCCCGCCGCGTTCCCGGTTGGCGGCCCGCACCAGCTCCCGGATGCGCAGGTCGGCGGCGCGGGCCCGCGGGTCCACCGACCCCGTCAGCGGATGCGGCTTGTACAGCAGCCGTACGCCCGGGTCCGCGAGCAGCGCCCGCACCAGGTTCTCGCCGGCCTCGACCACCGAGGTGTTGCCGGGGTTGCCGTCCCAGCCCTCCCAGGTCGGCGCGTACAGGACCGTCGTGTATCCGCCGGGCGCGGGCGGGCCCGCGTACGGCCGTACGGCGTCCAGCTGCGGGCGGCCGATCTCCACGACGTCCTTGTCCTCGACGCCCACCTCCGCCAGCGCGTACCGCTCCCGGGCCGCCGGACCGGCCACCCACACCTCGTCGTACGCCTTCGCATAGGGGTTGCAGGAGGACAGCTTGTCGCTCTCCCCGTGGTTGACGAAGGCGTGCTTGATGGTGGGGATGCGCAGGACCTGCGAGGTCTTGCCCGAGTTGGAGGGGTGCAGGAGGACCCGGAGGGTGGAGTGCTCCAGGCGCATCAACGTGGAGACCTTCGGCAGGCACACCACGGGGATGTCGGTCGCCGCGATCCGCTGCACCATGTGCCGCTCCCGCAGCACGATCACCGGCCGCCCCTCCAGCCGGGCCAGCGGCTCCAGCCACATGTTGGCCTGGTACGCCGAGGACGCCCCGCCCGAGAAGTACAGGCCGACGGTCGGCCGGTACTCCGCCAGCCACGCGTCGAACCAGTCCAGCACCTCCTGCTCGCCCGCCGGCCGTCGCCCGGGCAGCAGCCGCAGCAGCAGCGCGCCCAGGCCGGCCAGCGACACCAGCAGCGACAGCGCGAGCCCCGCCGCTCCGTACACCGGCGCGTCGGTGACCACCGTCGCCAGGAGTCCGGCGGTCGCGGGCAGCCCGAAGACCGCCAGCCGGTGACCGGGGCGGCGCAGCAGCGCGGGCGGGGCGGGGGTCAGACGCAGCGCGGAGGCGTCCACGTTCCGCGTCACCACGGGCAGCGTCCGGGTGCGCCGGACCAGCACCGAGACCGCCTGGATCGCCCAGTGCAGCCCGTAGAAGACGAGCAGGGCGGCGACGAGCGGGGCGTACGCGGGCTCCCGGTGCTGTTCGCCCAGGCGCAGCAGGCCGACCACCAGCAGCAGGTCCCGCAGCACGTGCCGCACGGTGACATCGGCGTGCGACTTGGCGAACAGCGACACCATGCCCCGCTGCCACCGGTACAGCACGCCCTCGGCGGCCAGCGAACCGGCGGTCGCGACGAGCAGCAGCGGTACGTGCGGCAGCAGCGCGCCCACGGCCTGGGCGGCGGAGGCGGTCGCCAGCACGCCGAGGACGAGCAGCCGCACGGCGGTCCGGCGGCGGAACGGGGGGAACCCGGGGACACCGAGGCGCGGACGGCCGGGTCCGCCGGGGCCACCCGCGCGGCTGGGGCGGCCCGCGCGGCTCTGGCGGCGGAGCCTGCGGAGACCCGGGTGCGGGCGGCCGGGGCCGGGAACACGGCGGGGCGGTCTGCGGCGGGGCAGGGAAAGGGGCACTGCGGTCGCTCCGGACTTGCTCGTCGCGCATCGGACATACGGGTTAACGCACGGCGACCTCCCGACGACACGCGCGTGTTGCCCCGGACTCCGCGCGGCGGCGGCAGGGCGACCCTGTCCGCAGCCTGGACCGCGGCGCGCGGCGCGATCCGCTTCGCGTAGATTTCCTGGCGGGCGCCCGGACGGGCGCGCGTCGACGGGGAAGGACGGGCGGCAACAGTGGCTGGGGCAAGGCAGGCCGTGGGCGAGGCCCGCAGGATCGTCGTCAAGGTCGGTTCCTCCTCGCTGACGACCGCGACGGGCGGCCTGGACGCCGACCGGGTGGACGCGCTCGTCGACGTCCTCGCGAAAGTGCGCAGCGGTGGGGAGCGGGAGATCGTCCTGGTCTCCTCCGGTGCCATCGCCGCCGGTCTCGCCCCGCTGGGCCTGCGCCGCCGCCCCAGGGACCTGGCCCGCCAGCAGGCCGCCGCCAGCGTCGGCCAGGGCCTGCTCGTCGCCCGCTACACCGCCTCCTTCGCCCGCTACGGCGTCCGCGTCGGCCAGGTGCTGCTGACCAGCGACGACATGAGCCGCCGCGCCCACCACCGCAACGCCTCGCGCACCCTGGACAAGCTGCTGGCGATGGGCGCCTTCCCGATCGTCAACGAGAACGACACGGTCGCCACCGACGAGATCCGTTTCGGCGACAACGACCGTCTCGCCGCCCTCGTCGCCCACCTGGTCCGCGCCGACCTGCTGGTGCTGCTCTCCGACGTGGACGGCGTCTACGACGGGGACCCGAGCAGGCCCGGCACCTCGCGGATCGCCGAGGTGCGCGCACCGGCCGACCTCGCGGACATCGAGATCGGCAGCGCCGGCAAGGCGGGCGTCGGCACCGGCGGCATGGTCACCAAGGTCGAGGCGGCCCGCATCGCCGCGGCCGCCGGCATCCCCGTCGTGCTGACCAGCGCCGTGCACGCCGCCGACGCCCTGGCCGGCGGCGACACCGGCACCTACTTCCACGCCACCGGCAAGCGGTCCGCCGACCGGCTGCTGTGGCTCCAGCACGCCTCCACCCCGCAGGGCGCCCTCGTCCTCGACGACGGGGCGGTGCGCGCGGTCGTCGAGGGGCGCAAGTCGCTGCTGCCGGCCGGGATCGCGGGCGTGGAGGGCGACTTCGCCGCGGGCGAGCCCGTGGAGCTGCGGGACGGCACGGGCCGCGCGGTCGCCCGGGGCCTGGTCAACTACGACGCCAAGGAGCTTCCCCGGCTGCTCGGCCGCTCCACCCGGGAGCTGGCCCGCGAACTCGGACAGGCGTACGAACGCGAGGTCGTACACAGGGACGATCTGGTGATCCTGCACCCGTAATAGGTCGAAACGTCCCCGAATCGGCGGTGTACGTTCCGCAAAACCGCCCCGCGATCATGCGCGGCCTGCTCAACTTTCCTCAGGGACAAGCCCGGCCGACCACCGGGCTCAGTCGTGTGCGTGAAGGAGGCCGTCGTGAGCGGAGTGCGCCCTGGAACGGCGGCGTCCCGCGCCCGCCCCGGCGGCGGTGCCCGCAAGGCGTCCCGCGCGGCCGGCGAGGAGCGCCCCCTGACCAGCGTGGCGGCCGGTGACCGCTTCCGCGGGGAGGACCCGGAACACACCCCGCGCCTGTGGCACGTCACCCTCAGCGTCTCCGGTGCCCGCGCCCCGCTGCCCGAGGTCCGCCGCGCCCTCGAACAGCTCGCCCACGACCACCCCTTCCTGCTGACCAGCCGCTACGCCGACGACCACGCCGAGATCCGGTACTGGGAGGAGGCCCGCGACCTGCACGACGCCGCGGCCGTCGCCCTGCGCCTGTGGGGGGAGCACCGGCAGACCGCGGGCCTGCCGCCCTGGGAGATCGTCGGCCTGGAGGTCATCGACCGGGCGACCTACCACCAGCGCATCGCCGCCGGCTACGGCCCGGCCCCGGCGACACCGGTCGGGGTGCACCCCTTCTAGCGCCCGCCCGGCGACGCCCGCCTGCCGCGCCTCGCCGTGCCCGCTCCTTCGGGCGGGGGCACCCGTCCGGCGCATGTCTCGGGGTGTGGGACGACCGGCGGACGCCCCCGTCCGGCCTACTACGCTGCCCCCATGACCACGCTCTCGCCGTACGACTCGATGTCCCCGGTCACCCGGGCCGCCTACCGGGCCAAGGCCGCCGCGGCCGACCTCGCGCCGTTGCCGCGGGCCGCCAAGGACGACGCGCTGCTCGCCGTCGCGGACGCGCTGGAGGTCCGCACCAGCGAGATCGTCGAGGCCAACGCCCAGGACGTGGCCAAGGCCCGCGCCGCCGGGACCAGCGAGGCCATCATCGACCGGCTCACCCTGACCCCGGAGCGGGTCCGCGCCATCGCCTCCGACGTGCGCGACGTCGTCGCCCTGCCCGACCCGGTCGGCGAGGTGGTGCGCGGCAACACCCTCCCCAACGGCATCGACCTGCGCCAGGTCCGCGTGCCGCTCGGCGTGGTCGGCATCATCTACGAGGGCCGGCCCAACGTCACCGTCGACGCCGCCGCCCTGTGCCTGAAGTCCGGCAACGCGGTGCTGCTGCGCGGCTCGTCCTCCGCCTACCGGTCCAACACGGCCCTCGTCCGGGTCCTGCGCGACGCCGTGGGCGGGGCCGGGCTGCCCGCCGACGCCGTGCAGCTGGTGCCCGGCGAGAGCCGCGAGAGCGTGCGCGAGCTGATGCGCGCCCGCGGGCTGGTCGACGTGCTCATCCCGCGCGGCGGCGCCTCGCTGATCAACACCGTCGTCCAGGAGTCCACGGTCCCCGTCATCGAGACCGGCACCGGCAATTGCCACGTCTACGTCGACGCGCAGGCCGACCTCGACACCGCCGTCGACATCCTCGTCAACTCCAAGGCCCAGCGCGTCGGCGTCTGCAACGCGGCCGAGACCCTCCTGGTCCACCAGGACATCGCCGCCGACTTCCTGCCCCGCGCGCTGGACGCCCTCGCCGAGGCCGGCGTCACCGTGCACGCCGACGAGCGGGTCATGGCGTACGCCGAGGACTCCAAGGTGACGGCCGTCGAGGCCACGCCGGAGGACTGGGAGACGGAGTACCTGTCGTACGACATCGCCGCGGCCGTCGTCGACTCCCTCGACAAGGCCGTCGAGCACATCCGGCTGTGGACCTCCGGTCACACCGAGGCCATCGTGACCACCTCGCAGCAGGCCGCCCGCCGCTTCACCCAGTTGGTCGACTCCACCACCGTCGCGGTGAACGCCTCCACCCGCTTCACCGACGGCGGCCAGTTCGGCTTCGGCGCGGAGATCGGCATCTCCACGCAGAAGCTGCACGCCCGCGGCCCGATGGGACTGCCGGAGCTGACCAGCACCAAGTACATCGTCACCGGCGACGGGCACGTACGGCGCTGACGGCCGGGCCCGCGCCCGCGGCGCACGCCGCGGGCGGGCGGCCGCATCCCTGACCCGATCGGGGCATCTCACCCACCGGATGAATTTCCCCGCCGTCTGCCCAAAACGACCCCCCCGGTCTACTCTGGACCCGTGCCGGAGGACGTGGGGGGTAGGCCGTTCCCTGACGGCTGGGAGCCCGACGACGACCACGACCACGGGGTGTCGGACGAAGAGTTCGCCTCCGTGGTCTTCGACGAGGCCTTCGTACGGGCGGCCGCGGTGCACGAGCCGTCCGCCGTCGAGCGCCTCCTGGCCGCCGCCGAGGCCAGAGCCGAGGCCACCGAGGCGGAAGCGGCCCGCCGAGGCCGCAGCAGGGCCGAGCGCTACGACGACGGGTACGGCGATTTCGGCCACGACCCCGACCTCGACGACCCGGACGACGACCGCGACCTCCTCGACCGCCCCTACGGCGCGCCACCGGCCAGCGGCAAGCAGGTCCGCTGGCACCGGCCCATCGCCTGGGTGCTCGCCGTCGTGATGGGCGTCGGCATGGTCGCGCTGGCCTTCGCGGCGGTCTACCGCGGCGCCTCCTCGGGCGGCGGCACCCAGCAGGTGCCCCCACCCGCCTCGACCGGCCCCGAGCAGGGCGGCACCGTCACCCCGTCGGCCTCCGCCGACTACTCCCAGCCCGCCGTGCCGGTGATTCCGCGCAGTCCCTGACCCGCCCGTCCCGCGCCTGACGGGAAACGCCCGACCGGGACCCCGGCGGCGCGTTTACGGGCCCCCTCGCGGACCAACCCTGAAGGTATGGCAGGGCTGGGCGACCCGCCCGGAGGGACACCCGAGGACGGCTCCCCCGGAGGCGGAGAGGACGAGTACCGCTCCATCGTCTTCGACGAGTCGTTCGTCCGCGCTGCCCGGCTCGAGGAGTTCTCCGCGCGGCAGCGCCTGACCGACCACGCGCCCGCCGTACGCCGCCGCACCGCGCTGCGCCGGGCCGGCCTCTCCCGGCAGGCCGTGGTCCTCTTCGTGCTCATCGCCGTCGCCGTCGGCACCGCGCTCTACATGGGCGTACGGCACCCCTACCAGAGCCCCGCCGCCCAGCGGCCCGCCGAGCCGGCGCGGATGACCGTCGTCCCGCTCGCACCGCAGGGCAGGGTGCCCGGAGCCGCCGACGCCGAGCGGCTGTACGCGCACAGCCCCGCCGCGGACTTCCGGGCCGCGGCGAAGGGCGTGCCGCTGCCGGACCACCGGCGCACCGCGCACTTCTCCGGCGACCAGGTCCTGAGCGCCCTGACCACCGCCAAGCACTACATCGTCCGCTCGGCGCTCGACCCCGACGTGCTGGGCGGCCGGGAGGTCCGCCCGGTGCGGGTGCTGCTCGACCCGGATCAGCTGGGACAGTTCGACGAGAGCTTCGAGCGGCCCGCCCCGGACGGCCGGCACACGGCCACCGGATGGCTGGTGCGCTTCGACCCGGCCCGCGCCGAGCTGGCCGACGCGGAGATCCGGGTGCGCGGCAGCCTCCGCTTCACGGAGCGCGACGCCTCCACGCTGGAGGTCACCGCCGACCACACGATGGTCTACCCGCTGCGGCCCACCGGCGACGACCGCGCCGAGACGTCGCTGTTCACCGTCCGGCGCGAGCTGCGCTTCCGCTTCGACCGGGAGGACCTGCGGCTGCACCGGACGCAGCTCGTCGCCTCCCGCGTCCAGGCCGGGCCGCTCTCCTGCGCCGACCGCTCCGCCGACCGCCTGCGCCCGCTGCTGGCCGGCCGGACGGCCGGGACCGGCGCCCCCGCGGGCACCGACCCGTACACCGAGTACACCCCCACGGCTCTGTGCGGCACCCTCGCGGAGCGCGCCCAGCCGAAGGTGTAGCGCGCCCGGGCGACAACGGTGTGCCGCGCCCGGACGACGGTGTGCCGCGCCCTGCCGAGATCGCGTCGGACCGGCCTCAGGCGCCGCCGCCCGGCGGCCGGTCGTCCGGCGTCCCCTGGTCGCCGGACTTCCCCCGGGGCCCCTCGGACGACGACCCGTTCCCGCCCTCGTCCTTGGGCGGTCGCGGCTGCGAGGACGTGAAGCCGCCGAAACCGCGCCGCATCCGGTCGCCGAGGTCCCCGGCACCGCCCGCGATGTCGTTCACCAACTTCATCAGCGGGTCCTTGGAACCGCGCACATGGGTGGCGTAGCTGGACGCCGACTCCCGAAAGGAGTCCCGGACCGAGGTGTCCTTGTCCTCGTCGCGGCGCGGGTAGTGCCCGTCCATGATGCGCTGATAGTCCCGGGAGGCCGCCCACTTCTTCAGCTCGGCGGCCCGCACCGTGGTGAACGGGTGGGAGCGGGGCAGCACGTTCAGGATCTTGAGCACGGAGTCGCGCAGGTCGCCGCCCGCCTCGTACTCCTCGGCCTGCTCCAGGAACGCGTCCACGTTCATCTCGTGCAGGTGGTTGCCGCCCGCGATCTTCATCAGGCCCCGCATCGACGCCTGCACGTCCTGGCCGACCAGCAGGCCCGCGCGGTCGGCGGACAGCTCCGACTTGCGGAACCACTCGCGCAGCGCGGTCACGATCGCCATGATCGCCACGTTCCCCAGCGGGATCCAGGCCACTCGGACCGCGAGGGAGGTCAGGAACAGCAGGACGGTCCGGTACACCGAGTGACCGGACAGGGCGTGCCCGACCTCGTGTCCGACGACGGCCCGCATCTCCTCCTCGTCGAGCAGTTCGACCAGGCCCGTGGTGACCACGATGATCGGCTCGTCCAGGCCGATGCACATCGCGTTCGGCCTCGGGTCCTGGGTGACGTACATCGCCGGGACCTTCTCCAGGTCCAGGATGTAGCAGGCGTCGCGCAGCATGACGTTCAGGTGGGCGAACTGCCGGTCGGAGACGCGCACCGAGTCGGACAGGAACAGCAGCCTCAGACTGCGCTCGGGCAGCAGACCGCTCAGCGCCTTGAACACCGTGTCGAAGCCGCTCAGCTTGCGCAGCGCCACCAGCGCGCTGCGGTCGGCCGGGTGCTCGTACGCCCGCGAGGAGATTCCGGGGAAGCGCCTGCGCTGCCTGCTCGGCACGTTCTCGTGCCCGTTGTGCGGGTGGCCGTCGGACATGTCTTCCCCCAGTACGTGTGTGTGGCCTGTGCGGCCCTTCGCGCCCCCGAAGCCGGGCCCAGCCTAGGCGGAGTTACCGTGGACGGGCAGTACAGCGAAGGAGTCCACGTCATGGCGCACACCCCCCACACCGACTTGCTCGCCGCAGCGGCGACCGCGGCCGAGCAGCAGGGGGCGGGGAATCTGCTCCGCGTCGTGCTGATCGTGATGGTGGTGGGCTGTGTGCTCACCGCGTGGTTCCTGCTGCGGGGGTACAGCCGGAAGGACGACTGACGGCGGTCGAAGGTTCCCCGGGCCGTCCCCAACGGCGGAGTCGGCGTGATCGCCCGCGAGGCGCCCGCATACGATGAGCCGACGTCTTTATTCCGCCCACACCGGATAGGTCCTGCCGAAGATGAGCTTCCACAGCACCGCTGCCCAGATCGTGACCCTCGCCTCCGAGGGTGGCGAGGAGCACGGCGGCAACCACGAGAGCCTCAGCCCCTACGTCACCGGCATCGGCGCGTTCGTCATCCTGATGCTCCTGCTGTGGATCACCACCCGGTTCAACCGCGACCGCTGAGCGCGGGGGGTCGTGGGTCCGGCAGGAGCCCTCAGCCCGGGCCGGTAGGGTCTGCACGCATGGGAGAGCAGGACATGCCTACCGGTCCGGCGCACGACACGGCGCACGCGCCGGAGCGCGGCACGCGCAGCCGCGCGGTGCCCGCCCGAGCCACCGGCGGGAGCGACGGCCCGGTGCCCCCGGGCAAGCGCCGCCTGGGCGTGATGGGCGGAACCTTCGACCCGATCCACCACGGCCACCTCGTGGCGGCCAGCGAGGTCGCCGCGCAGTTCCACCTCGACGAGGTGGTGTTCGTGCCCACCGGGCAGCCCTGGCAGAAGAGCCACCGCGCGGTCTCCGCCGCCGAGGACCGTTATCTGATGACGGTCGTGGCGACCGTCGAGAACCCGCAGTTCTCCGTGAGCCGCATCGACATCGACCGCGGCGGCCCCACGTACACCGTGGACACCCTGCGCGACCTGCGCGCGCTCAACCCGGACGCCGACCTGTTCTTCATCACCGGCGCCGACGCCCTCGCCCAGATCCTGACCTGGCGCGACAGCGACGAGCTGTTCTCCCTCGCGCACTTCATCGGCGTCACCCGGCCCGGCCACACGCTGACGGACGCCGGACTCCCCAAGGGCGGCGTCTCGCTCGTGGAGGTGCCCGCCCTCGCCATCTCCTCCACGGACTGCCGTGCGAGAGTCGCCAAGGGCGATCCCGTCTGGTACCTGGTGCCGGACGGAGTCGTGCGCTATATCGACAAGCGCCAGCTGTACCGCGGCGACTGAGCCGAGAGGGGCACCGGTGAACGACGCATACGACGCGGGACACGGCGACGGGCAGTACGAACTCGTCGGCTACGACGAGTACGGCCGGCCCGTGTACCGCCAGGCCCAGACCCCGGGCCACGCCCCGGCCGCGACCGCCGGACAGCAGCCGTACGGCTCCTACGACCCGTACGACCCGTACGGACAGCAGCAGGG
>MUMD01000788.1 GCA_002155895.1 Streptomyces rochei
GCTGGGGGGCCGGCTCCTCCACGGTGACGCCGAAGTCGGTGGCGATGCCGGCCAGGCCGTTCGCATAGCCCTGGCCCACCGCGCGGGCCTTCCAGGCGCCGTTGCGCAGGTAGACCTCCACGATGACCAGCGCGGTCTCGGAGCCGAGCTGCGGGGGCGTGAAGGTGGCGAGGACGGAGTTGTCGTCCGCGTTGCGGATGGTGGCGGTCGGTTCGATGCCCTGGAAGGTCTGCCCGGCCGCGTCCGGGCTGGCGGTGACGACGATCTTCTCGATGCCCGGCGGGACGGCGGCGGTGTCCACCACGATCGCGTCCGGGGCGGTGCCGCCGCCGGAGCGGTAGGTCACGCCCGGGCCGGTGGGCTGGTTGTAGAAGATGAAGTCGTCGTCGGAGCGCACCTTGCCGTCGGCGGTGAGCAGCAGGCCCGATACGTCGAGCCGCACGGGCGCGGCGACGTCCACCGTCACGCGGGCGGCGGAGAGGGGGATGTTCGAGCCGGGGGTCATAGCTGTCATGCCGAGTGAACGAGCGAGGGCGTTTTACCGTTCCCTTACCCGGGGGCCAATCGGGGAGTGCGGTGGTGGGGGGA
>MUMD01000789.1 GCA_002155895.1 Streptomyces rochei
CGGGGGCGGTCATCGCGGGGTGTGTCCTTCCGGGGGGTCTTCCACGAGGGCGAGGAGGGCGGCCAGGTCCGCGGGCTCGGTGTGGGGGTTGAGGAGGGTCGCCTTGAGCCAGAGCCGGCCGTCGGCGCGGGCGCGGCCGAGGACGGCGGAGCCGGTGGTGAGCAGGGTGCGGCGTACGGCGGCGACGGCGGTGTCGGTGGCGTGGGCGGGCCGGAACAGGACCGTGCTGAGGGTGGGCGGCGCGTGCAGTTCGAAGCGGGGGTGGGCGTCGACGAGGGCGGCGAAGTCCTGGGCGAGGGCGCAGACCCGGTCGACGAGTGCGCCGAGTCCGTGGCGGCCGAGGGTCCTGAGGGTGACGGCGATCTTGAGGATGTCGGGGCGGCGGCTGGTGCGGGGTGAGCGGCCGAGGAGGTCGGGGAGGCCGGCGTCGGTGTCGTCGTCGGCGTTCAGGTAGTCGGCGTGGTGGTGGAGCGCGGTGAGGTCGTCGGTGTCCTTGACGGTGAGGAGGCCGGCGGCGATGGGTTGCCAGCCGAGTTTGTGGAGGTCGAGGGCGACGGTGTCGGCCGCTTCCAGGCCGGCGAGTTTCGTCCGGTGCCGGTCGCTGAAGAGCAGTCCCCCGCCGTAGGCGGCGTCGATGTGCAGGCGGGCGCGGTGGGCGGCGCAGCGGCCGGCGATCTCGGGGAGCGGGTCGACGGCGCCGGCGTCGGTGGTGCCGGCGGTGGCGACGACGAGGTGGGGGCCGGGGATCCGGGTGAGGGCTTCGTCCAGGGCGG
>MUMD01000790.1:0-189 GCA_002155895.1 Streptomyces rochei
CGTCGTACGGCACCAGCTCGACCGGGTGCAGCCGCGTCTCGGCCAGGCGGCCCTCCAGGTACTTCGCCGTGTCGGCCGCGTCGGCGGGCGGGAGCAGCCGGCTGACGGGTGCGGGCCAGGGCGGGGGGCCGGCGTCGCCGGTTGCCGCTGGGCGCTCGCCGTCGACCAGGGACCGGTAGCGGTCCCAGA
>MUMD01000790.1:263-718 GCA_002155895.1 Streptomyces rochei
ACGCCGCCGGTGCGGGTGGCCAGCCGGGGCCGCTCGTCCTCGTCCAGGAGGCGCAGTACGTGGCCCGTGCCCTCCTGGACGATGCGGGTCCGCAGCGTCGGGTTCGCGTCCGTGAGGGCGTCGAAGGCGGCCGACAGCGCCGCGACGTCCACGGGTCCGCGCAGGGTGCAGGACAGGACGGCTCTGCTTCTCTGGCCCACGTAGAGCGCCTCGACCGGACACAGCGCACGGTGCATGCCGTCAGCCTTCTTTCCGTCGTTCATGTCGGGGTTCCCACGGCCCGGGATCGGTCTGTCACCGCCGGCTGTCCGCGGGGGTGAGGGGCTTTCGAGAGTGCACGGCAGCACGCGGCCGGATCCAGCCGAAGACCCGGGACGAGGGGAAGTCGCGTGATTTCTCTAGAAGTTGCGGTGAGCCGCCCACACCCCGTCCCCGCACACTCCCCACGCACTCCC
>MUMD01000791.1:0-128 GCA_002155895.1 Streptomyces rochei
TACTGCTCGAGGACCCGGCGGTGTGGGGTGTGCAGTCCCTGGACGCCGACGGAGTCCTCGTGCGGCTCGCGGTCAAGACCGTGCCGCTCCAGCAGTGGGGCGTCACCCGTGAGCTGCGCCGCCGGGTC
>MUMD01000791.1:151-586 GCA_002155895.1 Streptomyces rochei
GGCGCGCGACCGTCGCGCGCCCGGCCGTGCAGACGGCCCCGTCCGTCCCTGGAGGCATCATGTCCGACACGCCCGCGACGGCACCCGCGGCCGCGTTCTGGGAGGCCCGCTACCGCGACACCGACCGGGTCTGGAGCGGCCGCCCCAACGAACTGCTGGTCCGCGAGGCGAGCGACCTCGACCCCGGCACCGCGCTCGAACGCGCCGCGGGACACGCCGCGGACGCGGGCGTCGGCGACCGCGTCTCCTGGGAGCGCCACGAGCTGGGCCGGTCGTTCCCCGAGGGCTCCTTCGACCTGGTGAGCGCCCACTACCTGCAGTCGCCGGCTGGTCGAGTTCCACCGGCGACTGCAGGTAGTGGGCGCTCACCAGGTCGAAGGAGCCCTCGGGGAACGACCGGCCCAGCTCGTGGCGCTCCCAGGAGACGCGGTCGCC
>MUMD01000792.1 GCA_002155895.1 Streptomyces rochei
GGGCGGCGATCCGGTCGGCGATCCGATCGGCGAGGTGACCGCGACGGCAAGGAGAAGCGACTTGCGCATGAACGAGGAATTGCGGAATTCAGAATCATGCGCGTTTCGGTTCGAGCGCGTACGAAAAAGTCGTGGATCACTACGGAAGAACGCCCGGCGATCACTATTCTGAATCCGCTTCGCCCAGGTGGCGCAGCCGCTGCCGACGCGTCCGGGGAGGGGCGTGGAGGCAGTCGTGGGGGGCGCAGTAATTCCGGGGACGATGTCGTGGTGCGCGGGCTGCCGTTGCCGTGCGCATGCCGCGGGCCCTTTTCCTCGCCACCCCGATTCCGTGTGACGAAAGCCGAGGAATTCCTGTGAGACGCATGACCTCCGTCCTTCTGTCCCTCAGCGCCGTGCTGGCGGTCTCCGCCCTGTCCGCTCCGGCGGCCGGAGCGGCCCCGTCGGCCGACCGGCCGGCCGGGGTGCCCGCCGGCTGGGAGGCGGTGGACGCCGCCGACCTGGCGCGCATCAACGGTGCGGCGGACGCGCGGCGGGCGCCGCTCGCCGAGGGTGACGCCGCCGCCGCGGAGCCCGAGCTGCTGGCCGTGCAGTCCGTCGCCAACGGGCGGTTCGCCGCCACCGAGGTGAACTACGCCGCCCCGAACACCGGTGTCCTGCGGGCGCGTTCGGCCGAGATCGGCGGCTCCTGGGAGAGCTTCGCCTTCGAGTGGGACGAGACCACCGAGACGTACGCTCTGAAGTCGCTGGCCAACAACCGCTACGTGGCGGTGGAGAAGAACTACACGGGCAGCGCCCAGAACGTGCTGCGGGCCCGCTCCACGAGTGTGGGCGGCTGGGAGCGGTTCATCGTGTACTACAACGAGAGCCTGGACCG
>MUMD01000793.1 GCA_002155895.1 Streptomyces rochei
GCCGGGCGGCGGCACCCAGTACCCCGGCATGGGCGCGGAGCTGTACCGCGACCGCACCGTCTACCGCGACACCGTCGACGAGTGCGCCCGCGTCCTGCGCCCCGTCCTCGGCGCCGACGTGCGCACCGCCCTCTTCGAGGAACGGCACCCCGACGACACGGCCGCGTTCCTCGGGCTCGTCGTCACCGAGTACGCCCTGGCCCGCACCCTCGTCGAGTCCGGCGTCCGCCCCGACGCGCTGATCGGCCACTCGCTCGGCGAGTACACCGCCGCCTGCCTGGCCGGCGTCATCGACCTGGACGACATGCTGCCCCTGGTCACCGAGCGCATCCGGCTCATCAGCTCCGCCGGCGGCGCCACCGTCGGCGTGGCCGCCCCGGCCGAGGAGATCGAACCGCTGCTCGACGACACACTGTCCCTGGCCGCCGTCAACGGCCCGAACGCCTGCACCGTCGCCGGACACCTCGAAGCCGTCACCCGCTTCGAGGACCGGCTCACCCGCCGCGGCGTCCCGTTCCGCCGCCTGCGCATCCCCGTGGCCGCCCACTCCCACGTCCTGGACCCGGTCCTGCCCGCCTACGAGACCCACCTCGGCCAGGTCACCCTGCGCCCGCCGCGTCTCCCGTACGTCACCAACGTCACCGGCACCTGGGTCACCGACGCCCAGGCCACCTCCGTACGGCACTGGCTGGACCACACCCGGAACACCGTGCGGTTCACCGACGGCATCGCCGCCCTGTGGGACCGTCTGCACCCCGTCCTGGTGGAGATCGGGCCGGGCGACACCCTGACCAAGCTGGCCACCGCCAGGCTCGCCGACGAGGCACCGGTGACGGTGACCACCATGCGGCACGCCAAGGCCGACGCGTCCGACGGCTTCGTCCTCGCCGAGGCGCTGGGGCGGCTGTGGAGCGCGGGCGTCGACGGCGCCCTGCCCCCGGTGCCGGGCGCACCCCGACGGGTCCCGCTGCCCCCGTACGCCTTCGAACGCCGACGCCACTGGATCGACGCCCCCGGCGCGCGCACCGGGACCGACGACGACCCGGCCACGCAGGACGCCGTCCCCGCCCTCGC
>MUMD01000794.1 GCA_002155895.1 Streptomyces rochei
GAGCCGTACGCGCGGCGGGCCGGTGCCGCGTCCGTAGCGGGGGCCCGGGGCCTGGCGGTACGGCTCACTTGCCGAGCGCGCGCTGCAGCTCGCCCTTGTTCATGTGCGAACGGCCGCTGATATCCCGGCGCTTGGCTTCCTGGTAGAGCTGGTCGTAGGTCTGCCCCTGAGGCCCCTGGCGGTTTCCGGACCGCTCGCCGCCGCGCTTGCTCGGCGACTTGTCCCGCGTGGACGTGCGGCTGGCGGTCTTGGACTCGCCGGACTGCGCGCGTTCCTTGTTCACCGTCCGGGCCGCGATCTCCTTGGCGCGCTTGGTGCTCGCGCCCCGGTCCTCGGCACTGTCCTTGATGTGCTCGTACTGCCGCTCCCGCTTGGAGCTCGAACCGCGTGGCATCTGCGCTCACTCCTCTCACGTTCGGTGAGCGGGTACCCACGTCACGGGCGAACACCCGCCCCGCGCGGCGTCAGCGCTCCAGCCGGGCGACCCTCCCCTGCTCACCGGCCGC
>MUMD01000795.1:0-151 GCA_002155895.1 Streptomyces rochei
GGACGGGGGCATCGAGGGGGGCGGGCCGAAGCTCACGCGTGGGTCCTCTTCCTGGTCATGGGATTTTCCCGCGAAGGGATGACGACGAGCGCCCCTACTATGCCGGTGCCTTGATCACTCGTGGGTACCGGAGAGCCCCTTCCGACCGCTT
>MUMD01000795.1:233-577 GCA_002155895.1 Streptomyces rochei
CGGCGTCGTACGGGGAGGGCCGACGATCGGACGACCTCGTTTCACTTCGGACAACGTCGGACGACAAACACGGTCGCCCCAGCACGGCTTGAGGGGATCGACCACACCAGGAGGAACTGTGAGCAGCGATCGGGACGGGATCCGCGGGGGCTGGGCGACACCCGGCGATGACCAACCCGACGCGGAGTCCGCGGTCGAGACGACGGGCGAGTTCACCATCGACTACGCCCCGCCCGCCTGGTACACGCAGAACGCTTCGAGCGACTCGGGTCAGGGACCGGGGCAGAGCCAGGGGCAGGGGGCAGGGGCGACGGGGAGTTCCAATTCCGGTTCCGGTTCCGGTT
>MUMD01000796.1 GCA_002155895.1 Streptomyces rochei
CACCGGGACGCAGCACCATGAACTGGCTGACGTACCGCACGACCTCGCCCACCGGGAAGATCTGGTCCGCCGTCGACCCGTCCTGCTTCAGCTCCCCGTTGACCCACAGGCGCAGGGACAGCCGCTGCGGGTCGGGCACCTCGTCGGCGGTCACCAGCCACGGGCCCAGCGGGTTGAACGTCTCGCAGTTCTTGCCCTTGTCCCAGGTCCCGCCCCGCTCGATCTGGAACTCCCGCTCGGAGACGTCGTGCGCGACCGCGTACCCGGCGACGCACGCCAGCCCTTCCTCCGCCGACTCCAGGTAGCGGGCCGTACGCCCGATCACGACCGCCAGCTCCACCTCCCAGTCGGTCTTGACGGAGCCGCNNGACCGGCTCGGCGGGCGGCTCGGCCCCGGTCTCGCGGGCGTGGTCGTGGTAGTTGAGCCCGATGCACACGATCTTCCCGATCCGCCCCACGGGCGGACCGACGCGCAGCCCGGTGGCGTCCAGGACGGGCAGCTCACCGGCCGCGGCGGCGGACCGTACCCGCTCCATCGCGGCATCGTCGGCGAGCAGT
>MUMD01000008.1 GCA_002155895.1 Streptomyces rochei
TCCCGGACACAGTCTCGGTCCCCTCCGGTTGGGCGTCTTTTTGCCAATTCTTCACGCGCACGCACTTCCCCCCACGGGACAGTTCCGGGTGCGCATACGACTCCGAGCACTCGTCGGCCGAACCGGCCCCCACCAGGTTCGCGCGCCCCCTGTACCACACCGTGCTCAGGCCAAGAATGTAGCGCACGCGGAGGATGTGTGGTTGCCGCGTGTCAGTTACGGACGCACATCACAGCGGCGTCGGCGTCCGGAATCCACCCTCCCGCGGGCCGGCGGAGCCACCCGTTCTCGGCCGCGACCTGGGACGCCGCCCGGCGCAGCGCGTCGAAGGCAGGGTGCACCAGCCCCTTTCGCCAGACCAGTGAGACCGGCGACAGCGGCACCGGGTCGACGAGCGGGCGCACCACGGTCGACGCCATGGCCGGAAAACTCACCACGGCGAGCACCGGATGTCCCGCCTTGTCCATGATCCGCCGGAACTCCTCCTCCCCGACGGCCAGCGGAACGGGTGAAGCCACTTCGATGCCCCGTCCCTCGAACAGGCGGTGTGCGAGGTCGGTCCACTCCGGTGTCCGCGGATTCCCGGCACCCGCGTACACGGTCTCGCCGGCGAGCGCGGCCAGCGGTACCTCGGGCAGCGGTGCCAGCGGGTGGTGCTCGGGGAGGACGACCGCCATGGGCTCGTAGCGGACGGGCTGGTGGGCGAGTCCGGTGCGCAGCGCCGGGGCGAGTCCCGCGAACCGGCCGAAGGAGGCGTCGACGCGTCCGGCGAGCAGTTCGCCCGCCGCGTACGTCAGACCGCTCTCGTACCGCGCCATCAGCTCGTGCCCGGGAGCCAGCTCGCGGGCCCGCTCCAGGACCTGCCGCCCGGTGACCAGCCCCGGGGAGTTGAGGTCGACCAGCAGCGGACGGGCCTGGCCGAAGGCGGCCAGCAGGTCGTCCTGCGCCTGGAGGACCCGGCGGGCGTGCGGCAGCAGCCGCTCGCCGTCGGCGGTCAGGGTCACCTGCCGGGTGGTGCGGACGAACAGCTCGGCGCCCAACTCCCGCTCCAGACGCCGTACGTCCCTGCTGAGCGCCTGCTGGGCGACGTACAGGCGGGCGGCGGCGCGGGTGAAGTGCAGTTCCTCGGCGACGGTGACGAACGCGCGCAGGAGGCGCGGGTCGAGCGGGGCGTGCGGGGGCATCGGGCGAATTTACAACGCGGGCGCGTGAATGGGTACGGAGAAGGTGTTGGACCGCGTGATCGTCCCGGGGCGACGGTGAGTGCATGCCGCATCCGACGTCCGCGCGCCCGCCCTCGCAGCAGCCCGCCCTCCTCACCGTCACCGGCGACTGCCTGGTCGCCGCCGACTTCCGCCCGCGGGCGCGGAGCCGGCCGCCCGGACCGTACCGGCGGCTCCTGTCCACACCCGGCGCCCGGGCGTTCACGGTCGGGAATCTCCTGGCCCGGATGCCGATGGGGATGTTCAGCGTCAGCGCGGTCGTCATGATCGCCGGTACGCGCGGCTCCTATGCGCTGGCCGGCGCCGTCACCGCGACGGGACTGGCGGCGACGGCGCTCGTCGCCCCGTGGATCGCGCGGCTCGTGGACCGGCTCGGCCAGGCGCGGGTGGCGGTGCCCGCCACGCTGCTCGCCGCCCTGGGCTCGCTCGCCCTGGTGCTGTGCGTCCGGTACGACGCCCCGGCCTGGACCCTCTTCGCCGCCTACGCGGCCACCGCGACGACGCCCAACACCGGCGGCATGGCCCGCGCCCGATGGGCCCATCTGCTCGGCGGCGACTCCGCCGCGCTGCACACCGCGAACTCCTTCGAGCAGGCGGCGGACGAGTTGTGCTACATGCTCGGCCCGGTCCTGGCGGCGCTCCTGTGCACGGCGTGGTTCCCGGAGGCGGGCACGCTCGTGGGCGTGACGCTGCTGGTCGGCGGCATGCTGCTGTTCACCGCCCAGCGCTCGACCGAGCCGCCGGCCCGTCCTCGCCCGACGGCGAAGGCCCCCTTGCGCGCGCCGGGCGTTCCTCCGTTGCTGGCCGTGTGCCTGGCGACGGGCGGGGTGTTCGGTGCGATGGAGGTCGTCACGATCGCGTTCGCGGACGCACAGGGACACCGAGCGGCGGCCGGGGTCGTCCTGGCCCTGCAGGCGGCCGGTTCCTGCGCGGCGGGCCTGCTGTACGGCGCGCTCAAGCCGGCCGGTCCCGCCGAGCACCGCCTGCCGTGGTGCGTGGCCGCGATGACGGTCCTGCTGACCCTGCCCCTGCTCGCCGCCTCCCTCACCGGCTCCCTGCCGCTGCTGGCGCTGACCCTGCTGGTGGCGGGGATGGCGACGGCCCCGACGATGGTCACGACCATGACGCTGGTCCAGCACCGCACGCCGGAGGGCCGCCTCAACGAGGGCATGACCCTCGCGGTGACCGGGCTGCTCGGCGGCATCGCCTGCGGCAGCGCCACCGGCGGCTGGATGGTCGAGCACGCCTCCCCCGCGGCCGCCTACGGCATCCCGGTCACGGCGGCGGCGACGGCCCTGCTCCTCACCCTGCTGCCGCCCCGCCGGACGGTGTGAACGGGGATGCCCCCGCGCGAAGGGGAAGCCCCCGCGCGAAAACGACGAGGGCGACACGGCCCGCGCTTTCACGCGGGCACGTGTCGCCCTCGACTCTCGTGGAGATGGCGGGAATCGAACCCGCGTCCAACGGTGCGGAACCAGGGCTTCTCCGTGTGCAGTCCGCTTCGATTTTCTCGGCCCCGGAGATCACGCGGACAAGTCTCCGACGGGCTCAGTCACTGTTTGGTTTCCCTCTTCACCCCGTGACCGGGATCGAGGTTTAGTCCCCTAGCTGATGCCAGGATCCGGGTCGGGAACAGCCCCGGGCTGACACTCCCTTAGTAGGAGGCTCGCTCTGCTACCTGAGATCAGGCAGCGAGGGCGAAGGCCTGCTGGGAGGAATCGCGCTTGGTGTTGGCGATTATTTTTTTCGGCCTGTGGTTTACGAGATCATGGCCGCTTCCTCGACACGCTTCCCCTGCTTCGACAGCCGCTGTCGAAACCGATCATCCCCATGTTGATTTTTCAAACCCTCCGAGGAGGACGCGCACCCGCTGTGAGGTGCAGGTGCCATCGTACGGGAACAACGCGCACCCGTGCCAGCCTATTCCCGGCGCTCAGGCCCGCTGCTTGCGCCGGATCGCCGAGATCGTCCGCTCCGCCTCGCGCCGGTCCTGCTTCTCGCGCAGGGTCTGCCGCTTGTCGTACTCCTTCTTGCCCCGCGCCAGCGCGATCTCGACCTTGGCCCGGCCGTCCTTGAAGTACAGCGAGAGCGGCACAATCGTGTGACCGGTCTCCTGGGACTTCGACTCCAGCTTGTCGATCTCCACGCGGTGCAGCAGCAGCTTCCGCTTGCGGCGGGCGCTGTGGTTGGTCCAGGTGCCCTGGCTGTACTCGGGCACGTGCACGTTGTGCAGCCACGCCTCGTGCCCGTCCAGCTGCACGAAGCCGTCGACCAGCGATGCCCGCCCCTGGCGCAGTGACTTCACCTCGGTCCCGGACAGGACCAGTCCCGCCTCGTAGGTGTCGAGGATCTGGTAGTCGTGCCGCGCCTTCTTGTTCTGCGCGATCAGCTTGCGCCCTTTTTCCTTAGCCATAGTGCGGTCCATTTTGGCACTACGGAGGGGGGCGGCGGAAAGCAGATTACGCGGTCGGCCCCAGTCCGCTCAGTACCGTCCGCGCCCGCTCCAGGGCGGCCGGGCCCGGGTCGACCTCCAGGTCCGGCGTGATGCCGGTCCCGTCGACGCCCCGGCCCAGGGGGGTGCGGTAGTGCCCGACGGTCAGCTCGGCCACCGAGCCGCCGGGCAGCCGGCTCGGCATCTGCACCGAGCCCTTGCCGAAGGTGCGCGAGCCCAGGACGACCGCCCGTCCGCGGTCCTGGAGGGCCCCGGTGAGGAGTTCGGCCGCGCTCATCGTGCCGCCGTCGACGAGCGCGACCAGGGGTCTGGTGGTGTCGCCGCCCGCCTCGGCGTGCAGCGCCCGCTGGTCGCCGTCGACGTCGTACGTGGCGACCAGGCCGCCGTCGAGGAAGGCGGAGGCCGCGGTGACGGCCTCGCCGACCAGGCCCCCGGAGTTCCCGCGCAGGTCGAGGACGACCCCGGCCCCGGACGGCAGCCCGGCCACGGCGGAGCGCACCTGCTCGCCGACGCCCTTGGTGAAGGAGGTGACCCGGACGACGGCCGGGCCGTCGGCCGGTGTGCGCACCGTCACGGAGTCGGTCGACAGCCGGGCCCGCCGCACGGTCTCGGTCCACGCGCGCGTGCCGCGTTCCAGTCCGAGGCGCACGGCGGTGCCGGCCGGGTCCTTCTCGCCGTCGCCTCGCAGCAGGGAGACGACCTCGGGGACCGGACGCCCGTCGACCCGCTCGCCGTCCACGGAGCGCAGCCGGTCGCCCTCGCGGATGCCGGCCTCGGCGGCCGGCGAGCCGTCGCGCACCCCGGTGACCTCGATACGGCCGTCGCGCTCGCGGCGCGCGGAGAGCCCCACGCCGGTGTACCGGCCGTCGAGGGCGTCCTCCAACTCCTCGTACTCACCGCTGGAGTAGACGGCGCCCCAGCGGTCCCCGCTGCGGCTGACGGCGCGTTCGGCGGCCTCCACGGGGGACTTGCCGTCCTCCATCGCCTCGGCCGCCGCGCGGGCGACCTCCTCCTGCCGTCCGGCCGAGGGGGCCGAACGGGCCGTGTCCGAGGCCGGTTTCCGGTCGGATCCGGGGAACGATCCGGTGGCCGCGCCCGCGACGAGCACGCCCGTGAACACGAAGGCCAGGGCGGCCCCGCGGCGTGGGCGGCGGGGCTGACAGAACAGGTCACGACCTGACATGCCGGTGAGTCTAGGACAACGCGAGAGGGCCGCACGGTCGCTCGCCCGTGCGGCCCTCTTGGCATGTGTCACACCTTCAGGTACTTGCGCAGCGCGAAGAACGCCGCCAAGGCCGGCATCAGCAGACTGGTGGCCAGGATGAGCGGCAGCTTCGTCAGTACGGCGTCCCAGCCGATGAAGTTGATCAGGTTCAACTTCTCGGACAGGGCGAGTCCGTGGTCGATGATGAAGTACCGGGCGGTCACCAGGAACGCGCAGGCGACACCACCGCCGATGAGACCGGCGACGGCCGCCTCCATGATGAACGGCGCCTGGATGTAGAAGCCGGAGGCGCCGACCAGCCGCATGATGCCGGTCTCGCGGCGCCGGCTGAACGCCGAGACGCGCACCGTGTTGACGATCAGCATCAGCGCGACGACCAGCATCAGCGCCATCACCGCGCGGGCCGCCCAGTTCATGCCGTTGAGGAGTTCGAAGAGGTTGTCCAGGAGGCCCTTCTGGTCCTGCACGGACTGCACGCCGTCCCGGCCGTCGAAGGCGGTGGCGATGACCTGGTACTTCTCCGGGTCCTTCAGCTTGATCCGGTACGACTCCTGCATCTGGTCCGGCGTGAGGGAGCTGGCCAGCGGGGAGTCGCCGAACTGCTCCTTGTAGTGCTTGTACGCCTCGTCCTGCGACTCGTACGTCACCGTGTCGACGACGGCCATCTCGTCGAGGTCGGACTTGATCTGCTTCTTCTGGTCCTCGGTCACCGCGCCCTTGGCGCAGTTGGGGTCGGACTCGGCGTCGCTCTTGTTGCAGAGGAAGACCGAGACGTTGACCTTGTCGTACCAGTAGCCCTTCATGTTGTTGACCTGGTCGCTCATCAGCAGCGAGCCGCCGAACAGGGCCAGGGACAGGGCGACGGAGACGATGACGGCGAACGTCATCGTCAGGTTGCGGCGAAGACCGACACCGATCTCCGAGAGCACGAACTGGGCGCGCATGGCGTCTCGTTAAGCCTTTCCGTTCCTCGACCTCGTCAGTGCTGGTAGCCGTAGACGCCGCGTGCCTGGTCGCGGACGAGACGGCCCTTCTCCAGCTCGATGACGCGCTTGCGCATCTGGTCCACGATGTTCTGGTCGTGGGTGGCCATCACCACGGTGGTGCCCGTCCGGTTGATGCGGTCGAGCAGCTTCATGATGCCGACGGAGGTCTGCGGGTCCAGGTTGCCGGTGGGCTCGTCGGCGATCAGCAGCTTGGGCCGGTTGACGAAGGCGCGCGCGATGGCGACGCGCTGCTGCTCACCGCCGGACAGCTCGCCGGGCCTGCGGTCCTCCTTGCCGCCCAGACCGACGAGGTCGAGCACCTGCGGCACGGACTTGCGGATCTCGCCGCGGGACTTGCCGATGACCTCCTGGGCGAAGGCGACGTTCTCGCCGACCGTCTTGTTCGGCAGCAGGCGGAAGTCCTGGAACACCGTCCCCAGCTGGCGCCGCATCTGCGGCACCTTCCAGTTGGACAGGCGGGAGAGGTCCTTGCCCAGGACGTGCACCTGTCCGTGGCTGCACCGCTCCTCGCGGAGGATCAGCCGCAGGAAGGTGGACTTTCCGGAGCCGGAGGACCCCACGAGGAAGACGAACTCGCCCTTCTCGACCTCCAGGGAGACGTCCCTGAGGGCTGGGTGGCTCTGTTTGGGGTAGACCTTGGAGACGTTGTCGAATCGGATCACGGATGCACCACGGGTAGCCGGGGGTAGATGTGCGTGACCATACGCGAACCGGGGAGCGGACCGCAGTCACCGGTCTGGGTTGCGCATCAGTTGCGCGTTTTGTCCCCGCCCACCGCTGAGCGGAGGGCGCGCGGGGCCCTTCGGAACCTGGCACAGTGGAAGGGGAACGTTCGCGACGGTGCGGGCGTTGTTCCGACAGAGCCGGTGGCAAGGAGGGCGAGCGCATGACGTACGACCGGTTGGTGTGCGCGAACTGCGCGGCGCCCGTGAGCGAGGGCCGGTGCCCGGTGTGCCGGGCGAACCGCGAGCGACTGCAGCAGGGAAACATCTTCGCGGGCCTGAACCCGACGACGCTGATCGCGCTGCTGGCGGTGCTGATCGCGGCGGTGGCCCTCTTGGCCCACCAGGCCGTCTGACACCCGCGCGGGGCCCCGCCGGGGCTCCGGGGCGGGCAGGGCGAGCAGGGCGACCAGGACGGAGAAGGGGCCCGGAGCATATGCGCTCCGGGCCCCTTCGCGTGCGTGCGCGACGCGTACGCGGGCGACTACCGTCAGGCAGCGGCGCCGCGGCCGTTCATCAGACGCGGCAGCATGCGGAAGCCGATGCCGCCGGCGATCATTGTGGCGGCGCCGACCAGCAGGAACGTGGTCTCGGCGGCGCCGGTCTCGGCCAGCTCGTCACCGCTGCCCTGGGCGGCGGTGTCGGAGGAGGCCGGGGCCTCCTCGCCGGTGTCGGTCAGGGCCGAGGAACCCTCGTCCTGGGTGACGTTGTCGTTGCTGCCGCCGTCGGGGGTGGTGCCGCCGGTGGTGTCGCCACCGCCGGTGCTGCCACCGGTCGCGGAGCCGCCGGTGTCGCCACCGGTGGAGCCGCCGCCGTTGCCGCCGGTGGTGCCACCGTTGCCGCCGGTCGAACCGCCGTTGCCGCCGGTCGTGCCACCATTACCGCCCGTGTTGCCACCGGTGGTGGTGTCGCCGGTCGTGCCGCCCGTGGTGGTGTCACCGGTCGTACCACCGGTCGTCGTGTCACCCGTGGTGCCACCGGTAGTGGTGTCGCCCGTGGTACCGCCCGTGGTGGTGTCACCGGTCGTACCACCGGTCGTCGTGTCACCCGTGGTGCCACCGGTAGTGGTGTCACCCGTGGTACCGCCCGTGGTGGTGTCACCGGTCGTACCACCGGTCGTCGTGTCACCCGTGGTGCCACCGGTAGTGGTGTCGTCGTCGCACTCCGGGCCAGTACCGATGTCGCACGGGTCGGGCTCGTCCTCGCCGCCCTGGACGCTCACCCCGAGGTTGACACCCTCTTCGCCGACGCCCGCGCCGATGCCGATGTCGAGCGCCGAAGCGGCACCCGCGGCGGTCAGCGACGCGCCGGCCGCGATCACCGCGCCGGCCGCTATCCGCGCGACACGAATCCGCGTCTTCTTCGTCATGTAGTTGCTACCCCCAGTAGCCGATGAGTCAGTGAGGCCGCACTCGGGGGCCGTGATCGACGGGGGTAGCTACCTGCTGAAGTCCCCCGGTTCACATGCGCCCCAGAAATACGCATGCCGCGCCTCACCCTTACGAATGTTCAATGCAACGTCAAGGCCGTTGCGTACGCGATGTCCAGGTAAGGGGCGTATGCCGGACACAAAGGGTGTGAGTGTGATGTAAAAGCCGGGCATCACCGTCAGAAAAAAGGCAACCGCCCCCTCTGCGGGGGCAGTTGCCTTGTCGACAAAGCGCCGTTCGCGCTTCGCGTTACTTCTCCTGCTGCTTGCGCCAGCGAATACCGGCCTCCAGGAACCCGTCGATCTCGCCGTTGAACACGGCCTCCGGGTTGCCCACTTCGTGCTCGGTGCGCAGGTCCTTGACCATCTGGTACGGGTGCAGGACGTACGAACGCATCTGGTTGCCCCAGGAGTTGCCGCCGTCGCCCTTGAGGGCGTCCATCTTGGCCTGCTCCTCCTGGCGGCGCCGCTCCAGCAGCTTGGCCTGGAGGACGTTCATGGCGGTGGCCTTGTTCTGGATCTGCGAGCGCTCGTTCTGGCAGGAGACCACGATGCCGGTGGGGAGGTGGGTGAGCCGCACCGCGGAGTCGGTGGTGTTCACGCCCTGGCCGCCGGGGCCGGAGGAGCGGTACACGTCCACCCGCAGCTCGGACTCGTCGATCTCGATGTGGTCGGTCTGCTCGACCACGGGGAGGATCTCGACACCGGCGAAGGAGGTCTGGCGGCGCCCCTGGTTGTCGAAGGGCGAGATGCGCACCAGGCGGTGCGTGCCCTGCTCGACGGAGAGGGTGCCGTAGGCGTACGGCGACTGCACGGCGAAGGTGGTCGACTTGATGCCGGCCTCCTCCGCGTACGACGTCTCGTAGACCTCGGTCTTGTAGCCGTGCTGCTCGGCCCAGCGCAGGTACATCCGCTGGAGCTTCTCGGCGAAGTCGGCGGCGTCCACGCCACCGGCCTCGGCGCGGATGTTGACCAGCGCCTCACGGGAGTCGTACTCGCCCGACAGGAGGGTGCGGACCTCCATCTCGTCCAGCGCCTTCTTCACGGCCGTCAGCTCGGACTCGGCCTCGGCGCGGGTGTCCGGGTCGTCCTCCTCCTCGGCCATCTCGAAGAGCACGGCGAGATCGTCGATCCGGCCGCGCAGGGCCTCGGCCTTGCGCACCTCCGCCTGGAGGTGGGAGAGCCGACTCGTGATCTTCTGCGCCTCGTCCGGGTTGTCCCACAGGGACGGCGCGGCCGCCTGCTCCTCGAGCACGGCGATGTCTGCCCTCATCCTGTCGAGGTCCAGGACGGCCTCGATCGACTCCATGGTCGAGGAGAGGGACTTCAGCTCTTCGGATACATCGACGACTGCCACGCATCCAGCGTAACGGTTCCGTCCACCGCTCTTCGCCGGGTCGTCACGGCAGGCGCCGCGGCCGCCCGCGGCGGGCCCGGCCTCAGGGGGCGGCCGGTGCCGAGTTCCTGGTGTCCTGGGGGCCCGTGTCGCCCTCGTCGCCGCCCGTGGCCAGCCAGGTACCGACGCCCACCGCCGCCACCAGGGCGACCGCGCCCGCGCCCAGGGCCAGCCGGCGGCGCCGCGCGGCGGCCCGGTTGCGGGCCGAGCCGGGGCGCGGGGCGCCGGCGGCGCGCGGGGCGCGGGCGGTGCCGCGGGCGCCGCCCGCCAGCTCGTCGGGGGCCGGCACGCGCATGGAGGTGTGCGTGTCGCGGTTGGAGTCGGCCGGTTTCGCTCCCGGGACCAGCGGGACCGCTCCCCGGCGCCGCACCGGCTCCCCGGCGGGCGCGGCGGGCCCCGCGGACGTGGCGGCCTCCTCGGAGGCGTCCGGCTCCTGCTCGGCGTCGGGCTCGTCCACGTCCAGCGGCCCCATGCCGGCCAGCAGGGGCAGCAGCTCGCGCAGCCGGGCGCCCAGCTCGGAGGCGCGCAGCCGGGACGCCGGCGCCTTGGCCAGGCACTGCACCAGCAGCTGCCACAGCTCGTCCGGGATGCCGGGCAGGGGGACGACCGTCTCGGTGACATGGCGGCGCAGTACGGCCCCGGGGTGGCCGCCGCCGAACGGGGTGAAGCCCGCGAGCAGCTCGTAGAGCACCGTGGCCAGGGCGTAGATGTCGACCGACGCGCGCGGGGGCAGGCCCTCGACGATCTCCGGGGCCAGGTAGTCGGGCGTGCCGATGATCTTCGTGGCGCGGGTGCGGCGCGGGGTGTCGATGAGCTTGGCCACGCCGAAGTCGGTCAGCAGGGCCGGGTGCGAGCCGCCGGGGCCCAGGGGGCCCTGCATGTCGAGGAGCACGTTCTCGGGCTTGACGTCGCGGTGCACCACCCCGGCGGCGTGCGCGGCGGCCAGGCCGTCGGCGACGTCGGCGACGACGGCCACCGCCGCCTCGGGGGCCAGGCGCCGCTCCCGGTCCAGGCGGGTGCGCAGGTCGGTGCCGCGGACCAGGTCCATGACCAGCGCGAGGTCGTTGCCGTCGACCACGAGGTCGCGCACGGAGACGACGTGCGGGTGCTCCAGGCCGAGCAGGGCGGTGCGCTCCTGCACGAAGCGGGAGACCAGCTCCTGGTCGGACGCCAGGTCCTCGCGCAGCAGCTTGATCGCGACGGGCCCTTCGGGCCCCTCGCCCAGCCACACCGTCCCGGCGCTCCCCCGCCCGAGGATCTGGTGGGCGGTGTACCGGCTGCCGATCTTCCGTGCCAAGACTGCTCCTACCGACGCGTGTTGCGCCTAAAAGTACGCGTCCGCGGAGGCGGCCTTCACCGGGGAGGCGGAAATCACCCGTCGGATGTCGACAAATCCCCAGACTCGTCGCCGGGCGGACCCGCCCCCCGGGAGTGACGGGGAGCGCGTCGGTGGGTCAGGCGCCGGTCGAGCCGCTGCCGCCGCCGAGGTCGCCGATCCAGTCGGTCACGGTGGTGAACCAGTCGGTGAGCTGCTCCCAGTACCCCTTGCCCGTGCCGATCCACTCCTGCAGCGGGCTCAGCTCCCAGATCAGCCAGCCGGCCACGAAGAGGATGACGAGCGTGAACAGGCAGCCCTTGAGGCAGCCGAGGCCGGGGATGCGCATCGGGTTGGCGCTGCGCTGCCGGGGCGGCCGGGGCTCGCGCCGGGGCGGCTGCGGCTCGGGCGTGGGCGGCGGGGCGT
>MUMD01000080.1 GCA_002155895.1 Streptomyces rochei
GTTCTCCTCCTCGCCCCCGTCGGGGAGCTCCGGCAGCTCTGCGGACAGGGCCGCCGCGGCCTGTACCAGGGGGAGCGCCAGCAGGCCCCCCGCCCCCTCGCCCACCGTCAGCCCCTGGGACAGCAGCGGCTCCATGGCCATCCGGTCCAGCGCCTTGGCCTGGGCCGGCTCCCCGCTGTCGTGCGCCGCCAGCCACCAGTCCGGGGCCCGGAAGGCGACCCGCTGCCCGACCAGCGCGCACGCGGCCGTCACGACCCCGTCCAGGATCACCGGCGTCTTCCGTACCGCGCTCTGCAGCAGGAAGCCCGTCATCGCGGCCAGGTCCGCGCCGCCCACCGTCGCGAGCAGCTGGAGCTGGTCCCCGAGGACCGGCCGGGCACGGCGCAGCGCGTCGCGGATCGCCGCGCACTTGCGCATCCAGGCCAGGTCGTCGATCGCCAGCCCGCCCCGCCCGGTGACGACCGACGCGTCCGTGCCGCACAGCGCGGCGACCAGTACGCCCGCCGCCGTCGACCCGCCCACGCTCACGTCGCCCAGTACCACCAGATCCGTACCGGAGTCGGCCTCCTCGTCGGCCACCGCCATCCCGGCCCGGAAGGCGGCCTCCGCCTCCTCCAGGGTCAGCGCGTCCTCGACGTCGATGCGTCCGGCGCCGCGCCGCACCCGGTGCGCCGTGACCTCCGCGGGGAGCGACTGCGGGTCGCAGTCCAGGGCCATGTCGACGACCCGCACCGGTACGCCGAGACGCCGGGCGAGCACCGACACGGGCCGCCCGCCCTCGACGACGTCACGCACCAGCTCGGCCGCACTACCCGCGGGCCGTGCCGAGACGCCCAGCTCGGCCACCTTGTGATCACCGGCGAAGAGCACCACCCGGGGGTGCTCGACCGGCCGCACCGGTACGACGGACCGTGCCGCGGCCAGCCACTCGCCCAGGTCGTCCAGGCGTCCCAGCGACCCGGGCGGGACGACCTGACGCGCACGGCGCGCCTCGGCGTCGCGGCGCATCCCGCCGTCGGGGCGCTCGATCAGATCGGTGAAGTCGTCGAGATTCAGCGAGCTCATTCGCCGAACAGTACCGGGCGGGATCGAACAGCACGGACGGCCCGTACGCACCGCGCCCGGGCGGCGTCGTTGCGCCCCGGGCGGCGATCACCTACGTAACGTTTTGCCTGAATTGTCGTTGCCGCTTTCTCAGCGCGTCGGGAGCCGCCCATGTCCGCACCGCGCGGACTGCCCCTGGTGCGGGTCCCGGCGGCTGCGTTCCCGACTGTTCGGGCAGGACCCGCGCCGGGCCGCTCCCGGTCGGTCCGTCCTCGAACGCTGCCTGGAGTGCGGGCACGGCTTCCGCAACCCGCCGCTCGACCCCGGCCCCGGCCACCCGGTCGTCCGGGCCTGCTCCGCTCTCCGGCACCGGCTGGCCGCCCGCGCGATGCGCCGCCGCTGCCCGGAACCCGAGGGCTGGCTGGACGTCGGCACCGGGGACGCCGACTTCCCCCACGCCGCGCGATCCTGCTTCCCGTACACCTCCTTCGACGGTCTCGACCCCACCCACCGGGTGCTGCGGGCCCGTGCCGTCGAGCGGATCGAGGAGGCGTTCGTCGGCCGGCTGACGGACCCGCACATCCAGGCCCGGCTGCGGTGCCGCTACGACGTGGTGAGCCTCTTCCAGCAACTGGAACGGGTCCCGGACCCGCGTGCCGAACTGCGGGCCGCGCTGCACGTGCTGCGGCCGGGCGGTCATCTGCTCGTCGACGTGGCGGACCCGCGGCGGCTGCTCGCCCTCCCGGCCGGCGTGCGCGGTGAACTGGCCGCGCTGGGCTGCACGGTGCTCACCGGGCCGCGGAGCCGGCGCGTCATCGCGCGCAAGGGCGCCGTCTCAGCCGCGTAGGACGAGGGCCTGGCCCGCCACCACCAGCAGCACCTGTTCGCACTCGTGCGCGAAGGCGGCGTTGAGGCGGCCGAGTTCGTCCCGGTAGCGGCGCCCGGAGGCCGTGGCCGGGACGATGCCCGAGCCGACCTCGTTCGACACGGCGACCACCGTGCGCCGGGTGGCGCGTACCGCCTCCGTCAGGTCCCGCACCCGGTCGCGCAGGGCCCGTTCGCCGCCGTCGGCCCACTCCGCGTCGTCCCAGGCACCCACCGCGTCCATCGCGTCCGTCAGCCACAGGGACAGGCAGTCGATGAGGAGGGGCGCTCCGTCGTCCTTGAGGAGGGGGACCAGATCGCAGGTCTCGACCGTGCGCCAGGAGCCCGGGCGTCGCTCGCGGTGGGTGCGGACCCGGTCCGCCCACTCGGTGTCCCCGCCCCTGGTGCCGCCGGTCGCGACGTACAGCACCTCCGGGAAGGACTCCAGCCGGCGTTCGGCCTCCACCGACTTGCCCGAGCGCGCGCCGCCCAGCACCAGGGTGCGGCGCGGTACGTCGGGCACGTCCTCGTACGCGCCCACCACCAGCGTGGTGCCGTCCGGCACGGCCCGTGCCCCGGCCGCGGCGAGCCGGCGGGCGAGTTCCCGGCCCGGCGGCACGTCGTGCCCCAGATGGACGGCGACCACGTCCGTGGTGGCGCCCACCGCGCCCGCCCCGCGCAGCCTCGCCAGGGCGTCCGGACGGCCCACGACGTCCGTCAGGACCATGTCGTACGGCTCGGCGGGCTCCTCCAGGCCGGCCGGAGCGCCGCCCGGGGGCAGGTAGAGGAGACGCTGTCCGTCCGGGCCGGTCACGGCGTACCCGGTGCCCGGCGCGTCCATCGCGACCGCCCGCACCCGGTGACCGGTCAGCAGCGCCAGCTCCCGGCCGTCCGGCACCCGGCCCGGCTGCGGCAGACCGGCCGGCACCTCCAGCGCCGGGCCGTCGTGCGGGTGCGACAGCAGCACCTGGCGTACGCCGGTCAGGGAGTGCCCGGCGCGTGCGGCGGCGAACGCGGCACCCGGGGTGAGGTCCAGCAGCAGGGCTCCGTCCACCAGCAGCGCGGTCGCCGCGCGCGCGTTCTCGCCCTGCGCGGCGGCACAGGCCGCGCAGGGACAGTCGGGGCGGGGGAGTCCCGCGGGGGCACCGGTGCCGAGCAGAGTCACGTCCACGCCCCGATTTTCCCCGGTGGGGCAGTGGTGTGCGCGCCCGAGACCCCCTATGGGGCGGGGGCAGTCCTTCGGGCCTGCTACGACGCGAACGGCTCAGCGCATAGGCTGCGGGCGGAGGCCGGACCAAGATCCGGCTTCCGCTCTGCATGTGCTCACATCTTGGAGGCGTACATGGCGGCATGGACGTGGCGGTTCGAGGCGGCCGACGGGACGGAGGCCCAGCCCGCGGTGCAGCCCGAGGAGTTCACCACGCAAGGGGATGCCGAGTCCTGGATCGGGGAGCACTGGAAGGACCTCAAGGAGGGCGGCACGGACCAGGTGCGGCTGTTCGAGGACTCCACCGAGATCTACGGGCCGATGAGCCTGCACGCCGAGGAGGCCCAGGAGCCGGCGGAGGACTGAGCGGTGCGGGCGGGGGCCGGCCGGCCCCCGCCCCTCACTGCTCGCCCAGCGTCACCTCGGCGGTGCGCTCGTCGCCGTCCCGGGTGTACGTCACCTTCGTCCGGTCGCCCGGCCGCATCGACGCCAGCGCCTCGGCCAGCGAGGTGATCGTGGTGATGTCCGTGTCGCCCAGCCGCACGATGACGTCGCCGGGCCGCAGTCCCGCGTCGTCGGCGGCCCCGCCGTCGCTCACCTCGACGACGGCCACGCCCGCGGGCCGGTAGCCGTCGTCGACGACCGTGCGGGCGGTGACACCGAGCGCCGCGCGGCCCGAGTCGGTCACCCGGCCGTCCCTGATGATCTGGTCGGCGACCGTCTTCACCATCGACGCCGGGATGGCGAACCCGATGCCGGGCGCCGCGCTGTCGCCGAGACCCGGGTCGGTCGCGGCGAGCGTCGGGATGCCGATCACCTCGCTGTCGAGGTTCACCAGGGCGCCGCCGCTGTTGCCGGGGTTGATGGCCGCCGACGTCTGCACCATGTTGCCGATGGTCGCGCCCGTTCCGCCGCCCTCGCGGCCCTCGGTGACGGTCCGTCCGACCGCCGACACGATGCCCTGCGTCACGCTGGAGGAGAGGCCGAGCGGCGAGCCCATCGCCAGCACGATCTGACCGACCTCGGCCTTCGACGAGTCCCCGAAGCGGGCCGCCTTCATGCCCTCGGGCAGCCGGTCCAGCTTGAGGACGGCGAGGTCCTGCTCGGGGTAGGAGGAGACGAGTCGGGCGGTCAGGGCCTCCTCGGTGCGGGCGGTGGTCACCCGGAAGGACCGGCCGTCGCCGACCACGTGCGCGTTGGTGACGACGTGTCCCTCGTCGTCGTACACGACGCCGGAGCCCAGGGAGTCGCCCGCCTGGATCTGCACGACCGACGGGAGGACGTCGTCGATCACCCGCTGGTAGTCGGCCTGCAGATCGTTGGCCGCGGCGGGCGCGGCGGCCTGCGCCGTGTCGCCCTGCTGCCCGGCGCGGGAGCCGGGGGCGGAGCCCGTGCAGCCGGTGAGCAGGAGCAGCGCGCAGGCCAGCAGGGCGGCCGGGGCGAGCGGCCGGGGCAGACGGGTGCGGGAGGCGTCCATGCCCACGAGTCTCACCGCGGGGCGGGGCTCCGGCTCCCGGTGGGCACCCGAACGGGCGCCCGGAAGGGCGGACCTAGCCCCGGACCCCGCACAGGTGCAGGAGCGCCGCGACACCGCGGTACGGGTCGGTGCGGCCGGCCCGTTCCTCGGCGGCCAGCAGGGTCTCCAGGTCGTCCGGGGGCGCGGCGCCGTCGGGGGCCGTGTCCGTGAAGACCCGGACGCCGTACCAGGTGTGCAGCGGGGCGCCGATGCCGGCCAGCTTCGCCGTCAGCGTCGACAGCCGGTCCGCGCGGACGTGCAGGCCGAGGCGGTTGGTGTACTGGACGGTGTCGAAGGCGGCCAGGGCGCCCGCCCAGTCGCCGTACAGGCCGGGGCGCAGCGCGAGCGCGTCGCCGTTGCGCACCAGGAGGGAGAGCAGCCCGCCCGGGGCGAGCATCCGGGCCAGCCCCGCGAGCAGCGGGTCGGGCTCCTCCACGTACATGAGCACGCCGTGGCACAGCACCACGTCGAAGCTGCCCGGCAGGAAGTGCACGCCGGTGTCCCGGCCGTCGCCCTCGACGATCCGCATCCGCTCCCGGATGCCCTCGGGCTGCCCGGCCAGCGCGTCCCGCGCCGCGGCGATCATCGTCGCGTCCCGCTCCAGGCCGGTCACCTGGTGCCCGGCCCGTGCCAGCCGCAGCGCCTGGGTGCCCTGCCCCATGCCGACGTCGAGGACCCGCAGCCGCTTGCCCACCGGGAAGCGGCCGACTATCTGCTCGTCGAGCTGCCGGGCCACCAGCTCCTGCCGTACGACGTCCCGCAGACCCCCCAGCTTGTCCAGCCAGGCATCCGCGGCGCCCCCGGCGAACGGCGTCGTGCTCAGGGCCGCTCCCCGCGCTTGACCTGGGGCTTGGGCAGCCGGAGCCGGCGCATCTGGAGCGAGCGCATCAGCGCGTAGGCCACCGCGCCGCGCCTGCGGTCGTCGGGGAAGCGCTCGGCGAGGCGCTTCTTCAGCCGGAAGCCGGTGACGATCGAGTCGAGCACGATCAGCACGATCACGACCAGCCACAGCAGCAGCGCGATGTTCTGCAGCGAGGCGACCCGGATCATGCTCAGCACGAGGATGATCACGGCCATGGGCAGGAAGTACTCCGCGATGTTGAACCGGGAGTCGATGAAGTCGCGCGCGTACTTGCGGACCGGGCCCTTGTCGCGGGCCGGGAGGTACCGCTCGTCCCCGCTGGCCAGCGCCTCGCGCTGCTTGGCCAGCGCGGTCCGGCGCTCCTCGCGCTGGCGCTTGGCCGCCTCCTTGCGCGTCATCGGCGTATTGGACACGCTGCGGCGCTGGGACTGGGCCACGCTGCGCTTGGGCGTCGGCCTGCCCTTGGGGGCCTGCGGGTCACGGGGCTGCTTGGAGTCGGTCACCGGCGCGCTGACGGCGCTCTGGGCCTTCTCATCCTTGGCACGGCTACGGAACACAAAACCCAAGGGTACGGGGTGCGGGGGTGTGGGCCCCAGCCCGGTGGGGAACGATCCGGCAACGCCGGTCGTCTGTAAGGGGGACAGAGGGGACGTTGCGCACCGCCCCGGACACCGGGGCATTGCGGACAACCCCGGGGAGCACCTACTCCCTACGCCGGACCGGGAGCGTACGCAGTCGTCCTTGGGGATGAGCGCATCCGTCCCCGAACAGTGCGGTAATGGATGCAGGGCCCGTACTGTGGGTTCTGTTGCAGTCGCTGGAGCTGGAGTCGGTCAGAAGGGGGCGCGCGAAGCCCATGAGCGGTGTCATGAAGCGTATGGGGATGATCTTCCGCGCGAAGGCCAACAAGGCCCTGGACCGGGCCGAGGACCCGCGCGAGACCCTCGATTACTCGTACCAGAAGCAGCTCGAGCTGCTCCAGAAGGTGCGCCGCGGCGTCGCCGACGTGGCGACCAGCCGCAAGCGCCTGGAGCTCCAGCTCAATCAGCTCCAGTCCCAGTCGTCGAAGCTGGAGGACCAGGGCCGCAAGGCGCTGGCGCTGGGCCGTGAGGACCTGGCCCGCGAGGCGCTGTCCCGGCGCGCCGCGCTCCAGCAGCAGGTGACCGACCTGGAGACCCAGCACGCCACCCTCCAGGGCGAGGAGGAGAAGCTCACCCTCGCGGCCCAGCGGCTCCAGGCCAAGGTGGACGCCTTCCGCACCAAGAAGGAGACCATCAAGGCCACCTACACCGCCGCCCAGGCGCAGACCCGCATCGGCGAGGCGTTCTCCGGCATCTCCGAGGAGATGGGCGACGTGGGCCTGGCCATCCAGCGCGCCGAGGACAAGACCGCCCAGCTCCAGGCCAGGGCCGGCGCCATCGACGAACTGCTCGCCTCCGGTGCCCTGGACGACCAGTCCGGCATGCACAAGGACGACATCCAGGCCGAGCTGGACCGGCTCTCCGGTGGTACGGATGTAGAGCTGGAGCTGCAGCGGATGAAGGCCGAGCTGGCCGGCGGATCGACCTCGGACCGACAGGCCCTCGAGGGCGGTCAGGGCCAGGGGCAGCAGCAGGACCGGCAGCAGCCGCAGGACACCCCGCGCTTCGACAAGCAGTAGGCCACGCCTAGGAGGGCGACATGATCGTAAGGATCATGGGGGAGGGACAGGTGACGCTGGCCGACGGCCGGCTCGCCGAGCTGAACAAGCTGGACGACGAACTCCAGGCCGAGATGGAGAACGGCGACGGCCCCGGTTTCCGCGCGACCCTCCAGGCCCTCCTGGCCAAGGTGCGGGAGCTGGGGGAGCCGCTGCCGGACGACTCCCTGGAGCCGTCCGACCTCATCCTCCCGTCCCCGGACGCGACGCTGGAGGAGGTTCGGGAGCTGCTGAGCGACGACGGCCTCATTCCGGACGGCGGGTGACACATCGGTCGGCGGCGCCTGACGGACGCCGACCGCACGCGGGCTCATCCGGAACGGGCGCCCACTCCGGCTACCGTAAAAAACCATGCGCACCCTCGCCCGCGCCCGCTGCACCCTCGGCGCCCACCCCTCCGCCCTGGACACGGCTCTCGCCGCGGCCGTGCTGGTGTGCATGGTCGCCGGCTCCTTCGTGGACCCGCACGGGCCCGAGGGCGTCAGCTGGGGGCTGCGGACCCCCGACGCGCTCAGCCTCGCCCTGATGGCCGTCGGCGCCGCCGCGCTCGTCTTCCGCCGCCGGGCCCCGATGGCGGTCCTCGCGGTCACCGGCGGCGTCTCCGTGGTCGAGAGCGTCACGGGCGATCCCCGCGCCCCCGTCGTCATGGCCGCCGTGGTCGCCCTCTACACGGTCGCCGCCTCCACCGACCGCCCCACCACCTGGCGGGTCGGCCTGCTCACCATGACCGTGCTGACCGGCGCCGCCATGCTGGCCGGGCCGCTGCCCTGGTACGCGCAGGAGAACCTCGCCGTCTTCGCCTGGACCGGCATCGGCGCCAGCGCCGGGGACGCGGTCCGCAGCCGGCGCGCCTTCGTCCAGGCCATCCGGGACCGGGCCGAGAAGGCCGAGCGCACCCGGGAGGAGGAGGCCCGCCGACGGGTCGCCGAGGAGCGGCTGCGCATCGCCCGCGACCTGCACGACGTGGTCGCCCACCACATCGCGCTGGTCAACGTGCAGGCCGGGGTCGCCGCCCATGTCATGGACAAGCGGCCCGACCAGGCCAAGGAGGCCCTGGCCCACGTACGGACGGCCAGCCGCTCCGCGCTCGACGAACTGCGCGCCACCGTCGGCCTGCTCCGCCAGTCCGGCGACCCGGAGGCCCCGACCGAACCGGCCCCGGGCCTGGACCGCCTCGACGAACTCGTCGCCACCTTCCGCCACGCCGGACTCCACGTCGAGGTGGCCCGCACCGACCAGGGCACCGACCTGCCCACCGCCGTCGACCTGGCCGCGTACCGCATCATCCAGGAGGCCCTGACCAATGTGCAGAAGCACGCGGGGACACGGGCGCGGGCCGAGGTCAGCGTGGTGCGGGTGGGACCGGACATCGAGATCACCGTGCTCGACGACGGGGCCGGCGGCAGTACCGCCGAGACCGCCGCGCCGCCCGGCGGCGGCCACGGCCTGCTCGGCATGCGCGAGCGGGTCGCCGCGGTGCGCGGCACCCTGACCACCGGTCCCCGCTACGGGGGCGGTTTCCGCGTCCATGCGATCCTTCCGGTCAAGTGCCGCACCGATGCCGCCACCGACGCCACCGAGGACTCCGTATGACGATCCGTGTCCTGCTCGCCGACGACCAGGCGTTGCTGCGCAGCGCCTTCCGGGTGCTGGTCGACTCCGAGCCCGACATGGAGGTGGTGGGGGAGGCGTCCGACGGCGCGGAGGCGGCCCGGCTCGCCGCCGAGCAGCGTGCGGACGTGGTGCTGATGGACATCCGGATGCCCGGCACGGACGGCCTCGCCGCCACCCGCATGATCAGCGCCGACCCGTCCCTCGCCCACGTCCGGGTGGTCATACTGACCACCTTCGAGGTCGACGACTACGTGGTGCAGTCCCTGCGGGCGGGCGCCTCCGGCTTCCTCGGCAAGGGCTCCGAGCCCGATGAACTGCTCAGCGCGATCCGCGTCGCGGCGGGCGGCGAGGCGCTGCTGTCGCCGGCCGCCACCAAGGGGCTGATCGCCCGCTTCCTCGCCCAGGAGGGCACGGGGGACGGCGCCGAGCGCGACCCGGCGCGCGCCGAGCGGCTGGAGTCGCTGACCGTGCGCGAGCGCGAGGTGCTGGTCCAGGTCGCCGGGGGACTGTCCAACGACGAGATCGCCGAGCGGCTGGAGGTCAGCCCGCTCACCGTGAAGACGCACGTGAACCGGGCGATGGCCAAGTTGGGCGCCCGCGACCGCGCCCAACTGGTCGTCATCGCCTACGAGACCGGGCTGGTACGTCCAAGGGTGGAGTGACCCGGAGCCGGGCGTACTGCGGCCGGAGTATGCGCCGGATAAGGAAATGGACCTGGGGCCTAGGGAACCCGGGGCGCGCGTGGACCAGGGTGGTGGGGTGGGCGTACCGATGTGCCCTCCCCCTCCGCTCGGCCACAGAAGAGAGACCCTGATCCATGTCCTGGCTGTCGAGATTCAGCCTCGCGCAACGGGCCCTGATAGGCCTGATGTCGATCGTCGCGCTCGTCTTCGGCGCGATCGCCGTCCCCCAGCTCAAGCAGCAGCTGCTGCCCACCATCGAACTCCCCATGGTGTCCGTGCTGGCGCCGTATCAGGGCGCCTCGCCGGACGTGGTCGAGAAGCAGGTCGTCGAGCCGATCGAGGACAGCCTCGAAGCGGTCGACGGGATCTCCGGCATCACCGCGACGGCCAGTGAGGGCAACGCCGTCATCATGGCGTCCTTCGACTACGGCAACGGCACCCAGCAGCTCGTCGCCGACGTCCAGCAGGCCGTCAACCGGGCCCGCGCCCAGCTCCCGGACGACGTGGACCCGCAGGTCGTCTCCGGCTCGACGGACGACATCCCCACCGTCGTCCTCGCCGTCACCTCCGACAAGGACCAGCAGGCCCTGGCCGACCAGCTCGACAAGACCGTCGTCTCCGAGCTGAAGGACATCGACGGCGTCGCCCAGGTGACGGTCGACGGCGTCCGCGACGTCCAGGTCACCGTCACCCCGGACCCGGCGAAGCTCGCGCGGGCCGGCGTCACCCCGCAGACCCTCGCCCAGTCCCTCCAGGCCGGCGGCGCGACCGTCCCGGCGGGCTCCTTCGACGAGGCCGGCGCCAACCGCACCGTGCAGGTCGGCGGCGGCTTCACCTCGCTGCGGCAGATCCAGGACCTGATGGTCACCGGCGAGGGCGTGAAAAAGCCGGTCCGCCTCGGCGACGTCGCCACCGTCAAGGAGGAGGAGGCCAAGGCCGACTCCCTCACCCGCACCAACGGCGAGCCGAGCCTGGCCGTCGCCGTCACCATGGACCACGACGGCAGCGCGGTCGCGATCTCGAAGGCCGTCGAGGACAAGCTCCCCGACCTGCGCGAGCAGCTCGGCTCCGGCGCCACGCTCACCGTCGTCAGCGACCAGGGCCCGGCGGTCTCCAAGGCCATCGAGGGCCTGACCACCGAGGGCGCCCTCGGTCTGCTCTTCGCCGTGGTGATCATCCTGGTCTTCCTGGCGTCCGTCCGCTCCACCCTGGTCACCGCGGTCTCCATCCCGCTGTCCGTGGTGCTGGCGCTGATCGTGCTGTGGACGCGCGACCTGTCGCTGAACATGCTGACGCTGGGCGCGCTCACCATCGCCATCGGCCGCGTCGTCGACGACTCGATCGTGGTCCTGGAGAACATCAAGCGGCACCTCGGCTACGGCGAGGAACGCCAGGAGGCCATCCTCAAGGCGGTCCGCGAGGTCGCCGGAGCGGTCACCTCCTCCACGCTCACCACGGTCGCCGTCTTCCTGCCGATCGGCCTGGTCGGCGGCATGGTCGGCGAGCTGTTCGGCTCCTTCAGCCTGACCGTCACCGCGGCCCTGCTGGCGTCCCTGCTGGTGTCGCTCACGGTCGTCCCGGTGCTGTCGTACTGGTTCCTGCGCCCGCCGAAGGGCACCCCCGAGGACGCGGCCGAGGCCCGCCGCCTGGCCGAGGAGAAGGAGGCCAGGAGCCGCCTCCAGCGCCTCTACGTCCCCGTCCTGCGCTTCGCCACCCGCCGCCGCCTCACCAGCGTGGCCATCGCGGTCGTCGTCCTGCTCGGCACCTTCGGCATGGCGCCGCTGCTGAAGACCAACTTCTTCGACCAGGGCGACCAGAAGGTCCTCAGCATCAAGCAGGAGCTGAAGCCCGGCACCAGCCTCGGCGCGACGAACGCCCAGGCCGAGAAGGTGGAGAAGCTGCTCGGCGACACCGAGGGCGTCAAGGACTTCCAGGTCACCATCGGCTCGTCCGGCTTCATGGCCGCCTTCGGCGGCGGCACGGACACCAACCAGGCCTCCTACCAGCTCATGCTGGAGGACTCGGCCGACGCCGAGGACGTCCAGGCGCACATCGAGGACGGGCTCGCGAAGCTCGACGGGATCGGCACCACCACGGTCGCCGCCGGTGACGGCTTCGGCAGCCAGGACCTGAGCGTCGTCGTGAAGGCGGCGGACGCGAAGGTGCTGCGCGAGGCGTCCGAGAAGGTCCGCGAGACCGTCGCCGGGCTCGACGACGTCACCGACGTCACCAGCGACCTGGCGCAGAGCGTCCCGCGCATCTCGGTCAAGGCCGGCCCGAAGGCCGCCGAGGCCGGCTTCACCGACCAGACGCTCGGCGCGGTCGTCGCCCAGGCGGTGCGCGGCACCCCGGCCGCCAAGGCGACCCTGGAGGACACCGAGCGCGACGTCGTCATCCGGTCGGCGCAGCCGGCCACCACGATGGCCGAGCTGAAGGCCCTGAACCTGGGCCCGGTCGAGCTGGGCGACATCGCCACCGTGCAACTGGTGGACGGCCCCGTCTCGATGACCCGCATCGACGGGCAGCGCGCGGCGACCATCACCGCCAAGCCGACCGGCGACAACACCGGGGCGGTGGGCACGGAACTCCAGTCGAAGATCGACGCGCTGGACCTGCCGGCCGGTGCCACGGCCGAGATCGGCGGCGTCACCGCCGACCAGGACGAGGCCTTCGTCAACCTGGGCCTGGCCATGCTCGCGGCCGTCGCGATCGTGTTCATGCTGCTGGTCGGGACCTTCCGGTCGCTGGCCCAGCCGCTGATCCTGCTGGTGTCCATCCCGTTCGCGGCGACCGGCGCGATCGGCCTGCTGCTGGCGACGGGCACCCCGATGGGTGTCCCGGCGATGATCGGCATGCTGATGCTGATCGGCATCGTGGTCACCAACGCGATTGTGCTGATCGACCTGATCAACCAGTACCGCGGGCAGGGCTACGGCGTCGTGGAAGCCGTGATCGAGGGCGGCCGGCACCGACTGCGTCCGATCCTGATGACGGCCCTGGCGACGATCTTCGCCCTGCTGCCGATGGCGCTGGGCGTCACCGGCGAGGGCGGCTTCATCGCCCAGCCGCTGGCGGTGGTGGTGATCGGCGGTCTGATCACCTCGACGCTGCTGACGCTGCTGCTGGTCCCGACGCTCTACGCGATGCTGGAGCTGCGCAAGGAGCGGCGCGCGAAGAAGCGGGCCGCGAAGAAGGGCCTGCCCGAGCAGCCGAAGCCGTCGCAGGACCCGGAGCCGGCCCAGGTCTGACACCCGCCGGCACGACGCAGGGGCGCCCCCGTGGAGTCATCACGGGGGCGCCCCTCGCGTCGTGCCGGCGTGCTCACCGAGCAGTGCCGGCGGCGCGGGCCCTCAGTGCTCGCACAGGGAGAACTCCCGCTCGTAGAGCTGCTCGTTGTGCTCGTCGACGAAGAACTTGCGCTCGCGCATGAGTTCTTCGCGGTAGCCCTTGGCCTCTTCGAGCGTCATGGTCGAGGTCTCGGCCCAGGGCTGCTGCGGGGGTACGTCGGAGGTGGAGACGATCCGCTCGGACGGGTCGACCAGGAAGAACGCGAGGATCTTGCGGTGGCCCGGGCGGGCGGGGTCGGCGAGGCGGAACGCGCCGACGCGGTGCTGCAGGACGTTCGGGAAGGCCAGGCAGCGGCCCGCCGGGGTCGAGGCCGACCCCAGCACCTGGTTCAGCGCGTCCTCGTCCTCCAGGCCGTAGACCTCACGCAGACCCTTGCCGTCATTCTGTTCGTAGCGCGGGTCGTCCAGGGCCGTCCGGAAGCTCAGGCTGCTCTCGGTGATGTTCTCGCTGTCCCAGTAGTAGATGCCGGTGGAGACGATCCGCTCGTTCAGCATTCCCTCGACATGCCAGGAGCCGCCGGCGTACTCGGGCTTGTCCGGGGTGAGGTGGATGGTGGCGACCTTGACGATGACCTGGAGCCGGCGGCCGCGCAGGTCGACGCGCGCCGCTTCGCCGGGCGCCTCGGGCGGGGTGAAGTCCGGGGCGTCCGGGACGACCGGGCGGCGGTTCTCCCACCAGTCGTCGCTGGCCTCCTCCCAGGCCTGCATGGCCTCTTCGTAGGCCTCCTCGTCGTCGAAGTCGTCCTCGTCGGGTTCCTCCGGCTCCTGCGACTCGTCGTACCACCCGTAGGGATCGGCCTCGATCCGCAGGGGACGCGGATGGCGCAGGTCGGTGAGTACCCGCTCCCACAGCGGGCGCATGCGCGCGAACAGGTCGGGCAGGACGGAGGCCAGTTCGCGATGGTCCTCGGGGTGGACGTTGTTGACGTACGAACGGAAGGTGACGCCGCCGTCGTCGCTGACGTCCACGTCCGTGGGCAGCCACTGGAACTTCTCGGAGAACTCGTACTTCGCGTAGTGGGGCGCCGCCGGGTTCCGCCACGCCCGCTCGGGCTCGCCGCTCACCCCGCGCACCAGGCAGAACAGGGAGGGGTGGACCAGGTCGAGCACCTGGCCGTCGGACCCGGGATGCCAGTCCCGCGCTTCCTCGGGGACCTCCTCCAGGACCCGGACCGCCTCACGCAGCCGGGAGCGGAGCGCGTCGCCGACCAGTGTGTCCGACTGCCACACCCCGTCGACGGCGGACACCTCGATGCCGGTCCGCGCGTCCCGCAGCGCGGCGTAGTGCGCGAGTTCGGCGAGCACGTAGCGGACCTGTGCCTCGGTGAGGCCCTGGGCGACCGCTTCCCGCGTCCATCTGGCGACGATGTCGGGGTCGTTCATCTTGTCGGTCCACCCCGGCTTCGACCGGATGTGGGCGCTGCACCGGATCATCTCCAGCTCCCGCAGCGTCCGGGGTTTCACCGCGTGTATGGAGCCGGTCGAGTGGAAGGGCAGCGGGAAAGCGGGCAGGCCGGTCAATGCTCGATCCTCACGGTCGGTGTGCGGGCGGCGGAAGCCTACGGCAGCGGACTGACACCGCGGCCGCGGGCTTCCGCCCCCGTTCCGACCCGACCGGGTTACGGCAGCGCCAGCATCCGCTCCAGCGCCAGCTTCGCGAACGCCTCGGTCTCCTTGTCGACCTCGATGCGGTTGACCAGGGTGCCCTCCGCCAGCGACTCCAGCGCCCAGACCAGGTGCGGGAGGTCGATGCGGTTCATGGTCGAGCAGAAGCAGACCGTCTTGTCGAGGAAGACGATCTCCTTGTCCTCGGCAGCGAAACGGTTCGCCAGTCGGCGGACCAGGTTCAGCTCGGTGCCGATCGCCCACTTGGAGCCGGCCGGGGCGGCCTCCAGGGCCTTGATGATGTACTCGGTCGAGCCGACGTAGTCGGCCGCCGCGACGACCTCGTGCTTGCACTCGGGGTGCACCAGGACGTTCACACCCGGTATGCGCGCCCGCACGTCGTTGACCGAGTCGAGGCTGAAGCGGCCGTGCACCGAGCAGTGCCCGCGCCACAGGATCATCTTCGCCCCGCGCAGCTCCTCGGCGGTCAGCCCGCCGTTCGGCTTGTGCGGGTTGTAGACGACGCAGTCCTCCAGGGACATGCCCATGTCCCGCACCGCCGTGTTGCGGCCCAGGTGCTGGTCGGGAAGGAACAGGACCTTCTCGCCCTGCTCGAAGGCCCAGTCCAGGGCGCGCTTGGCGTTGGACGAGGTGCAGATGGTGCCGCCGTGCTTGCCGGTGAACGCCTTGATGTCCGCCGAGGAGTTCATGTACGAGACGGGCACGACCTGCTCGGCGATCCCGGCCTCGGTCAGCACGTCCCAGCACTCGGCGACCTGCTCGGCGGTCGCCATGTCCGCCATGGAGCAGCCGGCGGCCAGATCGGGCAGGACCACCTTCTGGTCGTCGGAGGTCAGGATGTCGGCCGACTCCGCCATGAAGTGCACACCGCAGAAGACGATGTACTCGGCCTCCGGGCGCGCGGCCGCGTCCCGGGCCAGCTTGAAGGAGTCACCCGTGACGTCGGCGAACTGGATGACCTCGTCGCGCTGGTAGTGGTGACCGAGCACGAAGACCTTGTCCCCGAGCTTCTCCTTGGCCGCGCGGGCGCGCGCCACCAGGTCCGGGTCGGAGGGCGAGGGCAGGTCGCCGGGGCAGTCCACGCCGCGCTCGCTCGCCGGGTCGGCCTCGCGGCCGAGCAGCAGCAGGGCGAGGGGCGTCGGCTGAACGTCGAGCTCCTGGGTTTGGGCGGTGGTCACGACACGCACCCTTTCTACTTTTCGTCGAACTGACGCTATATATCATAACCGGTTCACGTCACTTTGACGATGCCCATAGTGTCGGTGTGACGTGAATCCCCGTCCCCGAGGCGCTGTCCGCTCCCCGGGGCGTGTGCGAGCATGAAGGGACGAGCCGAGGAGAAAGACACGGCCCCGGCCCGGAATGAATACGCGGCCCCGTCGGTTGGAACCGTCGGCAAGCAGTCTCCGTACAACCCGGGAGAGATGTAGATGTCCGTATCGGACGAGACCACCACCGTCACCGACGGCATCATCCTGACCGACGCCGCCGCGGCCAAGGTCAAGGCCCTGCTCGACCAGGAAGGCCGTGACGACCTGGCGCTGCGCGTCGCCGTCCAGCCCGGCGGCTGCTCCGGCCTGCGCTACCAGCTCTTCTTCGACGAGCGCTCGCTCGACGGCGACGTGGTGAAGGACTTCGGCGGCGTCAAGGTCACCACCGACCGCATGAGCGCCCCGTACCTGGGCGGCGCCACCATCGACTTCGTGGACACGATCGAGAAGCAGGGCTTCACGATCGACAACCCGAACGCGACGGGCTCCTGCGCCTGCGGCGACTCCTTCAGCTGAGCCGCCCGGCGCCGGACGACGGCGTGAAGGCGTACGAGAAAGGGCGGCGGCCCGGGACACTCACCCCGGGCCGCCGCCCTTTCTCGTACGCCTCTGCGGCCTCACCGGCCCCGGAGCGTCGCCGGCCTCACCGGTCCCCGGACGGGGCGGGCAGCCGCGCGCCCGGCTTGTGCACCGGGATCTCCTCGCCGTCCGAGCCCACGACCTTCCGGCCGTCCAGCGGCTGGTCGAGCGGCACCGTCCGCTCGTACTCCTTGGCGATCAGGATGCAGACCTTCTCCGGGTGCGGGGTCTCGGTCACCGTGACCGTCACCTTCCCCGCGCTCTCCTCGGCCTTCGCCGCGTAGTCGGAGCAGACCCCGCCCGTGAAGTGCACGGTCAGCTCGCCGTCCGCCGCCGTGTAGCCGCGCACCTCCACGTCCCGCCGGTCACCGTCCGGGGCCGGGGCCGGCTCCTGCGAGGGAGCGGGCGCCGCGGTGGTCAGGAACTCCGGGTCGACCGCCGGGTAGGTGACCGTGACGCCCTCGTCCGCGCCCGGCGTCTCCACCTCGAACAGCCACGAAGGCACCAGCGTCTGCCGCCCCCGGACCGGGTGGGCGGCCAGCCCGAACACCGCCTCCTCGACCGTCACCGTCCGCTTCCGCGGCTTCTCCGGCGCGCCCGTCGGCGGGTCGCAGGGTGCCTGAGTCCGGTCCTCGTGCGGCACCGGGCTCGCGCAGCCCCCGATGCCGGCGCCGGGGGCGCTGCCCGGCGAGTTCAGCAGCGCCAGCGTCTCCTCGGCGCCCAGGACGGGGTACGTGTCCCCCTCGACCGGCTCCTTCAGCTGCCCGCTGCCGCCGACCACATCGCCCCCCGCCCCGACGACCACCCCGGTCGTCCAGCCGTACGTGGGCAGCCCGCCCACCTCGGGCGCGGCGTTCACGGCGCGCCGGGCGCCCATGACCTGACCGGCGTCCAGCTTGGCGTCGTCCTGGCCCAGCGCCTTCAGCACCGGCGCCGCCGCCTTCTTTGCGGCCGCCTCGCTCACCGGGGCGCCCGTGCCGTCGGCGGAGGGCGCCTTGCACACGGCGCCCTTCCCGCAGTCGTCCGTGCCCGGCGCGTAGCGGTGGAAGGTCCAGGTGCCCGGCGCCTGCCGGCCCACGGTGAGCAGCGGCCCGGAGCCGTCCTTTGCGCTGCCGACCTTCCAGGCGTCGCCCTGGACCCGGGGCGTCCCCGCGACGCCGAGCGCCTTCGCCAGGCGGGCCACCTCCGCCTCGGTGACGTCGCCCTGGGCCCGGTACACGGGCGCCGAGCCGGGCCCCTCGGGGAGCGGGCCGTCGGCGCGGTAGGTGACGCCGTACGGGTCGGGTTCGCCGGGCGCGATGCCGTTCGTGCCGTCCTGGCCGTCCAGGCCGCCCTGGCCGCCCGGCGAGGGCGCCCCGAAGCCGTCCAGGGCGAGCGGCGGGGGAGTGCCGTCGCCCGGCGCCCCGGACGTCGTACCGCCGCCCCCGTCCCCGGAGGCGGACGCGGCCAGATAGGCCCCGCCGGTGCCGACCACCAGCACGGCCGCGGCGACGGACGCGACGACGACCGCCGGGGGGCGCCGCCGCGCGGAACGCCCGGTGCCGGCCTCGTCGGCGGCGACGGTGGCGTCGTCGTGGTCGGGTCGCTCGGTGTTCACCGCATCGCTCCTTCGGCTGTTCCTGGGGACAGCGATGGGACGCGGTGGAGGAGGATCCGGTTCCCCGTGACCCTCAGTCGCCGTAGTCCGACATCGCGTCCAGCAGCCTGGCCGACGTCTGCGGCACGCGCACGCCGTGGAGCAGCGGGACGGGGACGGGGCGGTGGGAGACCTCGACCGGCGCCTCCCAGCGCGGGGCCATCCGGGCGCAGTCGCCGCGCAGCGACGCCAGGTCGCCGTCCAGGTCGGCCGGGGCGGGGTCGGCGGTCCTCAGGTTCGTCATGACAGCACCGTAGGCACGTCCGGCGCGGTGAAGAAAGTTGTACTACCGGGTAGTTTCGCCTGCTTCGGCGGACGGGCGGTCCCGGGTAGCGTGAACTGTCAACCCGCCTCCCCCTCAGGAGAGAGTCCACGCCGTGCGCATCGCAGTCACCGGCTCCATCGCCACCGACCACCTCATGACCTTCCCCGGCCGCTTCGCCGACCAGCTCGTCGCGGACCAGTTGCACACGGTCTCGCTCTCCTTCCTGGTCGACCAGCTCGACGTACGCCGGGGCGGCGTCGCCGCGAACATCGCCTTCGGCATGGGCCAGCTCGGCACCCGGCCGATCCTGGTCGGCGCGGCCGGCTCCGACTTCGCCGAGTACCGCGCCTGGCTGGACCGGCACGGGGTCGACACCGACTCGGTGCGCATCTCCGAGACCCTGCACACCGCCCGGTTCGTCTGCACCACCGACGCCGACCACAACCAGATCGGCTCCTTCTACACGGGCGCGATGAGCGAGGCCCGCCTCATCGAGCTGAAGACCGTCGCCGACCGGGTGGGCGGCCTCGATCTGGTCTCCATCGGCGCCGACGACCCGGAGGCGATGCTCCGGCACACCGAGGAGTGCCGCGCGCGGTCCATCCCCTTCGCCGCCGACTTCTCCCAGCAGATCGCCCGGATGAACGGCGACGAGATCCGGATACTGCTGGACGGGGCGACCTACCTCTTCTCCAACGAGTACGAGAAGGGGCTCATCGAGACCAAGACCGGCTGGAGCGACGAGGAGATCCTCGGCCGCGTCGGTCACCGCGTCACCACCCTCGGCGCGCGCGGCGTCCGCATCGAGCGGGCGGGCGAGGAGACCGTCGAGGTCGGCGTCCCCGACGAGGAGCGCAAGGCCGACCCCACGGGCGTCGGCGACGCCTTCCGCGCCGGGTTCCTGTCGGGGCTGGCGTGGGGCGTGTCGCTGGAGCGGGCGGCGCAGGTGGGCTGCATGCTGGCGACCCTCGTCATCGAGACGGTGGGCACCCAGGAGTACCAGCTGCGGCGCGGCCACTTCATGGAGCGGTTCACCAAGGCGTACGGGGACGAGGCGGCCGGAGAGGTCCAGGCGCACCTGGCCTGACCCGGCCCGGTGGGCGGGGGGCGGGCGTCAGCTGATCCGGCGGACCAGGTACGCCGTTCCCTTCTCCGCCCCCTCCTCGCCCACGTACTCCTGCCCCCGCATCTCGCACCACGCCGGGATGTCCAGACGGGCGGCCTCGTCGTCGGACAGGACGCGGACGGTGCCGCCGACGGGGACGTCGCCGATCACCTTGGCCAGTTCGATCACCGGGATGGGGCAGCGCCGGCCGATCGCGTCCACGACGAGGTCGCCCCCGGTCCGCGGGGCGGCCTCCGCTGCCGCCGGCGCGCCCAGCTTCTCCCGCACCGCGGCCACCGTGCCCGGCAGCACCTCCAGGAACCGCTCGACGTCCTCGGCCGGGGTCCCCGGCGGCAGCGACACCCGGACGTTGCCCTCGCTGAGCACCCCCATCGCCTTCAGGACGTGGCTCGGCGTGAGGGTGCTGCTGGTGCAGGACGAGCCGGAGGAGACCGAGAAACCGGCCCGGTCCAGCTCGTGCAGCAAGGTCTCCCCGTCGACATAGAGACACGAGAAGGTGACGACGCCGGGCAGCCGGCGCACCGGGTCGCCGACCACCTCCACGTCCGGCACCAGGGCCGGCACCCGGGCCCGGATCCGCTCCGCCAGCTCCCGCAGGCGGACCGCCTCCGCCTCCGCCTCGGCCCGCACCGCCCGCAGCGACGCCGCCGCCGCCACGATCGCCGGCAGGTTCTCGAAACCGGGCGCCCGCCCCGACTCGCGCTCGTCCCCGGGGCCTTGCGGCGCGAACCGCACGCCCTTGCGCACGACGAGCAGCCCGACCCCGGACGGCCCGCCCCACTTGTGGGCGCTGGCCGCCAGCAGCGACCAGTCGCCCGGCACCTTCCCCCAGGCCAGCGACTGCGCCGCGTCCACCAGCAGCGGCACCCCCGCCTCCCGGCAGGCCCCGGCCACCTCCGCCACCGGCTGCTCGGTGCCCACCTCGTGGTTGGCCGACTGGAGGCAGGCCAGCGCGGTGTCCCCGCGCAGGGTCCGCGCGTACGCCGCCGGGTCCACCGCCCCCGTCCGGTCCACGGGCACCCGCGTGACCGCTCCGCCGCCGGCCTCGTGCGCCTCGGC
>MUMD01000797.1 GCA_002155895.1 Streptomyces rochei
TGCCCCGGCGCCGCAGCAGGCGCGGCGACCCGACCGCCGCCGGGACGCCGGACCGCCCGGCGGGGCAGCGGGCCCCCGAGCCCGCCGCGCACGGCGCCCGGTCCGGCGAGTCCGAGGTGGCCCCCGTGCCCGCGGCCTCCTCCGTCCCCGCGGTCCCGCCGGACGCGTCCTTCGCCGGACTCGCGGCCTTCGCCACCGCCGGGCGCGACGCCGGCCCGGCGACCGGCGCCGCGCCGCCGCCCGGGACCGCCGGCACCCGTGACACGACCACCGGTGGCCAGCCCACCGAGCACCGTACTGAAGAGAGCGACTAGTCCCCATGACGCACCAGGGAACCGACGTGAGCTGGGCGCTCCGCGACCTTGTGGAGTCCATCCAGGAGATCCGCTTCGCCCTCGTGGCCTCCAGCGACGGCAAGGCCATCACCTCCTACGGCGCCGAAGACCCCGACGACGTGGACCGCTTCGCCGCCGTGGTGGCCGGACTGCAGGCGCTGGCCCAGCCGGTCGCCGAGCAGTTCCCGCAG
>MUMD01000798.1 GCA_002155895.1 Streptomyces rochei
GTGCGTGGGGATTACGGTGACGCGGCGTCGTTGCGGGCGGCTCTGCGGGGGGTGAGGCGGGCGTTTTTGGTGACGACGGTGGTCGGGGGGGATCAGGATGCGTGTTTTGTGCGGGCGGCGGCGGATGCGGGTGTGGAGCATGTGGTGAAGCTGTCGGCGGCCGCTGTGGAGGATGCGGGGGCGGATGACCTGATCACGTGCTGGCAGCGGGAGAGCGAGGAGCTGCTGCGTTCCTCGGGCCTGGCCTGGACCCTGCTGCGGCCCCGTTCGTTCATGTCCAACAGCCTCGCGTGGGCGGCGGACATCCGGGCCGGGGGCGTCGTGCGTGAGCTGTTCGGGGCGTCGTTGAACGCGTGTGTGGATCCGGGGGATGTGGCGGAGGTGGCGGTGCGGGCGCTGACGGGGCCGGGGCATGCGGGGCGTGCGTATGTGCTGACGGGTCCGGAGGCGGTCTCGGCGGTTCAGCGGACGGCCCGGCTGTCGTGTGTGCTGGGCCGTCCGCTGCGTTTCGAGGAGCTGGGGTGGGAGGAGGCCCGGGCCCGGTGGGGCCAGCGGTATCCGCCGGCGGTGGTGGAGGCGCTGCTGCGGAGTGCTGTGCGGCAGCGGCAGGGGGCCAAGGCCGGGGTGGACGGGACGTTCGCCCGCCTGGTGGGCAGGCCTGCGCGGTCGTTTGGTCAGTGGGCGGCCGACCATGTGGCGGGTTTTTCCGGCCGCTGACCGGGCGGCGGGGTGGCGGGGGTCAGGCGTCTGCTGCTGTGACGGTGCAGGTGAAGACGGTCTGGCCGCGTTGGTGTCCGGTGATGTGGACGGTGGTGAGGCCGGGGCTGTGGGTGGGGTGGGGGGCGGCCTCGATGATGCAGGGGATGTCGAGTTCGGCGTACTGCACCAGTTCGCTGGTCAGGCCGAGGGGGAGCAGGGAGGTTCTTCCCAGGGCTCCTGCTGCTGCCTGCCGGGCCGCTTCGAGGAGGACCATGCCGGGGACGTGGTCGCCGGGGTGGTCGAAGAGGACGGGGTGCTGGGTGTCCAGCCGCAGCTGCCAGCGGTGGGGGTCCTCGGTGGGGGAGAGGAC
>MUMD01000799.1 GCA_002155895.1 Streptomyces rochei
GCGGACCACGCCTCGGACGACGAGATACACGGCCGGCTGAACAAACCGGACAGAGCCCTGGCATACCCATCCGGACACGCCAGCAACTTGAATTCCCGGCCGGCAGCGGAAGAACTTTCCAGCTGACGAGGTCGCCGATCGGGCCCTGGCACATCGGCCAGTCGCATTGTGAACCCGGGACCCGACTCCGAAGCCCGGACCGCGTGAGACTTTGCGCAGGCGGACAGCCCGACTGCCGCACTTCTCCAGGATCGAGCGCCGCACACCAGGCACCACCGGTACCCGCAGCACCCACTGGTACTGAAAGCCTTCTCGGCCGCGAGGCTGTCGGGACTCCCACACAACCCGCCCCGACCGACCCACAGCACACGGAACCTCTCCAGCACCCCCCTGGAACCGGATACAGACCACCCACCGTCCGCCCATGACGACCAGAGACAACAGGCAGCAACGACCGTCCGCACCCAGACGGACTTCACTGACGAACCCACCCCACCAGCCCCCAGGCC
>MUMD01000800.1 GCA_002155895.1 Streptomyces rochei
CGGGCTCGTTCGTGGGGGTGAACGTGGGCGGGCGGTTCGCCGACCGCAGCCCGGCGTCGGTGGTGACGGCGGGCGGGGCCGCGCTGGGAGCCGGGTGGTGCGTGCTGGCGCTCGGTGCCGGGCACCCGGTCCTGCTGCTCGGGCTCGTGTGCGTGCTGGGCGCGCTGTCCTTCGGGGTCGGCTCCACGCTGATCTCCCAGGTGCTGTACGCGGCACCGGACGCCCCGACCCTGGCCGGCGGTTTCGCGACGGCCGCGTTCAACGTGGGCGCGGCGCTGGGCCCGTGGGCCGGAGGGCTGGCGATCGGCGCGGGGTACGGGTACCGGTCGCCGGCGTGGATCAGCGCGGGGCTCGTCGTCTGCGCCCTGGCCCTGACCGTCGCGGCGTCGGCCCGCGGCGCGGTGGGCCGGGCCGACGGGACGGCGGGCGTGCCGCGCCGGCCGTAGAACCCGTGGTGGGGTGAGGCGACCGTGGGGCCGCCCGCGCCGTGGCGCCGGGCGGCCCCCGGACCTAGAAGCCTCCGCCGAAGTCGCCGGGGTCG
>MUMD01000801.1 GCA_002155895.1 Streptomyces rochei
GCCGGGTGCGGGCCACTCCTCCAGGGCGGTGGGGACCCGGAAGGGGCTCGCCTCGAAGTCGATGAGCGGGTTGGGCCGGTCGAAGTGGAGGCTGGGCGGGATCTGCCGGTGTTCCAGGGCGAGGACGGCCTTGATGAGTCCGGCGATGCCCGCGGCGGCGCCGAGGTGGCCGATGTTGGTCTTGACCGAGCCGAGCGCGCAGAACCCGGTCCGTCGGGTGCTGTGCCGGAACGCCTCGGTGAGCGCGGACACCTCGATCGGATCGCCGAGCTTGGTGGCGGTGCCGTGCGCCTCGATCAGACCGATGGTGCCGGCGTCGACCTCCGCCTGGGCCTGTGCGGCGAGGATCACCTCGGTCTGTCCGGCGGCGCTGGGCGCGCTGAAGCCGACCTTGCGGCGGCCGTCGTTGTTGACGGCGCTGCCGCGGATGACGGCGCGGACGCGGTCGCCGTCGGCGAGGGCGTCCTCCAGGCGCTTGAGCACGACGGCTCCCACTCCGTCGCCGGAGGAGGTGCCGGCGGC
>MUMD01000802.1 GCA_002155895.1 Streptomyces rochei
AGATGTGTATAAGCGCCAGCGCGCCGCCTGTGCCGCCCCCGAGCGGTTGCCCGCGCTGCTGGACGATGCCGTCGGCCTCGTCCAGCAGCGCGGGCAACCGCTCGGGGGCGGCACAGGCGGCGCGTCCGGTCCCGAAGTGCCGGTTCAGCTGGGCGGCGAGGGCGGCGGCCCGCTCGGGCAGCGCGTCGACGACGGTGACCTGACCGGCGCCCAGGGTGAGCGTGGCGTGGGCGACGGCCGCGCCCGCGCCGCCGGCGCCGAGCTGCACGATCCGCTCCAGCGGCGCGTCGGGCAGGCCCCGGGCGAAGGACGCGGCGAAGCCGGTGACGTCCGTGTTGTGACCGGTGGCCCGGCCGGTGTCGTCGAAGACGACCGTGTTGACCGCGCCGAGCGCCTCGGCCTGCGGGGCGAGCGCGTCCAGGTGCTCGATGACGAGCTGCTTGCACGGGTGGGTGATGTTCAGCCCGTCGAAGCCGAGGTCCCGGGCGGCGCGCAGCAGGTCGCCCACGGCCTCGGGCGGCACCCCGAGGGTGTCGACGTCGATCAGCCGGTACAGGTAGCGCAGGCCCTGCCGGTCGGCCTCCCGCTGGTGCAGGGCCGGGCTGAGCGACGGGCCGATGCCGGAGCCGATCAGTCCGACGAGATACGAGTCCTTGGCCACCGGGGACCTCCTGAGCGGCTCGGGTCCGTGCCCGAGCGACCAATGTACGAACCAGTACGTTAGTCATAGCAGGAGGGCGGGGC
>MUMD01000803.1 GCA_002155895.1 Streptomyces rochei
CCCCGCCCAACCGCCGGAGGCCTACGCGTCGGGACGCCCCCCGATCCAGTCCTGCACCGCACGGCGCGGCCCGGACCAGCGGCGGTCGTGGCGGTAGGCCCGCAGGTGGGCCTTGGCCCGGGCGTGCGGCCGGCGGCCGTAGAAGCGGCGGGCCCAGAAGGAGCCCGGCCGGGCCAGGCGGACCGCGCCGATCAGGGCGACGAACGGCACGATCACACCGAAGACCGCGAGCCGCGTCTTGCCCTTCGCCAGGGCCAGGAGCGAGAGGACGAAGTTCCCCGCGACGGTCGCGATGACGTTGGCCCGGTCCCGCAACTCGTCCTGCGTCATGCCGTCCACCCCGAACGGGGTGAAGCCGGCGAGGAGGAGGCCGACCAGCGCGGCGGTGACCACCACGACCTCCACGCTCTTGCGCCCCGCCTCCGTCCAGTACACGTCGTCGAGGTGCAGGATCAGCGCGAACTCGTCCAGGACCAGGCCCGCCCCGACCCCGAAGACCACCGCGGCGAGCGCGGAGCCGACCCCGTGCCGGCCCCCGGCGACGGCGGCGAAGCCGCCCACCACGGTGAGGACGACCCCGGGGACCACGTGGTGCACGTGCACTCCGCCCGCCTGGACGTTGCCGAAGGGCCCCTTGCCCGCCCGGATGAGCCGGGTGACGACCCGCGTGATCACGAACGTCAGCGTGAAGGCCGCCAGGGCGAGGAGCAGCGGCAGCTTCCCGGGTTCCATGATGTTGCGCTGCCACCAATCTCCCATATGCGCACTTTATCCCCGGCCACCCCTGGTCACCCCCGGTCGCCGCCGACGCCCGCACGACCGCCGGGTAGTCTGCGCCGGTGCTCAGGACCCCCTCCCCCGACGGCCTCCGCTTCGCCTTCGGCACCCTCACCGTCTTCCCGGTCGAGGTGACCCGCTGGGACCGCGAGGCGGCGCGCGCCGGCATGCTGTGCGCCCCGCTGGCCGGCCTCGCCGTCGGTGTCACGGCCGC